>NZ_CP108101.1:612912-919368 GCF_036195325.1 Streptomyces sp. NBC_00234 | reverse complement strand
GGGATCAGTTTCAGGCCGGCCACCAGGGCCAGCAGGGCGATCGGCGCGGGCAGCAGCATCGTCCAGCGCCAGGAGAGCTGGGTGAGCAGGCCGGACAGGACGAGGCCCATGGAGAAACCGGTGGCCGCGCAGGTCGTGTAGATGGACAGGGCACGGTTGCGCTGTGTGCCCTCCTTGAAGGTCGTGGTGATGATCGAGAGACCGGCCGGCGCGGTGAACGCGGCGCTGAGTCCCTTGATGAAGCGGCTGGCGATGAGCAGCGGACCCGAATCGACGAGTCCACCGAGGAGCGAGGCGAGTGCGAACACGGCCAGGGCGATCAGGAAGACGCGGCGCCTGCCGAGCAGGTCGGCCGCACGGCCACCGAGAAGGAGCAGCCCTCCGTAGCCGAGGATGTAGCCGCTGACGATCCACTGAAGGCTTGAGGTGCCGAGACCGAGGTCGTCGGCGATGGACGGGAGGGCGACGCCGACCATGGAGACGTCGAGAGCATCCAGGAACATCGCGCCGCAGAGCACCAGCAAGGTGCCCCAGAGGCGCGGGCTCCAACGCTCTTGCGAATCGGGGACGTTGAGCGGAGAGGTCATGCGGAGACAGTACATGCACGTGCATTGAATGCAAGCGCATTTAATTCTCTTGCAACAAAGTGTGTCTCCTCTGCTAACGTGCGGTTATGGCAGGGAACAAGTCCGAGCGGGTACTCGTCGACGAGTGGCGCGACATCCTCGCGCTGCACGCGAGGACCCTGTGCGAGCTCGACCGCGCGCTGCACCGGCACGGTCTCGGTGCCAGTGACTTCGAGGTGCTGGACGTCCTCGCGGAGGGCGCTGCCGAGGACGGCGGCGCCGCGTACCGCGTACAGGAGATCGCCTCCAGGGTCCATCTCAGCCAGAGCGCGCTCTCGCGCCTCATCGCCCGGCTGGAGAAGGACGAGCTGGTCTGCCGGGGAATGTGCAGCGAGGACCGGCGCGGCGTGCGTGTCACGCTGACGGACAAGGGCCGGGCCGTGCACGCGGAGGCCCGGCCGCTGCAACGCTCGGTGCTCTCACGGATGTTGAACGGGCCGCAGGGCTGAACCCGGCGGCGGGGGGACGGGCGCCGCGGAGGCGCCCGTTGCGCATCAGGACGAGGGCCTCTCGTTTGGATCATGCCGGGCTCGCGGGGGTCCGGCCTGATCCAAACGAAAGACCCTAGGACTTGTCCGGCCGGTCATGTGACTACTCCGTGCCCGAGTCGTTCCTGTGGGCATGGGGCGGGGCGATCTGAGTGATGCCGAGTGGGAACGGCTGCAGCCGTTCCTGCCAGTCAGCAACGGGCGTTGTGGAAGGTGGCGGGATCACCGGCAGGTGATCGACGGGATCCTGCACCGGGTGCGGACCGGGGTGCAGTGGCGCGATCTGCCCGAACGGTTCGGTCCGTGGAAGACCGTCTATGAACGCCATCGCCTTTGGTCGGCCGACGGCACCTGGGAGCGTCTGCTCCAGCAGGTCCAGGCCGCGGCCGATGCCGTAGGCGAGATCGACTGGGGCATCTCGGTCGACTCCACCATCGTCCGTGCGCATCAGCAGGCGGCCGACGCCCGCACCGACCCACCGCCGGCCCCGGGATCAAAGGGGGCCTCAGGGATGGAACACCAGGTCGAGACGCCGTGGCAGAGCCTGGTCGCCCGCCGGGTGGAGGTGGTGCGGGAGGCGAGGGCCTGGGCTGCTCGCGGGGCGGGTTCACCAGCAAGCTCCACCTGAGCGCGGACGGCCGCTGCCGCCCACTGTCCCTGATCGTTACGCCAGGACAGCGGGCGGACTGGACCCAGTTCATGCCCGTCCTGGAGAAGATCCGCGTCCCCCGCGTCGGGCCGGGAAGTCCCCGCAGAAAGCCAGACAGCCTGGCGGCTGCAAGGCATACAGCAACAGGCCATGCCGCGATTACCTGCGAGGGCGGGGCATCCGGCACACCATCCCGGAGAAGGTCGACAGCCAGGCCGCCCGCCTGAGCAAAGGCTCACGTGGCGGACGGCCACCAGCCTTCGACGAGGAGCGGTACAAGAAGCGCAACACCGTCGAGCGTGCGATCAACCGCCTCAAACAGTCCCGAGCTGTCGCCACGCGCTACGACCAGCGCGGCTATGTCTTCCTCGGCACCGCCACCACGGCGTCCGTTGCAATCTGGCTCCGAACGTGAACTCCTACGCGACCCAGCAATAGACATTCTGGCCCTGGCGTTGGGCCCTGCTGACGAGATCGGCTACATCACTCAGGATCACTTCGGCGATCTCCGCGTCAATGGCCTCGCCGTCCTCCGCTCGCTGCAAGGACCAAGCGGCGGCGGCACCCTTCAACTCGGACCGCTCGGCCTCGGCGAGCGCTGCGGACAGACGAGGCGAGATCGCGAAGACGACACACCCATCATCGTGCTGGCCAGCGATGAGACGAGGCTCGTCAGCTTCGACGAGGCCGTCGAAGCTGACGCCGACAAACAGGCACTCCCACTCGATCACAGCCTCTTCGGGATCGAAGTTACCGAAAGAGAGCGACTCGAATGCGCGTCGCGGCCCGGTCTGAAGAACCAGAGCTGCTGACGCGTCATCCGGAGCCGTGAAGAACTCGACGATGGTGCTCATCCCGGCATCATGCCGGACCGCCCATGACCATGGTCGGCCGGACAGCTCCTAGTTGATCCCGGAGTTCTCCGCCCACAGCAGGGCCGGTCCGCGATCGCCGGTGAGCGTGACCGCCGACAGCGGCAGACGGTTCCAGAGTGCGAGGTACAGCTGCTCGGCCGTTCCGCTCAACTCGCAGTCGACGGGCTCCTGTTCCGAGGAGGTCCCGCCGCGTACGGCCTGCGGGGGGCCGGCCGACAGGCGTACGGTCCACGCCGCGTCCGCGTCCGTGACGCGCACCCGCAGGGTGCGTGGCGTGTCGGTCCGCACTCGGCTCTTCGGCCGGGCGTGGAAGCCGGTGACCAGTTCGTCGATCCCGTCGAGGGCCAGGGCGTGCGGGACGGGGGAGAGCGGCCCGCCGCGTGCCGACTCGGCGTCCACCCGGTGAATCGTGGTCTCGTGGGCCTGTCGTCGTGCCCAGAACGCCAGCGGGGACGGTGCGGGCAGGAAGGTCCAGCAGTCGAGGTCGTCGGGCGCGGCCTTCAGCGCGTCGGTCAGCCGGCCGTGGCCCTCGCGGAACCAGGCGAGCAACTCGGCCCCGTCCAGATCGGGTTCACCGCCGTCCGGGTGGTACTCCGTGTGGCCTTCGGCCACGAACGCGGTAGCCCAGCGGTGCACCATGCCGGTGTGGCGGAGCAGGTTGCGGACCTGCCAGCCGGGGCAGGTCGGCACCGTTGCACCGGGTCCAGCCTCCTCGGCCGCAGATGCCAGTGAACGGCCTTGTTCGGAAACTGAGTTGATGTGCTCGACGATCTCCATGTCGTGATTCTGCCAGGGGCCGGACCGTGGGTCCGGCCCGATGTCACGCGTGCGTGGCGTTGCGTGCGCCGTACCCCAGCACCGCCGCGGCAGCGGCCAGGAGCGCCACCGTCGTCAGCGCCACCGGCAGGGAGAACCAGTCGGCCAGGAAGCCGATGGCGGGCGGGCCCAGGAGCATTCCGCCGTAGCCGAGCGTCGACGCGGCTGCCACTCCGCTCGGACCGGCGAGCTCTCCGGCCCGGCCGACCGCGACGGGGAAGATGTTGGCCAGTCCGAGACCGGTCACGGCGAAGCCGGCGAGAGCGAGCCAGGCCGTCGGTGCGAGCGCTCCGAGCAGCATGCCCGCCGCTGCCGTCGCGCCGCCCAGGGCGAGCGTCCGGGTCTGGCCCAGTCGTTCCAGCAGCGCCGTGCCGGTGAGCCGGCCGATGGTCATCGTCAGGGCGAACAGGGAGTATCCGGCTGCGGCGAGGCCGGGTGTGGCCTTGAGGTCCTGCTCCAGGTGCAGGGCGCCCCAGTCGGCCAGCGCGCCTTCGCCGTACGCGGTGCAGAGCGCGATCACTCCGAAGAGGAGCACGAACCGGCGGGCCCGCCCGGACATCCGCCGCGGGGCGGCGGATGCGGACGGCCCGCTGGGGGCAGGGGCCGCCGAGGCGCCCTTGTGGCGCAGCAGCGTCGGTCCCGCCGCCGCGGTGACCAACAGACCGACGCAGGTGAGCACCGTCAGATGCGTGGCGGCGGAGAGGCGTTCCGCGACCAGTCCGCCGAGGCCGGCGCCGATCATGCCGCCGAGGCTGAACGCGGCGTGGAAGCTGGGCATCACGGGGCGGCGGAGGGCGGCGACCAGATCGACGGCGGCGCTGTTCATCGCCACGTTCATGCCGCCGTACGCGGCGCCGAACACCAGCAGTACGAGCCCGAGGGCGAGCGGCGAGTGGGTCCGGGCGGGCAGCGCGATGCTCAGGGGGAGCAGGACGCCGCAGATCACGGTGACGGAGTGACTTCCGTAGCGCCGGCAGAGCCTGCCCGTGAGCATCATGGTGATCACGGCGCCGGCGGAGACGCCCAGCAGGGCGAGCCCGAGGGTGGAGGCCGTGGCGCCGGTCTGGTGCTTGATGGCCGGGATACGCACCACCCAGCCGGCGAAGAGGAAGCCGTCGAGGGCGAAGAATATGGTCAGGGCGGTACGGAGTCGGGCCGACGAGGGTGGGGCGGTGTCTCCGCCAGATCCCCCCGGTAGGGCCGTCCGCAGTTTGTTTAGTTGCGGCACAAACTCAGCATAGGGGTGCCCGGACAGTGGATGCAAGACGGCCGCCCGTCATGGCCCACGGCAGGCACCGCACGGCACCTGGGCGTCGGCAGAGGCTCCGGATCATGGGAGACTCGCCCCCATGAACGGCAAGGCGACCACTACCCGGACAAAGTTGGAGCGGGGCCGCAGCGCGCTCGGACCCGCGCTCGAACTGGTCCACACCGGACGCGCGCCCACGCGCGCCGTACTGACCTCGGAACTCGGCGTCACGCGCGCCACGGCCGGCGCGGTCGCCGCGGAGCTGGAGGCGCTCGGGCTCATCCGCGTCGACTCCAGCCCCGGCTCCGCAGCCGGTTCGCAGGGCCGCCCCTCGCACCGGCTCGCCGTCAGCGAGACCGGCCCGGTGGCCCTCGCCGCCCAGGTCCACGCCGACGGGTTCCGTGCCGCGCTGGTCGGACTCGGCGGCCGGATCGTCGCCACCGCACCCGGATGCGTCGCCGTCATGGCCGACCCCGCCCAGGTCCTCGGCGAGGTCGTCGCCGCGGGCGCACGGCTGCTGCACGACAGCGGACTGCGCTGCGTCGGCGCAGGACTCGCCGTCCCCTCCGCCGTCGCGGAACCGGAGGGCACCGCCCTCAATCCGCTGCACATCGCCTGGCCCGCCGGCTCGCCCGTCCGCGAGATCTTTGCCGACTGCGTCCGCGAGACGGGCATCACCGGTCCCGCGTTCACCGGGAACGACGTCAACCTGGCCGCCCTCGCCGAACACCGGCACGGCGCCGGACGTGGCGCCCAGCACCTGCTCTGTGTCGCCACCGGACACCGTGGTGTGGGCGGCGCACTGGTTCTCGACGGGCGTCTGCACAGCGGCAGTTCCGGGCTCGCCCTGGAGGTCGGACACCTCACGGTGAACGCCGAGGGGCGCCCCTGTCACTGCGGTGGCCGCGGCTGCCTGGACGTCGAAACCGACCCGCTCGCCTTCCTCACCACCGCCCGCCGGGAACCGGGGCCGGAGGAGTCGCTGCTCAAGCAGGCCGGTGATCTGCTGCGTACCGAGTACGAGGACGCGGCCGTACGCAACGCAGCCGAGGAGCTGATCGACCGGCTCGGCCTGGGACTCGCCGGCCTGGTCAACATCCTCAACCCGGACCGCATCATCCTCGGCGGACTCCACCGCGACCTCCTCGACGCCGACCCGGAGCGGCTCCGAGCGGTGGTCGCCGACCGCAGCCTGTGGGGGCGCAGCGGCAGTGTGCCGATCCTGCCGTGCACCCTGGCCCACAACAGTCTGGTGGGCGCGGCCGAACTCGCCTGGCAGCCCGTGCTCGACGACCCGCTCGCCGCGCTCGCCTGACCTGGCTCGGACGGGGGGTGGTCCGCCGCGCCTGCCCCGAATGGGGCGGCGGACCGTACACGAACGCGCGTGCCGGATTGCCGGTCGGCACGGTGTCCGGCGGCCCCTTCCCGAGAACGTGCTCCAGCCGGGGCGCCCCCCAGCTACCCGGCGGGGAAAGCGCCGAGCGCCCTCCGGACCGTGCTCACCACTGCCTGCCCCTGTCCAGCCGGTCCCGCTCCGGTTCGGACAGGTGCAGTACCTCGAACCGGTCACCCGCCACCTCGGGCGCCTCCTGCTCCCAGAGGCTGAGGTGAAGCAGTTCCCAGCGTGCCGGGTCCAGGGCCAGCGCCGTGGCGACCGCCCCCGGCAGGGTGGCCTGCCGCAGCGACTCCTCCGCCGCGGCGGGGATCGCTGCCCCGGGGTCGGCCGTCTCCGGGAGCTGCTCGCGACGGCGCACGGCGGTACGGGGGCGTGCGGAGGCCGCGCGTCCCTCCGCGTACGAGAGACCCGCCCAGTGCCGCACCGCGGGCCTTCCGAAGTCGTTGACGACGCCCTGGAATCCGGGCCCCAGGAGGAAGGCGTTCATGCCTTCGGGGGCGGACCAGAGATAGAGCGGGGCGTACTGGTTGACCGGCGAGTGCTCGCCCCGTTGGCGCATCAGATACGCCTTGAGGCCGAGACCGGGGAATGCGTCGAGAAGGTGCCCCTTCATGGCGACGCGTTCGCGGATGATCCCCATGTCATAGTCGGCGGGAAGGGTGATCTCGTACTGCATGGCGTGCACGGAGCGCTCCTCAGGCGGCGGGGTGACGAGACGTGAGCAGGGAGAGCAGACCGGCGACGGCCGCGTCGAACGCGACGGGGGAGCCCGAGGCGCGTGCGAGCACGTAGCCGCCCTGGACGGTCGCGACCAGCGCCGCCGCGATCTCCTCCGGGACGATGCCCGGCGCGAACTCGCCCTGGTCCACGCCCTCCTGGACGAGCTCGGCGAGTCTTCCCCGGAGCCAGGCGAGGGTCTCGTCGACGGGCGCGCGCAGTTCGTCGCCGGCCATGACCTCCGGGTCCATCGTCAGCCGTCCCACCGGGCAGCCCCTCAACACGTCCCGCTCGCGCAGCAGATACGCGGAGATCCGCTCCCGCGCCGTGCCGGGCGCGTCGAGCAACTCTCCTGCCTCCTTGCGGAGTTGGGCGGTGGTGCGCAGGATTGCCGCGCGCGCCAGACCGGGCTTGCCCGCGAAGTGGTGGTACATGCTGCCCTGGCCGGCGCCGGCCCGCTGCTGGATGGCCTTGGGGCTCGTCCCCACGTAGCCGCGCTCCCACAGCAGCTCCTGGGTGGCTTCGATCAGACGGTCCGGAGTGCTCATGCGAGCACTGTACATACCAGTAGGTACAGAATCCATCGAGGCATGACCACCGCGGCGGATCAAGGCGTGAGCACCTCGGGAATCGAGGCGTGAGCGCCGTGGGGAGCAGGCCCCGCGCCCCCGCGTACTCCCGCGGGGGTACGCGCAGTGCCGCTGGCCGTACGACGACTCGGCCCCCTTGTCGCGACAGGCTCGTAAGCGACAGAAGAACGCGAGCCACGACCTCTGACGAGGGAGCTGACCGAGATGAACACCCTGGCGCACTCCGGCGGACCCGGACCCTGGATCCTCCTCTTCCCGATCATCTGGGCGGCCGTCGTCATCGGCGGTGTGACCCTCCTGCGCCGCACCGTCCTGCGCGGACGCCGGGCCCCCTGGCAGGCCCGCAAGGGCGAGGGCGGCCCCGGTGTCTCCTCGCCCATCGCGCTCCTCGGCCGGCGCTTCGCCGCAGGGGAGATCGACGAGGAGGAGTACTGGCGCCGGCTCTCCGTCCTGGACGAGCAGTTCGGCCGCACGAAGGACGGTGCGGCATGACCGCCACCGCCCGCACCGCACCCTCCGCGGCCACCACAGCTGCTCAGGTCGTCGACGCCGTGAAGGTCTACGGCTCCGGGGACACCGAGGTCAGGGCCCTGGACGGGGTGAGCATCGGCTTTCCGCCCGGCCGCTTCACCGCGATCATGGGGCCCTCCGGCTCGGGCAAATCGACTCTGATGCACTGCGCCGCCGGCCTCGACACGCTCACGTCCGGCTCCGCCTTCGTCGGCGGCACCGATCTGGGCACGCTCGACGACCGCAGGCTCACCCTCCTGCGGCGGCAGCGCATCGGGTTCGTCTTCCAGTCCTTCAATCTCCTCCCGACCCTCACCGTCGCCGAGAACATCACGCTGCCGATGGACCTCGCGGGGGAGCGGGGCGACCGTGAGTGGCTCGACGCCCTAATCGACACCGTCGGGCTGCGCGACCGGCTGCACCACCGGCCGAGCGAACTCTCCGGCGGCCAGCAGCAACGCGTGGCCGTGGCCAGGGCGTTCGCGGGCAGCCCCGATGTCGTCTTCGCCGACGAACCGACCGGCAACCTCGACTCCCGCGCGGGCGACGAGGTCCTGCGGCTCCTGGGCCGAACGGTCCGCGAGACCTCCCGCACCGTCGTCATGGTCACCCACGACCCGGTCGCCGCCGCCCACGCCGACGAGGTCGTCTTCCTCGCGGACGGGCGGCTCGTCGACCGGATGCAGGAGCCCACGGCGGAGCGCGTACTCGACCGTCTCAAGGCATTCGACGCGCCGTCGGGCAGGGCGGGGGTGTCGTCGTGACCCGTACCCGCGCCTCCGTGCGCCTCAGCCTCTCCTCGCTCCGCGCCCGCAAACGGCGCTTCGCCGGGACGTTCACCGCCGTCCTGCTCGGAGTGGCCTTCCTCGCCGGAACCCTCGTCATGGGCGACACCCTGCGCGCCGGCTTCGACAGCATGTTCGGCACCGCGGCCAGTGGTACGGACGCGGTCGTGCGCAGCGCCGACGTGGTCACCGTCGAGGGCGAGACCCAGGGCACCCGGCGCCCCGTGAGCACCGGCCTGGTGCGGCAGATCGAGCGGATCCCCGGGGTCGCCGCCGCGGCTCCCCGCATCGAGGGCGCCGGCCAGCTCATCGGCTCCGACGGCGAACCCATCGGCGGTCAGGGGCCGCCCACCGTCGCGGGGAACTGGATCGACGACCCCGAACTCAACCCCTACCGGCTCGCCGAGGGACGCGCGCCCTCGGCGCCCGGCGAGGTCGTCGTCAACCGCGGCACCGCCGACAGGGGCGGGCTGAGGATCGGCGACACGACCGTACTGCGCACCCCCGAACCCGTACGCGTCACCGTCGTCGGACTGGCCACCTTCGGCGGCGAGGACGGCATGGCCCAGGTGACCTACACCGGCATGACGCAGGCCGACGCCGAGAAGTACCTCATGCCCGGGCCCGGCGAGGCGGCGAGCATCCAGGTGCGGGCCGGCCCCGGGACCGATCAGCGGGAACTCGTCGCCGCGCTCCGCCCCGTCCTGCCCGACGGTGTGGAGGCCATCACCGGACAGGCGTCCGCCACCGAGAACCAGGACATGATCTCCGGTGCCTTCCTGAGCCTGTTCACCACACTGCTCCTGGTGTTCTCCGGGATCGTGCTGCTCGTCGCGACGTTCTCCATCCACAACACCTTCGCGATCGTCGTCGCCCAGCGCACCCGCGAGAACGCGCTGCTGCGCGCACTGGGCGCCTCCCGCCGCCAGATCGTCGGCTCGACCCTCGCCGAGGCCACCGTCGTCGGGATCGTCGCGTCGGCGGCCGGTCTGGTCGGCGGTATCGCGATGGCCGCGGGACTCCAGGCCCTGTTCCCCGCCGTCGGATTCCCGTTCCCCGAAGGCGCGCTGGTCATCAGCGGGCTCTCCATGCTCCTGCCCCTGGGCGTCGGCATCCTCGTCTGCCTCGGCTCCGCCCTCGTGCCCGCCCTCCGCGCCGGCCGCATCGCCCCGCTCGCCGCCCTGCGCGAGACCGCGGTCGACGACTCCGCGGCCTCCCGGAAGCGGGTCGTCGCCGGCGGTGCGCTGCTCGCCGTCGCGGTCGCCGTCACCCTGACCGGCGTCCTCGTCACCCCGTCCGTTTGGCTGTCGGGCACGGGAGCCGTCCTCGTACTGGTCTCCTTCGTGGTGCTCGGTCCGGTCGCCTCCTCGTACGCCGTACGTGTCATCGGCGCGCCGCTCGACCGGCTGCGCGGCGTCACGGGCGCGCTGGCCAAGCGCAACGCGCTGCGCAGCCCGAAGCGCACATCGGCCACCGCCACGGCACTGATGACCGGGGTCGCCGTTGTCTCCCTCTTCACCGTCTTCGGCGCCTCGCTGAAGGCGACCATGGACGAGACCGTGGATCGGTCCTTCGCCGGAGACGTGGCGATCAGTGCGCCCGCGTTCGGTGCCGGAGGCAGCGGGCTCAGTCCGGAGCTCGCGCCCGCCGTGGACCGGTTGCCCGAGGTCCGCACCGCGGTCGGCCTCGGCAAGGGAGTCGCGGAGGTCGACGGCGCGGGGCGCGCCCTCACCGTCACCGACCCGGCCGCCCTCGCCGAAGTCCTGGACCTCGGAGCGGTCGACGGGTCCCTGGACGCGCTCGGAACGGACGGCATCGCACTGTCGGACACGGAGGCCGACAAGCGCGGCCTGCGCACCGGCTCCACCACCCGGCTCACGTTCGCCGACGGCACCCGGCAGACCTTCACGGTCCGCGCCGTCTTCGAACAGTCCGAGCTCGCCGGTGACTACGTCGTCACCCGCGCGGCCTGGGCGCCGCACCGGGCGCAGGACTCCGACTCCCTGATTGCCGTGGCCTTCGAGGACGGTGTGGGCGCCGACGAGGGAAAGGCCGCCGTTGAGCGGACCGCGGCGGCCCACGGCAGTCCGGAGGTCCAGACCCGCGAGGAGTACGCGCAGTCCTCGGCCGGAGGCATCGACATGATGCTCACGCTGATCTACGCCCTGCTGGCGCTCGCCGTGCTGATCGCACTCCTGGGCATCGCCAACACCCTCACCCTGGCCATCCACGAACGGACCAGGGAACTGGGCCTGCTGAGGGCCGTCGGACAGACCAGGAACCAGCTACGGGCCATGGTCCGCTGGGAATCCGTCCTGGTCGCCGCGTTCGGAACGGCGGGCGGCCTGCTGCTCGGCACCTTCCTAGGCTGGGTCCTCGTCGAGGCGTCCGAAGGCTCGGGCGACACCGCCTTCGCCTTCGCCCCGGCACCGGGCAGGCTGCTGGTCGTCGGTCTGGTGGGGCTCGCCGCCGGCGCGCTGGCCGGATGGCGGCCCGCCCGGCGCGCCGCACGCCTCGACGTACTGCGTGCCGTCGCCACCGAGTAGTGCGGGCGCACGCGGTGCGCCCGCCCCCGTCCGGTCAGCCGACGACGGCCGACCGGGCGGGTACGTGTGCCGCCGGTTCCAACGGCACGTAGGCGAATGGCCCGTCGGTGGTCGACCCGTACACCGCGAGCGGCGGCAGGGTGGACACGGGACAGGGTGCGGGGAGGGTGAACCAGACGACCTTGCCCGCCCCGTCGGCCGACCGCACGCCCCAGCTCTCGCTGACGGCGGCGATCAGTGCAAGTCCGCGGCCCGATGTGGAGTCCGAGTCGGCGTTGCCCATGGTGGGCAGCCGCGGGTCGTGGTCGTGGACGGAGACCGTCAGCCGGTCGAGCAGCAGCTCGATCTCGACGGTGCACGCCTTGTCCGGCTGGGCATGCCGGTGGACGTTGGTCAGTAGTTCGGTGACGCCGAGCGCTGCATGGTCGATCAGAGGATCGAGATGCCAGTAGCGCAGTTGCGCCGAGATTATTCTGCGGACCTGACCGATCCGCGACGGCAGGGCATGGAGCTCCACCGCGCAGTGCCTGCTTGGCTCGCTGATCACGGCTGCGACTCCCCGAAATAGGTCCGGAAGAAGACGAAGGAACGGATCCAGCAGATGGCTGGCTGCTGTCTCTGGTCTGTTTGTCGCGCTCCGGCGGAGACTGGATCACAGTGTCACCGCCGGTGCACCATCAGTGACGTGGGTCCAGAGTGACCCAGGCGGTCGCGCTCCGCAACTCGCGGTGTCCGGCCGTCACCGTCAGCGGCTGGCGGCCCCCGCGCTGCGCAGTACGTCGAGAAGGCGCCGGGCGGGCGCCGCCCCGTCGTGCCTGCGGCTCCGTTGCCCCATCGTCAGCCGGTAGCGCACCCCGTTGAGCCGCGCGATCGCCGAGTCCGCCGCCGGAAACCACCCCCTGCCCACCCGGACCGCCCCCACCGGAGCGCTGTCGATCTCCCTGCCGTTGCTCGTCAGAAGAGCCACGCGGCCGTCCTTGACGACGACGCAGCCGGCCTTCGTGAGCGAGCGGGCCCACCGTTCGATCCTGACCCCGCTCGCGCTGAACTCCGGTTCCCGCACGGCGAATCGCCCCCTTCGTGACTGTTCTCCTCCTGTGCAGTCTGCCCGGCTCCGGCCGTCGGCACCAGGTGTCGGCCGGTCAGCACCAAGGCAGGGCTATGGAGCATCAAAGTCAACGTTTGTGCAGGTGGGGGGAATATCGTGGGGGTCGGCGAGTACCGGTGACACGAGGAGGAATGCGCTGATGGACACCAGTGGGCACAGACGTGACGGTGGGGCTGCGGCGACCGTGGACATCGACCGTACCGACCCGGAGTACCGGGCCTGGCTGAAGGAAGCCGTACGCAAGGTCCAGGCCGACGCCAACCGCTCGGCCGACACCCACCTCCTGCGCTTCCCGCTGCCCGAACAGTGGGGCATCGACCTCTACCTCAAGGACGAGTCGACGCATCCCACCGGCAGCCTCAAGCACCGGCTCGCCCGTTCGCTGTTCCTCTACGGGCTCTGCAACGGCTGGATCCGCAGGGGCAAACCGGTCATCGAGGCGTCCAGCGGCTCGACCGCCGTGTCGGAGGCGTACTTCGCGAAGCTGATCGGCGTGCCGTTCATCGCGGTGATGCCGCGCACCACCAGCCCCGAGAAGTGCCGGCTGATCGAATTCCACGGCGGACAGTGCCACTTCGTCGACGACTCCCGGAAGATGTACGAGGAGTCCGCGGCACTCGCGGCGGAGACCGGCGGCCACTACATGGACCAGTTCACCTACGCGGAGCGGGCCACGGACTGGCGCGGCAACAACAACATCGCGGAGTCCATCTACCAGCAGCTCAGGCTGGAGAGGTACCCGGAGCCCGCCTGGATCGTCGCCACGGCGGGGACGGGCGGCACCTCGGCGACGATCGCGCGCTACGTCCACTACATGCAGCACGACACCCGCATCTGTGTGCCCGACCCCGAGAACTCCTGTTTCTTCGACGGCTGGACCCACCACAACCCGCTGGCCACCAGCGACTGCGGCTCCCGCATCGAGGGCATCGGCAGGCCCCGGATGGAACCCAGCTTCCTGCCCGGCGCCATCGACCGGATGATGAAGGTGCCGGACGCGGCCAGCATCGCCGCGGTACGCGCGCTGGAACGCGCCATCGGCCGCAAGGCGGGCGGATCGACGGGTACGGGGCTCTGGAGCGCCTTCAAGCTGGTCGCCGAGATGGTGGAACAGGGCAGCACCGGCAGCATCGTGACGCTGATCTGCGACCCGGGCGACCGCTACCTCGACAAGTACTACTCCGACAGCTGGCTCAGTGGTCAGGGCCTGGACATCGCCCCGTACACCGAGACCATCGACCACTTCCTGGCCACCGGGCACTGGCCCGCCTGAGCCTTCTGTCAGGACGGGGCCGGATCAGGCGGCGGTCCCGGCCAGCCGCCGCCCGAGCCTGTCCACGGCGCCGCGGAAGGCCCGGCCGAGCCCTGCCCGCCCCAGGCGCACCCCGAACCGGAACAGCGCGCCCCCGTCCGTGGCGAACGTCCACTGCACCCGCGTCCCGGTCCCGGCCGGAGTGAGCCGCCACTCCTCCAACAAGGCCGACACGCCAGGGGCGTTGGTCTCGTCCACCCGGTACGCGTACCGCTCGCCCGGTTCCTTCGCGAGGACCGTCTCACGGAACACGGTGCCGCCCTTGAGCCGGACCTCCCGGCCCGCGCCCCCGTCGACGGGCCGGGCCCGCGTCACCGAGGTGAACCAGCCCGGCCAGGATTCCACCTCCTCGGCGAGCGCCCGGTACACCACGTCCGGAGGCGCGGACACCTCGGAGGCGAAGACCAGGCGCAGCGGGGCGGAATCGACGAAGTCGAGTCCTACGGAGCGGAGTCGGCGTGCCATGAACGCACCTCCGGTGCTGTCGGCAGGGCGGAACCGCGCACACGATAGCGGCCCGGCCGCCAGATGTCCGCCACGGTGCGCCTGTGGGATGTCCGCGAAGTCCCGCCCGGCTCCTCTCATCGAACCGCGGCCAGCGTTCCACCCGTCCGCAGCCGGGCCGTCAGGCCGACCGACGCGTTCCGCGGAGCCCGTACCGCGAGCGTCGTCCCGTTCGCGGTGCCGCGTGCCGCGCCGCTCGCCTCGATCCGGCTCACCGCCCGGCTCCCCGCCGCGAGGACGTACCAGCGGCCCGACGGGGCCTTCCAGTGCGTGCCCGCCAGGATGTGCTGCCCGAACCTGCTGCACAGTGCCGTGTCGTCGCGGTCGGCGACCACCGCAGCGGGTGCCGTGCGCGAGGGGCCGGGCTGGACGAACTGCACCAGCACACGGCCGGGCCCCCGCCAGGTGTCCGCCCTGGTGCACAGCCAGCCCGCCGAAGCGCGGGTCTCCGGAAGGGTCTGCTCGGCGAACTCCCAGTTGTTGACCGCCTGTACGCCGCTGCCGCGTACCGCCCGCAGCGAACACGCCGTACGTGCCCAGCTCAGCAGCGCGGGAGCACCGGTCGCCTCGCGCGGCTGACGCGGCGGCGCCCCCTCGGCCGGACGAGGCGTGTAGGTGAGGTGTGCCGGAGCCAGATCGCCGAGATCCGTGAGGAGGAAGGCGTGCTTCTCCACGATGCGCTCCGAGGACCGCAGTTGGAGCGCCGGCCAGGTGTCGCAGGCGCCGCTCGGCGCGGGACGCGGCACGGCGGCCGTCACCCCGTCCCGGCCGACGACCAGCGCGCGGGCCGGGACGTCCGGTGCCAGCAGGTCGCGCGTGGAGCTCTCCGCGATCCACGGAGCCAGCAGGAACCTCGCCCCGTCGCCTCCGCGGCTGACCACCACGGCGGCTCCCGTCGTCACACCTGCGTCGTCCGTCCGTGCGAAGTCCAAGGCCGGCTCACCCCGTCCCGACAGCGGTTCCGCGTACCGCACGAGACGTACGCCGCCGTCGTGGAGGAGCACCACGGCCGCACCGTCCACCTCGCCCGCGTACAGCAGCCGGGGCGGCTGTACGGGCGGTGCCGCGACCGTGCCCGGGGTGGTGGAGACCGTGGCGGTACGCGCCGTCAGCCCCCAGACGCGCAGGGCCCGGCCCAGCAGCTCACGGTCGTCGGTACGGTCACCGCGGGCGGGCCACGCGGTGAAGTCGACGCGCGAGGTGTCCGCCCACACCTCCGGCGCCGTCCGCAGCAGGCCCGCGGGGTCGAGCGCCGGGGCGGACGCCGCCTGCCCCGCCGGCCCGCCGTCCACGACACCCGTGGAGCCGTCCCGGACCACCACGACGAGCGCGCCTGCGGCCACGCACAGGGCGGCGGCTGCCGCCACGGCCCGCAGCCGGTGCCTGCGCCGCAGCAGATCACTCGGTCGTGTCTGCACCGTGCAGGGATCGAACTCGCCGGAACGCAGCAGGACTTCGGATGCCGCGCGGTCGGGTGCCATCAGCCGCCCCGCCGCGCGCACCGCGAGCGCCGGATCGGTGGCGCCCGCCTGCCCCAGCAGCGCACGGACCTCCGCCTCGGACAGGGCTTCCAGCGTCTGGAGGGCGAACGCCGCCCGCACGGTGCCCGGCACCTGGGAGAGCGCCCGGTCCAGCACCAGTTCCTCGACGCCGCCGGCCCGGGGGAAGAGCCGCAGGCCCCAGACGACCGGGGCCGTCGGACGCAGCGCGGCCGGCGCCGGGAGCCGGGCGGGCCACCAGCGGGGCCGCTGCTCGTACGACAGCGCGGTACGGATCACCCGCAGCCGCATCCAGACGTACGCGGGGGATGCCGGCTGCCGGTCCGCGCCCCCTGCCGGTATGGCGCCCCGGGTCTGCGCCGGAACCCGCGAGAGAACGGGAACGGCAGGCTGCTCGGGGCTCGTTCGGGGACCGGGCAGTGCCCGTTGCACCGTCCCGTGCGCGGCGAGCACCCGCCGGTGCCGGCCGAGCGACGGCGGAAGGACGAGATAGGCGAGCCGGACGAGACGCGGATAGTGCTCCACGAGCGCGGCCTCGGCCTGCTGCACTCCGGAATGCGCGCTGCCGCCCTCGGAAAGGTGCTGCGGTTGCTGCGGGTGGTGGATCGGCATGAATTCGGTGCCCTCTGAGCCGTAGGCGAAAACCGTCACACCGACAAACGAGTCAATGATGTGACGGTCACACCGCCCCCTGCGAGAGGGCCTAAGGGTGGTGGACCGGCACCTCGTCCAGCAGCCTGTCGAGCACCCGGGTGAAGGCCCGGCGGCCCGCGGAGGCGACCAGCGGATCGCCCCAGCGCGGCAGCAGACGGACGCGCAGCTCCTCCACCCACACCACATGGGAACCCGAACCCGTCGGGTAGACGTCGATCGCCGCGCGCCCCAGAACCACCGAACCGCGCTTCTCCAACTGGCAGAGGCCCGCCCGCCCGGCGGCGGGCGGTGTCCACCTGACCACTTCCATCGGGTCGTCGAAGGCCAGCGGACCCAGGCCGGTCCGGGCCACGAAGACCGTGCCGATCCGGGTGGGCAGACCGGTGGGGACGGTCACCGAGGTGAGGGGGACGAACGCGCCGTGCCGCTCCCAGTCGGTCACCCGGCGCCATGCCTCGGCGGCGGGGAGGGGAGTGAAACGCTCGATCCGGAAGACGGCCACAGCAAGATCCTAGGACGTCCCGGGCCCGCCGCCAGCTGAGCGGAACCTCCGGACACTCCCTAGAGGACCGCGTCGGCGGAGCCGCCCGCCACCACCAGGCCCGGCAGGTGCTCCTCGATCTCGGCGCGTGAACCGGCCGACAGCCCGGCGTCGGTGACGAAGGTGTCCACCTCGTCGAGTCCGGCGAACGAACTCAGGCCCACCGTGCCCCACTTGGTGTGGTCCGCGACCACGACGACCCGGCGCGCGGCGCGCACGAAACGACGGTTCGTCTCGGCCTCCGCCAGATTCGGGGTCGACAGCCCGGCCTCGACCGAGATGCCGTGCACCCCGAGGAACAGCACATCGAAGTGGAGCGAAGCGATCGCCCGGTCGGCGACGGGGCCGACGAGGGAATCGGAAGGCGTACGCACGCCACCGGTCAGCACGACCGTGGCGGCGCCCGTCCGGGAACCGCCCGCCGCCGCCGTGCGCTGCGCACCGTGGAACACGTCGGCGACCCGCACCGAGTTCGTCACGACCGTCAGATCGGGTACGTCCAGGAGCTGCTGGGCCAGCGCGTACGTGGTCGTCCCGCCGGACAGGGCGATCGCACTGCCGGGCGCGGCCATGGCCGCGGCGGCCCGCGCGATGTCTTCCTTGGCGCTCAGCTCCAGCGCCGACTTGGCCTCGAAACCGGGCTCGTGCGTGCTCGTCTCGACCAGCGGAACCGCGCCGCCGTGCACCTTCTCGATGACACCCTGACGGGCCAGCGCATCCAGATCCCGACGGATCGTCATGTCGGAGACATTCAGCCTGCGGGTCAGTTCGTTGACCCTGACCCCGCCACGCTTGCGCACCTCGTCGAGGATCAGGGCACGCCGCTGCTCCGCGAGCAGATTCTGATTCTCGCTCAACGCCGGGTCCGGTCCTTCCCTCTGGTCGTACGGTCCCGCAGCGGCTGCCGGACGTACTCATCCTGCCACGCACCCCCTTCGGCCGCGTCACTGGGGAGATTCCGTGAGATCGGCGCCACGAGCGGCTCCGGTCCGCGATTCTGGTGACCTCGCACCGCCCCGCGCGGTCCCCGTCCCTTCCCCGTCCCTCCTCCGTCGGTCCACGGGCCGCGCGGCCCAGAGAGCGAGTCATCGAATTGCCCCCTGCCATCCCGCCCCCGCAGAGCACCGGGGCCGCGCTGGAACTCCTGGTCCACGGTGTCGGCGGAACCACTCCCGAGGCGATGCTGCGCGACCCCCGCACGACCCGCGTCACCGGTGACGCCACGGCGGCCATCTACCGGCGTACCGAGGACATCGCCGCCGAGCAGGACCCGGAACGCCACCGCGACGAACCCGTCGCGGAGGCGTACTGCTGGTCCAACCTCACGTCGGGCAACGGCTCCCGCGCCCTCTGGCTGCTCCTGCTGCCCTTCATGGTGGTGAACCTCGCCCACTGGATGCGGCCCAGCGCCCCCGGCCGTACCCGGGCGATCCGCCTGTACGGGCTGCTCGTGCGCCTGGTCGCCCTCAGCCTCACCGTGCTCCTCACCGCAGCAGCCTGCGAAGTCGCCCTCGACCTGGCGGCCTGGCAGTGCGCGGGCACACCGGAGTGCTCAGGGCGCCGCTCCTGGCTGGGGTTCCTCTCGACGGCCCAGGGCGGCTGGTGGTCGCAGCCCGGCCGGCGGCTCGTGGTGGCCGCGCTCGTGCCCGCCGCCCTGGTCGGACTGCTCTGGTACCTGTCCAACCGGACCTGGAGCGCCTACGAGTCGCAGCGCCCCCTCTCCGGAGCCGAACCGGAGGAGGACCGCACGGCAACGGAACCGACGGAGGCGGACACGCCGGGGCAGGAGCCGGCTCCGGCGGGAACCGCCGTCCCGCCGGTCGTCCGCCCCGCGCTCGGCCGGCCCGGCTTCTGGTACGGACGCCGGCTCGTCGCCCGTCTGCGCGCAGCCCACACCGCCGCCGGATTCCTCACCGTCGCCGCCTCCGTGGGGGGCGCCGCCGCCCGGCACGACCGGGCCGGCGGCAGTCCCGTGTCCGGCACCCTCGGCGGCCTGTTCGAGGCGGCTCTCGTGGCGTGCGGCCTCGTCGTCGTCCTCGTGGTCTGCCGCCGTGGCCGCAGCGAACGCCGCGTCGACAACAGAATCGACCGGGCCGTCGTCACCTTCCTGCCCGCCACCGCCCTCGCCCTGCTCCTCGTCGCCGCGGTGTACGCCTCCTGGTCGCGCCCCGGCTGGGTGTCCGACGGCGTCCTCCCCGGCGAGGTCACCTTCCGGGTCCTCGCCATCGGCCAGGGCGCCCTGGTCGTCGCTCTCGCCGCCGTCGCCCTGAGCCTCTACGCCCGCAACCCCGAACCCCGCACCTCCCTGCACGGACTGGGCGGACCCGCGGTGGCGATGCTCGCCTGCGCACTCGGCGGCGTCATGACCGGCGGGGTCGCCCAGCGCGTCGCCGACTGGCTCGACGGCTCCGGCACCCCTGGCATGGGCCGCGGATCCGTCATCGAGGGCCCGCCCGTCCTGCTGAGCTGGCAGGCGTCCGTCATCCCCGTCCTGCTCCTGCTCCTGCTCGTCCCGGTCCTCGCCCTGATCGTCCGCACCGTGCGCAACGCCCGCCGCACGGGCCCCGCCGTCGAGGCGGAGTACGGGGAGAAGCGGCCCGACCCCGAACGGACCCGGCGGATCGCCAGGACCCGCGCCACCGCCGCGCTCACCGACTCCGCACCCCGGCTCCTCGGCGCTCTTTCCGGCGCCACCCTCCTGCTCGGCGCGGGAGCGGTCGCCGGGTCCTGGGCCACCGGACAGGTGCCCGGTCTGGCCATGGACGGAGCCAGCCCCGTCATCGAATCGATGGCCGAAGCGGCGCAGTCGACCGGCTCCTGGATGATCGGCGTCGGCTTCATCCTCTTCGTCACCTGGGGACGGCGCGCCTACCGCGACGTCTCCGCCAGGCGCACCATCGGCATCCTATGGGACGTCGGTACGTTCTGGCCGCGCGCCGCCCACCCCTTCGCCCCGCCCTGTTACGCCGAGCGGGCCGTTCCCGACCTGTCCTCCCGGATGTCCGCCTGGACCGGACGCACCCGCGGCCGGCTCGTCATCTCGGGCCACTCCCAGGGCAGCGTCCTGGCCGCGTCCGCGGTCTGGCAACTCCCCGACGCGACCCGGCGAAGGGTCGCACTGCTCACCTACGGCTCGCCGATCGAGCGGCTGTACGGACGCTGGTTCCCCGCGTACTTCGGCCCCGTGGCCCTGGAGGGGCTGCACCGCTCCGTGCACTGCTGGCGCAACCTGTGGCGCGCCACCGACCCGATCGGCGGCCCCGTGCGTATCGAGGAGGGCGCGAGGCAGGAGGTCGACCGGGGGCCGTTGAAGGACCCGCTGGTCTACGGCCGTACCGCCGAACTCCCGCTGCCCGAACCGATCCTGGGGCACTCCGACTACCAGGCGGACCCCGTTTTCGCGCAGGAGCGCGCCGCCCTTCTCCAACAGCTCGACGCGGTCCTGCCCCGGCAGGCGGATGCGGAGGTTCAGGGCAGCTCGGGAAGGTCCTCCGGATAGAGCAGGGTGAGGTCGTCCGTGCTCGTCTCGGCGAGCTGGGCGACCCTCCCCGCGTGCCGCTCCACCATCGACTCGAAGGTCTGGCGGGCCGTGCGGCCGTTACCGAAGGCGGGACCCTTGGGCAGCTCGGTGAAGTACTTGAGCAGCGCCTCCCCGGTTCCGTCCGCCAGGCTGTACTCGTGCTCGTCCGCCTGCTGCTCGACGATGCGCAGCAGCTCTTCGGGCAGGTAGTCGCTGAAGGTGATGGTCCGTGAGAAACGGGACGCCACACCGGGGTTGACGGTGAGGAACCGCTCCATCTCGTGGGTGTAGCCGGCGACGATCACCACCACCGCGTCCCGGTGGTCCTCCATGAGCTTCACCAGCGTGTCGATCGCCTCGCGGCCGAAGTCCCGGCCGGAGTCCTCCGGCGACAGGGCGTACGCCTCGTCGACGAAGAGGACCCCGCCACGCGCCCGGTCGAACGCCTCCTGGGTCCTGATGGCGGTGGAGCCGATGTGCTCGCCGACGAGGTCCACCCGGGACACCTCGACCAGGTGGCCGCGCTCCAGCACCCCGAGGGAGGCCAGGATCTCGCCGTACAGCCGCGCCACCGTCGTCTTGCCCGTACCGGGGGAGCCGGTGAAGACGAGGTGGCGGCGGACCGAGGCCGCCTTGAGCCCGGCCTCCCTGCGGCGCCTGCCGACCTCGATCATGTCGGTGAGGGCCCGCACCTCGCGCTTGACGCTGTCGAGGCCCACCAGCGCGTCCAGTTCACCGAGGACGGCCCCGGAGTCGCGTACCGGTTCGGCCGGAGCCTCCGGGGCGGGGTCGGCGGCGTGCACGCGCTGGTCGGGCATCGCGCTGAGCAGCCCCGGCGTCGACTGGGTCGCCGTCAGGACCGCGGGAGGGGGAGTACCGGCGCCACGGAGGGCGCTCTCGTCGCTCGTGCAGTCCTCCGCCACCGGACCCGCTCCGGACCCGTCGGCCTGGGACAGGCCGCCCTCGGCGAATTCGTAGCCGCCCCGGGCGCACCGTTCCGTCCGGCAGCGCCTGAGGGTGGTGCGGCAGCCGTCCATGACGTGGAAGCCGTAGCCCTCGCTCCCGGTGACCCGGCAGCTGTCGAAGGTGCCACGCCCCTCGGCGGAGACGTAGAAACCGGCCTCGGCGGGCGAGGTGACGGTGCAGCGCTCGATGGTGGGGTCGGCGCCCTTGGTGACGATGACCCCGGTCTGCGCGGCGTCGATCGTGCAGTTGTTCAGCGTGCCGCCGCTGCCGTGGTCGCGGAACCAGGCGCCCGTGGACGCCTCGCGGATGCGGCAGTCGTCCAGCTGCGCCGTCGCTCCGTCGCTCACGGAGACGGCGGTGTTGCGGATCTGCGAGAGGTCGCTGTCCACCACGTCGGCGCGAGAGCCCCGGTCGAGGACGAAGAGGGCGTCGGGCACGTCGTGGACGCGGCACGAATCGAGTATCACGGTCGCACCGTCGCTGACCCAGACCGCCGGGTAGTCGCCCGTGCTGTCGTGGATCTCGCACTGGTTGGCGTCCACCCGCGTGCCCGGGTCCCAGACCGACAGTCCGTTGCGGCCGAACCTGCGCACGGTGGAACGGGTCAGCGTGAGGACCGAACGGGACCTCAGATCCACCGCGTTCTCGGGGATGTCGTGAATGTCGCAGTCGGCGAGGGTGAGGACCGCGTCGGTGTCCAGCGTGATGCCGTCCGCGGCGGTGCGGTGCACGGTGCAGTCGGTGAGATGGGCGGTGCCGCGGGCCGTGACCTGGACCCCGCTGCCCTTGACCTCGTACACCTCGCAGCCCACGGCCTCCAGGGAACTGCCCTCGCCGGTCACGCTCAGCCCGGCGCCCGACGTGTGGTGGACGCGGCAGCGCTCCAGCCGGGGACGCGCGCCGTCGCGGACGGACACACCGGACTGCCCGGCCGAGACGATCTCGCACTCCTCGAACACCCCGCCCGCCCCGTCGAGCACGGCGATGCCGACCCCGGCCGGATTGTCGACGGTGCAGCGGCGCACGGAGGGCCTGGCGGCACCCCGCACCTCCATCCCGGCGGCCGACCTCGTCACGATCCGAAGATCCGAGAGCTCCGGAGTGCCCTCTTCGACGAGCACGGCGGGAGCCGCGGAGTCCTGGCCCTCCACATGAAGATCCTGGATGACGGCGGAGGCCCGCACGGTCAGGGGTACGCCGTCGATCGGCGCGATCCGCACGGAACCGACGGACCCTTCGGGGCCGCGCAGCGTCACCGCGCGGTGGACCACAAGATTCTCCCGGTACGTCCCGGGGGCGATGGTGAGCACATCGCCCTCGGCCGCGGCCTCCAGGGCTGCGGTGAGCGAAGCGTATTCACCCGTGCGGCGCCGCCATCGCGATGTGCCGGTGTGCGTCACCTGGACCGTGCCCTGTGCCATGGCGCTGCTGTGCCCCCACCTCGTGCTGTGTGCGCTGCCTCGTGCCTGTCCGCATCCCGTGCGATGCCGGAGCCGCCGGCCTTCCGGCAGCGCTGAGTCCGGGTCCGCCTGCCGAGGAGTCGGGCGGGCCGGTCCACCGTAGCGCGCGCGACGGGCGGGAGTTGACGAGTCGGCTGCTCATCAGCCCCACGGGGTCGGGCCGGAGGCCGCCCGGAACCCTTTCGTCAGCTGCCCGTGCCGGTCCTGCCCCAGTCCGGACCGGCCTTGGCCCAGGCCCGGTCCCACTGGGCGTACCGCCGCAGCCGCAGCTGCCACACGATCACCCGGCGGGCCGCTTCGACCAGGCCGGCGGAGAGGAGGAACACACCGAATCCGGCCAGTGCCGCGTGGGTGTGCGCGGTGGGTGCGTCCATCGGGCGCAGGGCCGGCCTGCCTTGCTCGTCCGTCCAGATCCGCACCTGGGAGCCGGGACCCGTGACCTTGGACGTGGTCGTCACCCGTCCCGTTCGCACGGTGCCGTCGGGGGTCCGCCAGCGGGCCACCACCGAGGTCTGCGCGGCGCGCTCCGACGCCACTTCGGAATCGCCGACGAACTGGCCCGGCCGGTCCGCCCGGCGCACCACGACGGCCGTCGTGACATGGCGCTCGGCGTGCTGGGCCCGTACCGAACGCTGGAGCGCGTCGTCCGTGAGCGAACCGCACATCCAGCCGACCACCGGCGCGACCAGCAGCATCAGGAGCAGAGCGAGCAGGGCCACCCACGCCTCGAAGCGGTCGGTGGCACGGCGCAGCGGATTGTGCCGCCACCGCCAGACTCCCGGGACCGCTCGCACAGTCGCCACCCCCTTCCGTATCCGTGATAACCCGATACGGCAGGGTTCGCACCCCGGAGAGGCGAAGAGAGAGCAACCTCACGCTGCCCAACGTCCGGGCACTCCGGCAGAGTTCCCTGGAATCAGCCGCAGCCGGGCGGCAGCCGGCCGCCCGGTGGAGGCCTGTCAGTCGAGGATGCGGACAGGGTCCCCGACGCGGATCACTCCGGTCCCGTCGGGGATCAGATGCCGCCCGAAGACGAGGTCGTTCCCGATGCGGCGATGACGGGCGAGCGTCCGCAGGGGCTCCCTGCCGCGCTCCGCCGTCGCCTGGTCTGTGGTGGTGATGGCGCAGCGCCCGCAGGATTTCACCACGCGGAAGGTGACCTCACCGATGGCTATGCGCCGCCAGTCGTCCTCCACCCACGGGGCGGTGCCCGCCACGACGACATTCGGCCGGAACCGGTTCATCGGCAGAGGCCCCTCGTCAGGCCGTTCGCCCTGGGCGACGAGGGAGTTGAGGGCGTCCAGCGAGGCGAGAGTGGTGAGCAGCAGCGGAAACTCGTCGGCGAGGCTGACGGTCTCGCCCGGGCGCGCGTGCGCCGGATCCAGGAGTCTGCTGTGTTCGGGCGGAATGGGCCTGCGGTGCGCGGGCGCGTCGAGGTGGACGAGCCGGACCTCCGCCCCGAGGAACGCGCCGAGCCACTCATGGGCGGCCGTCGCCGCCTCCACGACCTCGATCTTCTGCTTGAACAGGTCAACGGCCACCGTGCGGCCCGCCGCGGGCACTTGCACGGTCAGCGGAGCGCTCCCCGGCGCCGACAGCTCGATCCCACCGCCCGGCAGGGGCTCGGCGGAGATCAGCGCCATGCGAGCCCGCTGGCGCTGGGTCACGGCCTTGTCCGCCGCGTCGACGAGCATCCAGCGGCGGTCGCCGTCGAGTCCCCATGGCTCGACGGCGGCCTCACTCCGCGCACACGCGGCCAGTGACTTGACCGGATGGATATGGACGGCCTGGAGCACGGGAAGATCCATGCGCCCATCCTGCCAGCCGGTCAGTATCCCCGGCCCTGGTACGGACGGTTGTACGGGTCCTCGTACGGAGACGGCACCGGGGCAGGCCGGGGCGAAGCGGGACGCATCGACTCGTAGCCCGTGCTCGGCGCGGGACGCTGCGGCTGGGGCTGCTGCTGATAACCGCGGGGCGATTGAGGCTGCTGCGGGATGTACGGCGCAGGGGCGTGCTGCAGCTGTGCGGGCTGCATCGGCGCCTGCTGGTACTGCTGAGGCGCAGACTGCGGGTACCCGTAGGACGGCTGGGACGGAGCCGCGGGAAGGGCCGGCAGCGCCGACGGCAGGGCCGGCAGATAACTGTTGCCGGTGTCGTAGGCGGCAGGCACTCGGATCGGCGCGATCTGAGGGGTGCCCCGCTCCGCGACCAAGGAGTCGTAGATCGGAGTGTCGGGGAACGACGGTGCGGCGTAGTAGCCGCCGCCGTAGGTGGAGCGGGGGGAGGTCATGGCACCTAAGTTAAGCCCACGATGTGCTGATTGGGGAGCCCCAATCTTGGGGTTATCCGTTTTACGCTGCTTTTGTTGGCCCGGCCCGCCAAGGCAACGTTAAAGCCCCCGTTAACAGCGGGGGCATTTCCGCTCGACTGATCAACCACCGAACGGAAAGCGCACGGCTTCTCAACGCCCGCACCTGGACGTCGAAGTGCCCAGTCCCAGGCAGGTAAACACGAACGTGTTCACCGCGTTGCATACGATGACGGTCCAGGGGCTCGCCCTCGTGGCGGAGGGCCAGTCGGCCGCCGGCGCGAGGAAGTCGGCCAGGTCGCGCTCGGTACCGGTGAGCAGGTCGCGGAGCTCGGACACGCGCAGTTCGATCGCCGGACTGTCGCCCGGCTCGGCGTTGACGGTGAGCCGGACGGTCTCGCCGAATCGCTCCGCAAGCGGCGACACGGGGGCGTGGCCGAATCCGAGGAGGGTTCCGTCCATGCCGAGCTTGTCACAGTCGCGCCGGTCCTCCAGGCCGTCGCGACAACCGGGCAGGAAGGTGACGCCCATTACCGCCGTTCCGACCTCGGAGAGTGAGAGCTCGCCACTGAGAGGAAGGAAGTCGAATGCTTTGATCTCGGCGACAGACCAGAGGTCGAAGCCGTCGAGCGCGTACATCTCCAGGACGGGCCGCATCACGATCACCCGTCGAAGTGGTCCGCATCCCGCAGCCGTATCGCCTCCCGATTACCCCGAGCACCCTTACCCGGTCATGGGGCCGAGCGCGTTCGCTTGCACCGTCCTGAGCGGACGCGCGTGTACGCCGATAAGAAGACATCACCCGGCGCACGGTCCTGCGACGTGGGGTGAAACGGGAGCAGTCGGGCCAAAACGGCGCCGAATCGCGACTCGCACACCCTCACTCGTGCCAGCATCGGCAGCCCGTGTCCGACGACCGAATCCGCCCTGAACCCCCGCGGAGTCGCGCTGTGGTCGCCGGCCCCGTATCCCCGACGCACGATGTGCCGCACATGAGGAGAGCATCATGACCGTCAGCTATACATTCGACGTCTTTTCCAGCCTCGACGGCTTCGGCGCCGCCGGCGGCAACTGGACCGGCTACTGGGGCAAGCAGGGCCCCGAGCTTCTCGACCACCGCCTCGCCCTGTACGGCGAGGAGCAGCGGATGGTCTTCGGAGCCAACACCTATCGGCTGTTCGCGCGGATGCTGGCCGCGAGCACCGAGGAGTCCGAGGTGCGTGACCCATGGGTCACGCAGATGAGGGGCCTGCCGGCAACGGTGGTGTCGACCACGCTGGAAGGGCCTCTCGACTGGCCGGATGCGCACGTCGAAAGCGGCGATGCCGTCGACGTCGTCGCTCGCCTCAAGGAGGAGTCCGAGGTGCCGTTGCGCTCGCACGGCAGCCTGTCGATGAACCGGGCGTTGATGGCCGCCGGTCTGGTCGACCGCGTCCAGGTGACGCTCTTCCCCGTGATCACCGGTCGGACCGGGCTGGACCCGGTCTTCCGGGGTGGGGCCGACTTCGACCTCGAGCTGATCGAGCACCGGACGCTCGACGGCGACATCCAGGAGCTCGTCTACCGGCCCACCCTGCACGTCTGAGTTCGTCCACGCACGCCTCCCCGGGACCGCACCGAATCGGGCGATCGTCAGGCGATGCGTACAACCCTGGACGAACCTGGGATGTCTTCTGGGTGAGTGCAATACGGCATTGCCCTCACGGCAGTACCCGACGGGGGACGCCGCACGCGATTCCACGCCGTTCGGCGATGGGCGCGGCAGCGTTGCCCGGCACTTCCCTCCCTGCACCGGTCGGTGCTCCGGCGTCCCGCCCGGGGAACCGACCGCGCACCTCCGCTGCCTCCCAGGCACCGTCACCGCGGCTGAGCAGGGACGCCGTTGGCAACCCAGGAGACCACGGAGGTTCTTGTGCGTCACATCAAAAGCGCGGCCCTTACGGCCGCGGCACTCCTCACCCTCGGTGGCGGCGCCGTCTTCGAGGCCCCCGCCGCACACGCCGCGGTGCCCTTCCCGTCCATCGGCTGGCAGCAGCGCAATTGCGACTACGACGGCAACGGCTTCGACGACGTGCTGATCGGCGCCCCGGGGGCGGCGATCAGCGGCGTCAAGGGTGCCGGATACATCAGCGTGCAGTACAGCTCGGCGAACGGTCTGAGCACCACGAAGCGGACCGTCCTGCACCAGAACTCCTCCGGCGTACCCGGCGGCGCCGAGGCCGGCGACGGCTTCGGGCGCGCCACAGCCTCCGGGGACCTGGACAACGACGGGTACGACGACGTGATCGTCGGCGTTCCCGGCGAGGACCTGGGGGGACTGTCCGACGCGGGCGGTGCGACCGTCTTCTGGGGCTCCCCGACCGGGCTGCACGGGGCCGACAGCACCTGGCTGCAGGACCCCGACGAGCTGCGGGCGGGCGCGAACTTCGGGCGGGGGATCGAAGCGGCCCGGTACTTCGCCCCGGACCCGGCCGATCCGAACGCCCATCCGCGCGACTCGATCGCCGTACTGGCGGACGACGCGCTGCTGTTCTTCACCGCCCCGCCCGGCGCGACGGCGCAGCGGCTGCAGGTGTCGGACCGCAGCGTTCGGGCACGGGACTTCGCACCGCTGGACACCGGCTTCGAGTTCCGCAACCTCAGCCACGGCAACTACAACGAGGACTCCTGGGCCGACTTGGCGATCTCCGGGGTCACCACCGGTGATCAGCCGGGCATCGGCTCGGTGCAGGTGCTGCACGGCGCCCAGGACATCGCCGACCTCGGTGACGGCGGCACGTTCGGGGGCGGGCCGGCCATCGTCTCCGGTGACTGGGACGGCACCGGCCAGGACGACCTCGTCATCGGCGACACAGGTGTGGGCTCGCCGCTGGGCGGCGGCATCTCCGTCTATCTGGGCCGGGGCGACCTGTCCGGCCTCGAACCGGAGGAGGTGCAGACGTGGACCCAGGACTCTCCCGGCGTTCCCGGTGTCGCCGAGGCGGGAGACCAGTGGGGCGCCGAGCTGTCGGCCGGCGACACCGACGGCGACGGCCTGCCGGACCTCGCGGTCGGCGCTCCCGGCGAGGACATCGGCACCGTGGCCGACGCGGGCGGGGTGTGGGTAATGCGGGGCGCGCCCTTCGGCCTCACCGACGTCGGCGTGAAGAGCTTCGACCAGAACCTCGCCGACATCCCCGGCGTCGCCGAGACCTCGGACCGCTGGGGTGGCCAGGTCCGGCTGATCGACGCCGACAAGGACGGCCTGTTCGGCCTGCTGGCGGCGGCCCCGGGCGAGAACACCAACGACGGTTTCGTATGGGTCGTTCCTGCGTCGTCGACGGGGCTGGTCGCCAGGGGCACGTGGAGCTACGACGGGGCACGTCTCGGGGCGCCGGCGGCCGATGCGCAGTTCGGGGCGGCGATCGACGAGTAGCGGGAGCCGCAGGGACGGTGATCACGGCCGTGACACCACCGGCCCTCGCCCGCCGGAGCGGGAACGACGCGTGAGAGGGACGGATGCCCCCGTCGGAGCGGGGCATCCGTCCCTCTCATGAGGATTCAGCTGGTGGCGGCCTCGTCCGGGTCCCCCGGGGCGGCGGACGAGGTGACCCCCGGGGCCGGGTCCTGCCCCCGCCACAGCGTGCTGCGCAGATCGGACCCGCGGACGAGCTGTATGCGCCAGGGATCGATCCGCAGGACGTGGTAGCCGGGATCGTCGGGACCGCCACGCCAGTAGTGGACCGGGTCGTAGCCCACCCCCGGCGGACCGCCCCGCTTGTACAGGTCCCACGCGTGACGTCTGGATTCCTCGTCGTCGGCCCAGGTGGAGACGCTGTCCACGAAGACCGCGTTCTGGCGGGGATTCCAGTACGAGTACGTCGTGTGGGGGTTGCCCGCGAGGTGCGCGCTTTTGACCGGGGTCCGGTACGCCGCGAGCCAGCCGACCGGCCCGCCGTCGACGATCTCCCACACGGGCAGCAGCACACGGGCGCGCGGGCGGTTCCGACGGTCGACGGTGATCATGGTCGCGTACTTGATGTCGCGGACGTAGTCGAGGAAGGAGTCCTGGATCTCGGAGAACTCGCTGACGGTGGTGGTCATGAGTCGGTCCTTTCAGGATCAGCGGGAGACGGGGACGTCGGTACGTTCAGCGGCTGCGCCCATCGAGGGGGCCGGCCCAGTGCCCCGCCGGGTGCGGAGACCGAACGCGCTGACGGCAGCTGCGAGGATCGCCGCCACGAACGGGACGAGCAGGCCGGCCCGGTAGCCGTCCAGCAGTGCGGCGGGAGTCTCCGCGTGCGTGGCCGCCACGCTGACCGCGGTGACCGCGGAGAGCCCGAGGGCGGCGCCGAACTGGAAGGCGGTGTAGAGGAGTCCGCCCGCGAGCCCCTGCTCCTCCTCGGCGATCCCTTCCGTGGCCACGATGGTGAGCGGGCCGTACGCCAGGGAGAACGCGAGGCCGAGGACGATCAGGCTCGGGAACATCGCCGCGTAGCTCCAGTCCGCGCCCAGGGGGAGGAACAGCCCGTAGGAGAGCACCGCCAGCAGGAGCCCCCCGAAGATCACCTTGGCGTTGCCGAAGCGGTTGACCAGCCGTGGGGTGAGGGTCGGCGAGAGAATCGCGTCGACCCCGATGACCAGCATCGCGAAGCTCGTCTGCAGTGTCGACCAGTCGCGCAGTTCCTGGAGGTACAGCACGACCAGGAACTGGAAGCCGAAGAACCCGGCGGCGAACAGCATCGCCGAGAGGTTCGCCCGCACCAGGGAGCCGTTGCGGAAGATGCCCAGGCGGACCAGCGGCTCGGCGGAGCGCCGTTCGATGAGGAGGAAGGCCGCGAGGAACGCCAGCCCGGCGAGCAAGGTGCCGGCGCTGGCCGCGAAACCGGCGTGGGCCGCACGCTCGATACCCAGCACGATCAGCACGAGGGCCGAGGTGACGGTGAGCGCACCGGCGGCGTCGACGCGCTTACCCGTTCTGTCCGGGCGTTCCGACGTGGGGACGAAGGCGAGAGCCGCGACGAGGATGAGGAAGGAGAGGACGACCGGGGCGAAGAAGACCCACCGCCAGCCGACGGCGGTGAGCAGCCCACCGGCGACCAGCCCGATCGTGAACCCTCCCGCAGCGGTGCCCGAGTAGATGAGGAGGGCCTTGTTCCGTTCCGGGCCCTCGGCGAAGCCGGTGGTGATGATGGAAAGACCCGCAGGGGTCATGAAGGCCGCGGCGACGCCCGTGACGAATCGCGCGACGATCAGCATCCACCCCTCGGTGGCGAATCCGCCGAGCCCGGAGAACAGCAGGAAGACGGTGAGCCAGAGGAGGAACATCCGGCGGCGTCCGAACAGATCGGCCGCGCGTCCGCCGAGGAGCATGAAGCCGCCGTAACCGAGGACGTATGCGCTCATGACCCACTGCAGCTCACCGGTGGAGAGGCCGAGGTCGGCCCGGATCGCCGGCAGCGCCACGTTGAGCATGGCGACATCGATACCTTCGAGGAAGATCGCGCCGCACAGCACGAGCAGGACGCCCCACTTGCTCGCGCTCATCCCGTTCGACGTACTCAAGACACTCATGACGATGAACTCCTTCCGGAGTGGACGGTGTTGGTGATGCCTCAAGCTTTCGCTACGTCTCGGACGGGAACAACAGCGATGATCGCAACGTTCGGAAAGCCAGGCTTACCGATCCATGTCCCACGCGATCCGGAGACGTACGTGGACCAGAGCGAACTCGAATGCTTTCTCGTACTCGCCGAAGAACTGCACTTCGGCCGGACCGCCACCCGCCTGCGCCTCTCCCGCGCCCGGGTGAGCCAGCTCGTCCAGAAGCTGGAGCGCCGCGTCGGAGCGCCGCTGTTCACGCGCACGAGCCGCAGCGTGGCCCTCACCGCCCTGGGCAGCCGCCTCCGTGACGACCTCGAACCCCACTACCGCGGCATCGAGAACGCCCTGGCACGAGCCGTCACGTCTGCACGCGGCATCGAGGGGGTCCTGCACGTCGGCTTCTCGACACCCCTGGCCGGAGAGATGGTGATGAAGGCGACCGAGAAGCTGCGCGTCAGCCATCCCGAACTCACCGTCGAGGTCTGCGAGGTGCCGCTCTCCGACCCGTACGGAATGCTGCGGAAGGGCGACTTCGACCTCCAGCTGACGGATTTCCCGGTCCAGGAGGACGACTTGACCCGCGGACCGACGCTTCTGGCCGAGGACAGGGTGCTGGCGGTCGCCGCCGGGCACCCCCTGGCCGGACGGGACGCGGTGACGCTCGAAGACCTGACCGGTGTTCCGTTGCTGACGATCGCGGGAGACATCCCGGAGTACTGGCTGGATCATCAGCTGCCGACGCGCACCCCCAGCGGCAGGCCGATCGAGCAGGGCCCGTCCGTCACCAACTTCCAGGAGGCACTGACGCTCGTCGCCGGTGGCAAGGGGGCCCTCCTGGCAGGGGCCCACATCGCCCTCTACCACGGCCGTCCCGGCATCTCCTACGTCCCGGTGGCAGGAGACAAGCCCCTCGGATACAGCCTGATGTGGCGGTCCGACGGCGGCAACCGTGCGACGGAACTCTTCGCTCGCACAGCACGCGAGATCGCACGGGACATGGCTCCGGCCGATCCCAGGAGAGCGCTGCCCGGCTGATCGGTTCCCTGGGCGGCGCCCCGTCACGGCGCGACGCCCGTAGGCGGAGGTCAGTCGCTGTCGCTCAAGGCGCCAGGGGGGAGGCCGAGTTCGCGCTCGGCCGTGGTGAACACGATCGTGTCGAGTGCGGGGTGGGTGAATCCCAGGTCGTCGTTCGCGTAGCTGCCGAGGCCGTCGATCGTCACGAGGATGATCACGCAGGCTTCCAGGGCGTCGCTGGGGGCGAAGTCGCCACTTCGTACGCCGTCCTCGATCACGGCGGTGAGGGTGTCACGCATGATCGCCTCCTGCTCGGCAACGGTGCGCCGCAGGTTGGGGCGGTAGCGGGAAAGGTGGCGGGCGTTGAGCCACAGCCTGCCGAGAGCGACGAAGTCCTCGCTCCCGAGGCGGTTCAGCAGGAGGCTCAGCCGGCGCGTCGGCGGTAGGCCGGCCTCCGTCGACGGCAGCAGGGCGTCGCGTTCGCCTGTGACCGCTCGGGCGAAGGCCTCGCACAGCAGGTCGTCGATCGTCGGAAAGTAGTGGCTGATCAGACCTGGTCGTACCCCTAGCTCGTCGGCGACGAGCTGCATCGTCACGCGCTCGATGCCCCGTTCCAGTGCGAGACGGGCAGCGGTCTGCAGGATCTCGGTCCGCCGCTCCTCCGCAGTCTTGCGGGTCCGCGCCGGCCTGGGGGTTGACGTCATGCACATCACCCTATTGGATAACGCACCAATAGCTTATTGGTGTCTCCACCAATAAGACGTGGTCGCCTCTGGCCGCACCCTCGGCGGCGAGGACAGTGCCGTCGTTTCGTCTCGTCGAAGGAACCTCCCATGCAGCGTTCTCCGGAAGGCCCAGTCACGGCCGTAACCGCTCCCGGACGTGACCGAGCGGGCTCGCTCGAGAGCCGGGGCATCGACGTCGTGCCCGACTCGGAGCGGCACGGCACAGCCCGTGAGCTGTTCTCCATCTGGGCTGCGCCGAACGTGAGTTACCTGAGCTTCGTGGTCGGCGGAACCCTCATCCTGATGGGGCTGCCCTTGGCCGAGGCGATGGCCGTCATCGTCGCCGGGAACCTCTTCTGGCTTCTGACCGGCTTCATCGCCGTCAGCGGCCCCGCCGCGGGCACCTCCGGTTCCGTGATCTCCCGGGCCATGTACGGCGTGGTCGGGAACAAGATCGTCGTCGCGCTCACCGGCTGGCTCATCGCCGCGCTCTACCTGGCACTGAACTGGTCGGCGGCCTCCCTGGCCGGCCTCGGCATGACGGCCCAGCTGGGCGTACCGCAGTCCGCGTCCCTGGATGCCGCGGTGGTCTGTCTGATCGCGGGCGTCACCATCCTCATCGCCATCTACGGGCACGCGACGATCGTCCGTCTGTACGGCGCGCTGACCATCTTCCTCACCCTGGTGTTCCTTGCCCTGAGCGTGATGGTCCTCGGGCACACGGACTGGTCCTACACGCCTGCCGAACCGCTCACCGGGCTCGAACACGCCGTCGCCCTGGCATCCGGCCTCACCATCGTCGCCTCCGCGCCCCTGTCGTACTCCAACAGCCCCGACCTCGCCCGCTACCTGCCGCGGCAGACCAGTGGACGTGCCATCGCGCTGTGGACCGCGTTCGGCGCCTTCCTGCCGAGCGTCGTCTTCACGGCGATCGGTGCCCTCGCGGCGACCACGCTCGACATGAGCGACCCGCAGGCCGCACTGGAGAGCATCATGCCGCCTTGGTTCGTTCCCGCCTTCGTCACCGCCGTGGTGGTGAACACCGTGGCGAACAACGGCATCACCGCCTACAGTTCCGGCCTCTCGATGCAGTCCATCGGTGTACGACTGCCCCGGACGATCGCCGTGCTGGTCATCGGTGTCATCGGCACCACCATGACCCTCTTCGCTCTCCTGGTCTTCGACTTCCTCACCTCGGTCAACACCATGACGGAGCTGGTCGTGGTGATCACCGGCCCATGCATGGCCGTCTACGCCACCGACGTCATCCTCCGACGCAACCGCTACGACGGCGAGCAGCTCCACGACGAGAGCCGCACCAGCCCCTTCTGGTACCGCGCGGGCGTCAACTGGGCCGGTGCACTGGCCACCCTGGCCGGCGCCACCGCCGCGACACTGTGTGCCGGTTCGACCTCCTGGGACGGGCCGCTCGCCTCCGCTATGGGCGGACTCAACCTCGCGATACCCGTCGGTGTTCTCGGCTCCGCGGCCTTGTACTGGTTCCTGGGACGCGCATGCGGCGTCTTCTCGAGTGCGACCGTTCAGCGCGGACGGAGCCGGGTGTGAACGCCGACCTCATCGTGCGTGCCGCGCGGGTGGAGAACTTCGACTCCGTACCCGCTGCAGCCACGGCCACCGTGGTGGCCATCCATGACGGCCGGATCGTCGCCGTGGGCGGGGACCACGTCCTGCGCCACTGGGAGGGGAACACCACCGAAGTGCTCGACTTCCCCGGGGCGACCCTCACCCCGGGCCTGACCGACGCCCACGCCCACCCGGTGTGGGGTGCCATCGAGGTCGGAACCGGCCTCGACCTCGGCGGAGCGACCACCCTCGACGAGGTGCACCTACGGATAGCGCGGCGACTTGCGGACCAGGGCCCCGCGTCGTGGGTGACCGGATTCGACCTCGACGTGAACGTCTTCGGCGGGGAACCCGACGGTCACTCGCTGGAGCGACGCTTTCCCGGTGTGCCCATCTCCCTCATGACGCGTGACGCGCACGCCCTCGTGGTCAGCCCCGCCGCGGTCCGCCACATCGGCCTCACCGGCGCGGAGACCTTCGACGACGCATCCGAGATCGTCGTCGGCCCCGACGGCCGGCCCACCGGCTTCGTCCTTGAACTCCAGGCCATGGAACTCGTCTTCGCCCACTACCCCGACGTACCGCTTCCCGTCGCGGCCCAGCACGTCGGCAACCGGCTACGCGCCTTCGCGGCCACGGGCCTCACCGGGCTGCACGCACTGGACTTCACCGCACCGTCCGAAGACGTCTACCGGAGCATCGAGGAGAACGGGGACCTGCCGCTGCGCGTGCGCTGTTCACCGCTCGTTCCCGCCGACTCCACGCGGAGTGTCTGGGAGACGGTCGCCACCCAACAGGGCCTCGCCGGGCGCCGCTGGAACGTCGCGGGCGCCAAGTTCATGCTGGACGGCACCGCTGACAACGGCTCCGCCTGGTTCGAGCACCCCGATGTCTTCGGACAGAACCGCCGCCCCCTGTGGAAGGACATGGAACGCTACCGCGAGGCCATCCGGTTCTTCACCGAGCGTGGGATCCCCACCGTTACGCACGCCATCGGCGACCGGGCGGTACGCACCGCCCTCGACGTCATCGAGGAGACCGGCCACGCGGCATCCGCCCCCCACCGGATCGAGCACATCGAGTCGATTCCCGACGACCTTCTTCCCCGCTTCGCCGCCCTCGGCGTCGTCGCCGGCCTTCAGCCCGTGCACGCAACCCGCATGACCAGGGCCGACCAGAGCGACAACTGGTCCCACCGGATCGGGCCGCAGCGGGCCGCCCATGGCTGGCGCACGCGCGACCTGCTCGACCACGGTGCCGTCGTCGCCCTCGGATCCGACTGGCCCATCGGTATCGGCGACCCGCGCATCGCCCTCTCCGACGCGCAGCTGCGTCGGCCCGTGGACCAGCCGATGACCGCACCCGTCCAACCCGGCCAGCGCATCAGCGCCCGGGAAGCCTATGCGGGGATGACCCGGGCACCCGCCGTCGCCGCGGGCGCCGCCGACCAGCTCGGCCGGATCGCCCCCGGCTACCTGGCGGACCTCACCGTATTCGCCCGCGACCCCCTCGGCCTGACCCCTGAGGAACAGGCCGGCAACCCCGTCCTCGCCACGATCGTCGGTGGTTCCGTCCTCCACCACACGCCCCAGGAAGGTGCTCCGTGACCTCTGCACCGTACGCCCGCCCCGACGCCCGCCCGCACGTGACCGCGGACGCCACCGACCCGTACCTGCGCGGACGGTCACGGGGCCGGCAGCTCGCCGACGGTCTGCACAGCACCCTCGACGTCTACGACCGCCTCTTCACCCTCGCCGGGATCGGACCGGCAACCGTCCGCGACGACGCCTGCCGCGCACTCGATGCCGTCGGCGCCTTCCGCCCCGCCCTGCGCAAGCAGATCGAGGGCGTCGCCGACGGGGCCCGGGTCGAAGCCTGGCAGGTCGCCGCGCTCAACGCCCGTACCGAAATCCTCGCCCGTAGCCGTAGTGTCCCGCCCGGCGAGTGCTCGACCATCGTGCGGCGTCTCCGCACGCCCGACGGCAGCACCACCCGCATCGGCGTGCAGACCTGGGACTGGCACGTCGAGCTCAGTTCCTCCTGGCACACCCTCGACAGTGCCGGCGGCGACCACCGGTACGTCGGCATCACCGAACACGGCATCCTCGCCAAGATCGGCGTGAACAGCGCGGGACTCGCCCTCCACTTCAACATCCTCGGCCACCGGGACGACCGCGTCGGCGGCATACCGATGCACGTGCTCGCTGCCCTCGTTCTCGAAGAGGCCGAGTGCAGCGAGCACGCGGTGGAGATCCTGCACGACGCCCCGCTCACCTCGTCCGGATCCTTCACCCTCTTCGACAGACACAGCGCCGTGCTTCTCGACCTCAGCCCGGTGGGCATCTTCGAGGTTCCCGAAGTGGAGGAGGGAACACATCTGCGCACCAACCACTTCCTCACCACGGTGCCGTCCACGCACGAGAAGACCTGGCTCTACCAGCCCGACTCGGGCCAGCGATACGCCTTTCTCCGCGACCGGCTCACGCGGGACCCCGTCGACCATGCCGAGGAACTGACCGAACGGCTGGTCACCGGACCGGGGGAGCCCCCGGTGACCTGCCTCCCCGACATGACCGCCCCGACGGGCCGGCGCTGGGCGAGCCTGGCCACCGTGGTCCTCGACCCCGCCTCCCGCACCGCCCGCGTACTCGACGGCACCCCCGCCGAACGCATGACCCGCCCGTGGCGCTCGCTGCAGGCGTGACCCGATCGAGGGCCTGGGCGCCGGCGGCACTGGGGGTACTCCTGGCCGGGCGTCAGAACGAGCTCAAGCCGGCGGACTGCTGGGCCGGCTCGCAGAACGGCGAGACGGTAACTAGGGCCTCTCGTTTGGATCATGCCGGGCTCGCGTGCCTTGGCGCGCGCTCCCCCGAGCTCTCGGCTTCGCTCGAGCAGGGAGGGGCCCCCTCCGGCGTTGTCGTCGGTCGCCGACGCTCCGCGTCGACTCCCTCCTCCGCCTTGCAGCTGCCCACACCAGACCCCGCTCCCTGATCCGGCCTGATCCAAACGAAAGACCCTAGATCCCCTGAGCCCTCGCCGACGATGTCTCGAAGTGGCACATCACCTGCCCCCTGAGGTCAAGTCACGGGAGCCCCAGAAGCCTAGTGTTGCCGTCGATCCACTCCTGCTGGGGAAGGGCACACCATGGAGAGTTCTTCGACAACCGTTGGCCGGATGCGGGCGAACGGCAGCTGGAATCCGCTGTGGGACCAGTTGTACGCATGGGATCCCGAGTGGACCGAGGAGTTCATGAACACGGCAACGATGCCCTGGAGGAACGGGGTGCTGGAGCCGAAGGTCGTGGAGCTGTTGTGCATTGCCGTGGATGCCGCCTCCACCCATATGTACTCGCCCGGGGTCAGGCGCCATATACGAGCCGCGTTGGAGCTCGGCGTGACCCGGGAAGAGATCCTCGAAGTGCTCAAGCTGACCACCGTGCTCGGCATTCACGCCTGCAACATGGGGGTTCCGATCCTCGCCGAGGAACTCTCCGCCCACGAGCAGCGGCACCCCGCCGGTGAGTGACCGCTTCCGCGATCCGGCCGGTTCAGTCCCTGGGAGCCTTCTGCTCGACGACGATCTCCCGCTTGAGGATCTTGCCCGTTGCGCCCTTGGGGAGCGCGTCGGTGAAGGTGACGATCCGTGGGTACTTGTACGCAGCCACCCGCTGTTTGACATGGTCGCGAATCTCGTCGGTGGTGACCCGGGAACCGTCCCGCAGAGTGACGACAGCGGCTATCTCCTCCCCGTGGATCCCGTGCGGCACGCCGACGACCGCGGCTTCCGCGACGGCCGGGTGTTCGTAGAGCACTTCCTCGATCTCGCGCGGATAGACGTTGTATCCGCCACGGATGATGAGGTCCTTCTTCCGGTCGACGACGAAGTAATAGCCGTCGTCGTCGACACGGGCGAGATCACCGCTGTGGAACCACCCGTCCCGGACGGCTTCCGCGGTCTCCTCCGGACGGTTCCAATAGCACCTCATCACGTTCTCGCCCCGGATCGCGATCTCGCCCACCTCGCCCGGAGCCACCGAAGTGCCGTCGTCGGCCACGAGTTTGAGTTCGACACCGCGGATCGGGAGGCCGATCGAGCCGGCCTTGCGCGGCTGGTCCGGAGGATTGAACGAAGCGACCGGTGAAGTCTCCGAGAGGCCGTAGCCCTCCAGTACCGTGACGGCGAATTCCCGTTCGAAGGTGTGCAGTACCTCGACCGGCAGAGAAGCACCGCCGGAAACGGCCAGACGCAGACGTGGGAGACCGTGCCCGTCGCGAACCTTGCTGCTGAGCAGGGCCGAGTACATCGTGGGGACGCCCAGAAAGACGGTGGCTCCGTCCCGGTGCATGATCTCCAGCGCCCTGGCCGGCTCGAACCGCGGCAACAAGGTCAGGGTGGCGCCCGCAGCGACGGCGGTGTTGAGGGCGCAGGTCTGCCCGAAGGCGTGGAACAGCGGCAGGCCCCCGAACAGCACGTCGTCCGGCCCGATGTGGAGCAGCGTCTCGGCCGTGGTGGCCGCGTTGGTCATCAGATTGCGGTGGGTCAGCTCGGCCCCCTTGGGGGTTCCTGTCGTGCCGGACGTGTAGAGGATCACGGCGGTGTCGTCCGCCGCCCGGTCGGCGACCCGGTACATGCCTTCGGAGTCCTGCTCCGAGGCGTCGTACGTCGTCGTGTCGGTGACCAGGCAGCCGACCCCGGCTTCCGCCGCGGCTGCTTCGACCTCGTGCGTGAAGTCAGGGGATGTCACCACGAGCCGGGAACCGGAATCCCGGAGGACGAACCCGACTTCACGCGCCTTCAACAGCGGATTCATCGGTACGACCACGCCACCGCAACGGAGGATGCCGTAGTACGCCACCGGGAACCAGGCGACGTTGGGCATGACCAACGCGATGCGATCGCCCGGCCGTGCCCCCTTGCTCCGCAGCAGGGTGGCGAACCGGGCACTCGCGTCGTTGAGTTGGCCGTAGGTGAGGGCGATGTCGTCCTGGCGAACGGCGACGCGGTCGCCGTCCGACCGGGCGGACTTCGTCAGGAGTGCGGCGAGGTTGTCCATGTCGTTTCCTCTTCGGGCTGGGTTGGCGGGGTGTCGGCGCTGACAGTCACCGGAGGTGGCGGAGACGCGCGGAATTCTGTGTCCCGACGATGTCGCGAGGGGAGACCCCGCCGCCTCCCTGCCCCACGGACAGCCACAGCCGTAGGACGTGGCGCTTCAGGTCGGGCTGGGCGAAGTCCTCGTACCCGGTACGGGAATGAAGAACGGTGTGGTTGTTCACGAACAGCAGGTCGCCGACCTCGAAGTCGATATCGAGCCGGAATTCCGGTGACTCCGCCAATGCGTCGACGAGGTCGAACAGTTCCCTGTCCTTCGGGTCGAGGCGGGGAACGCCGGGAAAGCGCTGCGCGGACTCCAGATAACAGCGGTTGTAGCGCATGCTCAGCCTGCTCCGGCTCCAGGACGCGAGCGGCAGCGCGGTGTACGGGAGGTCATCGGGGGCGTGCTCTTCCCGGCGATCGAAGAAATGGGTGTGATACAGCCGCTCGACCAGATCCGGCCGCCGCGCCAGGACGGCGTTGTGGACCGCTGCCGAGCTGACGACGGCGTTCCGCGCGCCGGAGCGCGCCCCTCGCAGGCACAGAAGTCCGAGGACATCGGAACCGTCGGTGTGAAAGGGCAGGCCGGCGCGGGTCTGATATCCGCGCGTCGCCGGGTCCGCCAGGCTACGGCCGGTGTCCCGGGCATGGCCGAGCATATGGCCCGACGCGTTCTGTGAGACCGGTGTCCCGAGATGGCGTCCCAGTCCCCAGAAGATCGTGCTCGCCGCGGCCTGCCCGTAACGCTCGACCGGAATGCGTTTGACGAGTACGAAGCCCCGTCCGTTCTCCAGTACGTCAGCGATGCGCTCCAGCTCACCGGCCAGCGTAGGCAGCGGAAAGTCACCGGCTGTGACCTTCAACAGGGGAAGGCTCTGCTCGTGCACCGCGTGCAGAGCCCTGTCGAGTTCGTCGATCTGCGCAGGTGAGAGCCGTAGGACCCATTCTCCCGAGTCGGCCAGCTCCGGCCCTTTCCACACGGCCGGCCCGGAATGGGGCCGACGCAGTGTGTTGATCACGTTTTCCATGGTGGCCCCCTTGGTCATCTGCGAGGGTGTGGTCCGCTGGATTTCCGACCGGCCGGGTCGCCGCGTCCAGGCGGAGAGTTCCACTGCGGTGGTGCAACGCTAGGTCACCACGTGATCCGTTACTTGACGTGAAGTGACATCTCACTTATCACTTGGGGACAGAGCCCCCCTGGAGTGCGCCCATGAAGCCTCTTGTCCGCAATGCAGCGCTGAGCAGCTATGTCGAGGTCAGCCAGTCGCTCGGTCTCGATCCCCGGGCCCTGATGAAGCGCGTGGGCCTGGACCCCGTCGGCCTCGCGGTCCCGGACCGGTGGATCCCCGGCGCGGCGGTCATCGAGTTGCTCGAACGCTCGGCGGCGTCCTCGCATCGAGAGGACTTCGGCCTGCTCCTCGCCGAGCGACGCCGCGTGTCCAATCTCGGCCCGATCAGTCTGGTCCTGCGCGACGAGCCCGATGTCCGCAGCGCCCTCGAACTCCTCGTCCGCCACGAGTACATGTACAACGAGATGCTCCACAGCCGGCTCTCCGAGGCGAGCGGCCTGGCCACCCTCAAGGTGAGCCTCGAAGTGGGTGAGGCCATGTCCACCCGTCAGGCCACCGAGCTGGCCGTGGGGGCCTTCCACGGCGTGCTCCGCAGCTTTCTCGGTGACCGGTGGCAACCGCTGTCCGTGTGCTTCACCCACGACGCGCCGGCGGATATCGCCACCCACCGGCGCGTCTTCGGCCCCGTGGTGGAATTCGGGCGGGAATTCAACGGGATCGTCTTCTACGCCAGCGATCTCAAGGCACCCAACCCCATGTCGGACCCGCTGCTGCGGACCTACGCCCGGCAGTACTTCGAGTCCATCGCGGTGTCCAGGGACACCACCGTGCTGGACCGCGTGAGCGAGCTGATCGAAGTCCTGCTGCCCACCGGGCGCTGTTCGATCGAGCAGGTCGCGGACAGCCTCGGCGTCGACCGGAGGACGGTCCACCGGCATCTGGCGGTCTCGGGCGAGACGTTCTCCTCGGTTCTGAACGCGACACGCATCCAGCTCGCGGAACAACTCGTCGCGAACCCACGCCGATCGTTCACGGAGATCTCCGGACTGCTGGGATTCTCCGCACCGAGCGCCTTCTCGCGCTGGTTCCGCGAGCGGTTCGGCTGTAGTCCCAGGGAGTGGCGAGTCCGCGGGACCGTGCAGCGGCGCCCGGGCGAGGACTGACGGGAGGCGGCCGGGCGCGAGCCCGGGCGTGTCCCCAAGCGTCAAGTCTTCTGTCACTTTCGGTCAAGCGCGTCCCGTAACCCGCCCTTAACGTGGGATTACCGCAAGGGACATGGTCGGCCCACGAGGACGAGCAGGAATCCCTGCCCGACGCCGCGTGATCCCTCCACACCGCCCGCTGATCGTATCCGAGCGATCGGCGACCCCGGGAATCCCTTCAGCGCCCTCGCCCCCGCATCTCGCCTGCCCTTCTGGCACCACGCCGCAGGCAGCGCCGCGGGCAGCGGGTGAACGCACCGACCGACAGAAGCCCGCCCCACAAAGGAGATGGACCATGCATTTCTTCGACGACTCCCTGTACCCGGAGAACCAGGAGAAGCTGGTCATCCAGGCCGCGCCCTACGGGCCGGAGTGGCTGCCCGGTGACGCCGACGACCTCCCGCTCACCATGGACGAGCATGTGCAGGCGGCCGTCGACTGCTACAACGCCGGCGCCACGGTGCTGCACATCCATGTACGCGAGCTGGACGGCCACGGCTCCAAGCGCCTCTCCATGTTCAACGAGCTGATGGCCCGGCTGCGCGAGGCCGTGCCGGACATGGTCCTGCAGATCGGCGGATCCATCTCCTTCGCCCCCGAGGACGAGGGCGGAGACGCCAAGTGGCTCAGCTACGACACCCGCCACATGCTGGCCGAGATCACCCCCAGGCCCGACCAGGTGACGATCGCGATCAACACCAACCAGATGAACATCGTCGAGCTCTTCGACGACGAGGACATCGAGGGCACCTCGATCGCCAAGCCGGCGTACTACAAGGCATACCGGGACATGGTGGTCGAGGCCGGGCCGGACTTCTATCTCGAACACCTCGAGCGGCTCCGGGCCAAGGACGTCCAGCCGCACTTCCAACTCGCCAACATGGCACAGCTGGAGACCGTGGAACGGCTGATCCGCAAGGGCATCTACAGCGGACCGCTGGTGCTGAACTACGTCGCCATCGGCGGTGGGTTCGCCGGTCGGCACCCCGCCGACCTGGTCGAGTTCATCCGCCGCGTCCCGGACGGCGCCGTGCTCACCATCGAGGCATCCATGCGCGCGGTGGCGCCGATGGGCGCGGTCGGCATCGCCCTCGGTGCGCACGTGCGGGTGGGCAACGAGGACAACCTGTGGCAGCGCAAGGGCGAGCGGATGTCGTCCGTCGAGCAGGTCGAGCAGATGGTCCGGATCGCCGATGCGCTGGGCCGTGAGGTCGCCACCGGGCAGGACGCCAAGCGGATCTACCGGATCGGCGAATGGTACGCGGACGCCGACGAGACCCTGGCGCGGCTCGGCATGGTGCCCAACCGCCGCCCCGGACAGCGCGGCTCCATGCTGCGCGACGCCACGAACTGACCCACCCCCCCCACGGGCGGCGGCCATTCCGCCGCCGCCCCGCACCACCCCACTCAGCCCTGCACACGAGCAAACGGAGCACGTCATGGCACATGCCATTCGCTTCCATGAAACCGGTGGCCCCGACGTCATGAGGTGGGAGGAGGTCACCACCGGCGAGCCGGGCCCGGGCGAGGTACGCATCCGGCACGTCGCCGTCGGACTCAATTTCGCCGACACCTACTTCCGCACCGGCCTGTACCCGGCTCCGCTGCCCGCGGGTCTCGGTGTGGAGGCATCGGGTGTGATCGAGGCCGTGGGCGAGGGCGTGACGGACGTCGCCGAGGGAGACCGGGTCACCTACACCGGCAGCCCCCTGGGCGCCTACAGCACGGAGCGGGTCATGCCCGCGGACTCACTGATCAAACTGCCGGACGGGATCAGCTGCGAGACCGCGGCGGCCATGACCATGCGCGGCCTCACCTCGGCCTATCTGCTGCGCCGCATCCACCCGCTGAAGTCCGGCGACACCGTACTGCTCCATGCGGCGGCGGGCGGCGTCGGCCTGATCCTCTCCCAGTGGGCGAAGCTGCTCGGCATCACCGTGATCGGGACGGTCTCCAGCGAGGAGAAGGCCGAGGTCGCCCGCGCCCACGGCTGCGATCACATCGTCTACTACAGGCGGGAGAACGTGGCCGAGCGGGTGCGCGAGATTACGGACGGCAAGGGCGTCCCGGTCGTCTTCGACAGCGTCGGCAAGGACACCGTCGCCGGATCCATGGCCTCCCTGCAGCGCCGCGGCCTGCTGGTGTGCTTCGGCACGGCCTCCGGGGTGCCGCCGCTCGACGCCATGCAACTGGCCATCCACGGCTCGCTGTTCGTGACGCGGCCGGCTCTGGCCGACTACATCGCCGAGCCGGCGGAGCGCGCCGCGCTGGCCGGTGAGCTGTTCGGACACGTCGAGTCCGGACGTATCAAGGTCGAGACCAACCAGCGGTACGCCCTTCCCGACGCGGCACAGGCCCATCGCGATCTCGAAGGAGGGCGCACCACGGGATCCTCCGTCTTCGTCGTCTGAGTACGCCGCATCCGAGCACCTCGCGTATCCCATGGCACGAATTCCACGACAACCAGGAGTGAGCACGATGCCCCAGACCATGCACCCGAGGGAAGGCGCGCCGGCTCCGGCGCGCACCGGCGGACGCCGTGCCTCGATCAGGGTTGAGCCGCTGACCTGCACCATCGGAGCCGAACTCTTCGGCGTGAACCTCGGCGAAGCCTCGCGTGACGACGACCTGTTCACGCAGATCAAGGAACTGCTGCTGCGGTACAAGGTCCTCTTCCTGCGCGACCAGGACATCTCCCGCGCCGAACACGTCGCCTTCGCGGCGCGCTTCGGTCCGCTGGAGGACCACCCGGTGGCCGGCAGCGACCCCGCCCACCCGGGCCTCGTCCGTATCTACAAGGACCTGGACAGCAAGCCCGAGCACTACGAGAACGCCCTGCACTGCGACGCGACCTGGCGCGCGGCCCCGCCCATGGGCGCGGTACTGCGCTGCGTGGAGACACCGGAGGTGGGCGGTGACACGATCTGGGTCAACATGGCCGAGGCGTACCGCAGGCTGCCCGAGCACATCAAGGCCCAGGTCGCGGGCCTGCGTGCGCGGCACAGCATCGAGGCGACCTTCGGCGCCGCGATGGCGGCGGAGCAACGCCACGAACTGAAGGCCCGTTTTCCGGACCCGGAGCACCCGGTGGTGCGCACCCATCCGGAGACCGGCGAGGAGATCCTCTTCGTCAACGCCTTCACCACGCACTTCGTCAACTACCACACGCCGGAGAACGTGCGCTTCGGCCAGGACTACGCGCCCGGCGCCGGCAACCTTCTGAACTACCTGATCAGCCAGGCGGCCGTCCCCGAGTACCAAGTGCGCTGGCGCTGGGAGAAGAACAGCGTCGCCATCTGGGACAACCGCTCCACCCAGCACTACGCCGTCCAGGACTACTGGCCCGCCGTCCGCAAGATGGAGCGCGCCGGGATCGTCGGCGACGCCACGTTCTGAGCCCTGACCAGAGACGAAAGGTGACGCCCATGAGACTTCAGACTGCCGGCACACCGGTGCCGGACACGTCGCCCGCCCCGCCGGCCGTGTCCCGTCGCTACGCCTGGCTGGTCTTCGCCCTGAGTTTCGGGCTGCTGTTGTCCGACTACATGTCGCGGCAGGTCCTCAACGCCGTCTTTCCCCTGCTGAAAGCTGAATGGCTGGTCTCCGACGCCAAGTTGGGCACGCTCAGCGGCGTCGTGGCCCTGATGGTCGGTGTGCTCACGTTTCCTCTGTCCTTGCTGGCCGACCGCTGGGGACGGGTCAGAATCCTCGTCCTCTCGGCGACAGCCTGGAGCCTGGCGACGCTGGGCTGCGCCATCGCCGCGAGCTACGGCCAGATGCTCCTCGGCAGGTTCATGGTCGGCGTCGGGGAGGCGGCGTACGGGAGTGTGGGCATCGCGGTGGTCCTGAGCGTGTTTCCTGTCGGCGTGCGGGCCACGCTCTCCGGGGCTTTCATCGCGGGAGGTTCGTTCGGATCCGTGCTGGGGGTGTCGATCGGCGGTGCCGTTGCCCAGGAGCTCGGCTGGCGTTGGGCCTTCGGCGTGATGGGACTCTTCGGGCTCGGGCTGGCCGCCGTCTACGGCTTCCTCATCACAGAGAAGAGACTGGGGTCGGCCTCGACGAAGCGGAACACGTCGATGTCCGGCGAACGTGCCCCCGTCCGAACCCAGTTGCCGCGGCTGTTCTCGTCGGTCTCCGTGGTCTGCGCGTACGTCGGCAGCGGGCTGCAGATGTTCATTGCCATGGCCCTGCTCGCCTGGATGCCCAGCTTCCTCAACCGGTACTACGACATGCCTCCTGGTGAAGCCGGCCTCGTCGCAGGGGTCTTCGCGCTGATCGGTGGCGCCGGCATGATCCTCTGCGGGATCGTCGCGGACCGCCTCAGCCGGAAGGCCGCAGCCCGGAAGTGGGCGGTGGCGATCGCGTGCAGTCTTGGGTCGCTCGTGCTGCTGATGGCGGGATTCCACCTGCCGGCCGGCCCGCTGCAACTCCTGCTGATCGGGGGCGGGACCCTGGTGGCCGCAGGCACCGCCGGACCGGCGGCCGCGATGGTCGCCAATCTGACCCCCGCCGCCATCGCGGCGACGGCCTTCGCCACGCTCACCCTGGCCAACAGCCTGCTCGGGCTCGCCCCCGGGCCCGCGGTGACGGGCATGCTCGCGGACCACCTGGGCCTCCTCGGCGCCCTGCGGCTGATCCCGCTCGTAGCCCTGGTGACCAGCGTGGTCTTCACGATCGGAATGTTCTCCTACGAGAGAGATCTGCGCCGCCTGGGGCTGCTCCCCGATCCGGCGCTCAAGAAGGCGGAGTTGCAGTCATGAGCCTCACCACGGAACCGACGGTCGTGATCGTCCCCGGACTGCGTGATCACGTGCCGGAGCACTGGCAGACCGTCCTGGCCGACAAGATCGCCGATGCCCGGACCCTCCCCCCGCTGGAGAAGGACAGACTGAGCTGCGACGCCCAGGTCGCCGCACTGGACGAGCTGGTGTCGGACATCTCCGGGCCGGTCGTCATCGTCGCCCACAGCGCCGGTGTAATGACGACTGTGCACTGGGCACAACGACACCGGCGTCCGGTCAGGGGAGCGCTGCTCGCGACGCCACCCGACTTCGAGACCACGATGCCGGAGGGCTATACCAGCCTGGAGACCCTGCGCGACAACGGCTGGACACCCGTGCCGCGGACCGCTCTGCCCTTCCGCAGCATCGTCGCGGCGAGTACGAACGATCCCCTGGCCGACGCCGGTCGCGTCGCCGGTCTCGCCCGGGCGTGGGGCAGCCGCCTCGTGGACCTCGGCCCGGTCGGCCACCTCAACCCTGCCTCCGGCTACGGCGCATGGCCCCGGGCGGAGGAGTTCATCCGCGAGCTCGGCCGGACCCCGGCCGACATGTCCGCCTGACCGACGCACCGGTCCCCACCGCACGGGTCATGGACGCGACGGCCCGAAACCGCACCCTGCCCCCGGAGGCGCTGATGAGCACCGATCCCGACCTGCTGTGGTCCCCGAGCCGCGCGACCGCCGAAAGCTCCAACACGGCCGCCTTCATGCGCCGGCTGAGCGAAACACGGGGACTGACCTTCTCCGACTACCCGGAGCTGTGGCGATGGAGCACCACCGACACATCTGCCTTCTGGTCCGCGATCTGGGAGTTCTACGGCCTCGATGCCGTCAGCGGCTACGACGAGGTGCTGGCTGACGCGTCGATGCCCGGAGCCACCTGGTTCACGGGAGCGCGGATGAACTTCGCCGAGCGGTGCTTCTCCCGCTCGACCGACGAGCGCCCGGCCCTGATCAGCGTCTCGGAAGACGGCGTTCCCGAGGAGACGTCGTGGCAGCAGCTCGGACGCGACGTCGCCGCTGTCGCCGCATCTCTGCGAGCGATGGGCGTGGGTCCTGGTGACCGCGTCGCCGGGTATCTCCCCAACACGTCGCACGCCGTGGTCGCGCTGCTGGCCAGTGCCGCTGTCGGCGCGGTGTGGACGGTGTGCTCGCCGGAATTCGGCACGCCCGGCGTGCTCGCTCGGCTGCGGCAGGCGGAGCCCACGGTGCTGGTGGCCGCGGACGGCTACTCCTACGGGGGCAAGGAGTTCGACCGGCGTCCGTCGGCCGCCGAGATCGTGGACGGACTGCCCACGGTCCGGCACCTGATCGCGGTCGACCACCTCTATGCGTCCGCCCCTCCCACCTCGTGGTGCCGGCGGCCCGAGGTGGTGCAGCACAACTGGTCCGCGCTGCTCGACAAGCGGGCGGAGCTCAGCTTCGCCGACGTCCCCTTCGACCACCCGCTGTGGATCCTGTGGTCGTCCGGCACCACGGGCGTACCGAAGGGCATGGTGCAGAGCCACGGCGGCATCGTCGTCGAGCTGCTCAAGGCTCTGGGCCTCGGCGTCGATCTGCGGAGCGACGACCGCTTCTTCTTCCAGACCTCCACCAGCTGGATGGTGTGGAACTTCATGGTCGGCGGCCTGCTGCACGGCGCCACGATCGTCCTGTACGACGGCAGCCCCACGTACCCCGACGTCAACGGCGTGTGGAAGGTGGCCGAGCAGACCCGGGCGACGATGGTCGGCGTGGGTGCGGCCTACCTGGTCGCTGCGGAGAAGGCGAATGCCCACCCGGCGGCCGAGACCGACCTGAGCGCTCTGCGGTCCGTGCTGCAGACCGGCTCGTCGCTTCCTGGCAGCACATGGCGTTGGGTCTACGACCGCCTCGCCCCCGATGCGTGGCTGCAGTCGATCTGCGGAGGAACCGACATCTGCTCGGTCCTCGCCGGGGGTTCCCCCCTGCTGCCGGTGCGCGTCGGCCGGATCCAGTGTCCCGCACTCGGCGTCTCCCTCGCCGCCTGGGACGCCTCCGGACAGCCACTGGTCGGAGAACAGGGGGAACTGGTGGTGACGGCGCCGCTGCCCTCGATGCCGCTGCACTTCGTCGACGACCCTGAGAACCTGCGCTATCTGGCGAGCTATTTCGACGTGTATCCCCAGGTGTGGCGGCACGGCGACTGGGTCACGATCGACCCCGACCTGTCGGTCGTGGTGGCCGGACGCTCGGATTCGACGCTCAACCGGATGGGCGTGCGGATGGGCTCCGCCGACATCTACGCCGTCGTCGAGCAACTCCCACAGATCGCGGACAGCCTGGTCATCGGCGCCGAACTGCCGGACGGCGGCTACTTCATGCCCCTCTTCGTCGTCGTAGCCGAAGGGGCAGCCTTCGACGCCACGCTCCGGACCACCATCGCGACGTTCATCAAGGACGAACTCTCGCCCCGGCACGTTCCGGATGCCATCATTCCGATCGCCGCCGTGCCCCGTACCCTGACCGGCAAGAAGCTGGAGGTCCCCGTCAAGCGCATCATCCAGGGGAACCGCGCCGCTGACGTGACCGCCGAGGGCACGGTCACCCACCCCGACGTGCTCGCCTGGTTCGAGGACTTCGCGACCACGCTCCCGACCGGCCGCTGAGACGGCCACGAGGACGCGGTCTCCGCCCAGGTGCAGCGCGTTGCGCTGTTCGACGAGCCGTTCCGTACGCCTCGGGTCCGCGCACCCGAACACATAATCAGTTGCCTGTCGGCGACGACGGTGGATGCAATATCCGGCGTGATCACGCAGGTGCGCCCGCCACGGCGAGACGAGACGGATGCGTTCCACCGGGTCCTGCTACTCGGCGATTCGGGCACCCTGCGACCGAATTGCCACAAGGGAGACGCCACCGCATGAGCACACCACCATCGGCTTCCGAAACGGATCGGACCGACGGATCACCCGTACGGATCGGCGCTCTCGTTCCGCTCAGCCGGCCCGGCTGGGCCGAGGCGGGCCGGCACCTGCTCGCCGGAATCGAGCTGGCCGTTCGCGACGTCAATGACGCCGGAGGGATCGTCGGAAGACCACTTGAGCTGGTGGTCCGGGACACCGCAGCCGATCCGCAGAGGGCCGCGGCGGCCGTGGACGAGTTGGCTCGCCTCGGGGTGGCCGCCTTGGCAGGGGAGTATCACAGTGTCGTCGCTCGCGCCGCTGCCGCCAGGGCCGACGCCCTCGGACTGCCGTTCCTCTGCTCGTCAGCTGTTCTCGACGCGCTCACCGAACAGCCGACGGATTGGGTCGCGCGCCTCGCCCCGCCGCAGTCCCGCGGCTGGCAGCTCTACGCGGACTTCCTCCTCGGCGCGGGCCACGACCGCATCGCCGTAGCTGCCCAGCCGAGTGTCTACTGGGCATCCGGGACGCGCATTCTGCGGGACCACCTCGCTCCACGGGGCGGCACCGTCGTCGAGCTCGATATGAGTGCGCTCACCCCCGCGGCCGTGTGCGACGAACTGGTCGGCAGTGGTGCGACAGCCCTCCTCCTCCTGGTCGGCCACCCGGACCCCGCCGTGCCGATCGTCGAGGCGGTCCGCCGCGACCAGCGCCTCGCCGGGATCATGATCGGTGCTCCGGCCGGGCAACCGGAGTTCGCCGCATGGGCGACGTTGCTGGGCGACGACGGCGCCGGCATCCCGTTCCTGCGCTACCTGCCCGAGCGCCTCGGCCCCCTCGGCGCACGAGTCGGGACGACCCTCCGCGAGCGGCTGGCCGAAGCACCCTCCTTCGTCGCCTTCGAGGGCTACGACACGGTCGCCGTCCTCGCCGACGTACTGCGTCGTCAGGGCGCGGACCGGGCGCGCATCGCCATGTCCTGGCCACGCGTTGTCGTCGAAGGCACCCGTGGGCAGATCCGGTTCTCCCGCATGCCGGGCATCAGCGTGTGGCAATGGGCCAGGACGCCCATCCAGGTCGTTGACCGAGATCCGGCGGAACCCGATCGCTTTCGGATCCTTCACGCCGGCTGAGAGAGCACCGAGGCCCGGCTCTCGGGCATCAGTCGCTCAATGAAGGCCATCGAGTACGACTCGCTCCTCCGGTTCCGTCCTCACCGATGCGTCGGCGGTCCTGCCTGGCGCCCCGAAGCGCGCCAGATAGTGCCACACCTTCTTGAGCGCCTGTGGATCGTAGTGGCCTGCACGTGCGGCGTTTCCGACGATGCGGGGATCGAGTACGCCGTCGACGGCAAGCCGAGTGCCCAGGTCGACGTACTCCTGACCTCGGTAGTCGGGGTGGCGGCGGAGTTCCTCGATCCCGAGGCGGAATCCGGGGTGCCACTCCACGGGGCAGCCGAGGCGCAGGGCCGCGACTTCGACGGCCGTGCCTCGATAGCAGGGGTCCAGGACCAGCGCCTCGACATGGTCCTTCGGCCGGACCGGTCCGTGGATCTGGGCCTCGATGTAGTCGTCGAGGTCGTCCTGGCTGTCGGCCAGGGCGATCTCGATGAGCCCCATGCGGTCCGCGACACCGAAATCCGAGGGTTGAAGGAAACTGTCCGGGTAGCAGAGCGTGGTCCGCGCCAGCGTCTGGGCAGTCAGCCGGAAGTGGGCGGAGCCGAACCGTGGCGCTGCGCCGACCGGCTTGTGGCGAAAGTTCAACGCCCCGTATACGGGCCGCAGTTGAGTAGGCGCCTCGTCGTACGCGCCGTTGAAGATCCGGCTCTCCCAGCGCCACCGGTCTCCGCCTGGACGCGCGGTCAGTCCGCCGTTGCTGGTCCCCGTGACGAACTGCGACCGGTAGACACCGTCCTCGGCCAGAGCATCCAGCATCGACGTGCCGTGCAGCATACGGTCCGGGTGGAAGTTGAGGGTCGTCCGCAGCACCGGGTCCACCGGAGGGCCCGACGCGAGTGACGCGACATGGCCAAGGGCCCGTTCCTGCGGTGTCCGAGATGCTCCGTCGCTCATCAGCGCAGTGTCCCCCAGGCCGATCGGCCCGTCATCGTCAAGGAGGACAACAGTCGTGACAAGGCCGCGAGTCGGATCGACGGCCTTCGGGCGGGGGCGGATCGCCCGGCCGGACCCGTCACGGTTGTGGGCTCCCCGGCACACCGGGGATTAGGTTGTCCCGGGAAACGCATTCGGGTAGCCGGACTCGCGATGGGGGCGAGCATGACCATGCTTAAAGGAACCAATGTTCCGGTGCCGGCTCAGGCCGTGCGGGTCGAATTGGGGTGGCACAAAACCCCGGGAGCACCGGACGTGGATGCCTCGGCACTTCTTCTCGCCTCCGGCAAGGTACGCAGCGACGCGGACTTCGTCTTCTACAACCAGCCGGCCCACGCATCGGGCGCGGTGCGTCACGAGGGCAAGGCGGCCGATGGCGACCGGGTCACGGACACCCTCGCCGTCGATTTCTCGCGTATCGAGCCCTCCATCGACCGCATCGTCGTCGCGGCCTCGGCGGACGGCGGGAACTTCGGCCGGGTGACGGGACTGTACGTACGGGTCGTGGACACGGCGAGCGGTGCGGAGACGGCCCGGTTCGAGAGCACCGACGCGACCGTCGAGACCGCGTTCATCCTGGGTGAGCTCTACCTGCGCCAGGGAGCCTGGAAGTTCCGGGCCGTCGGCCAGGGATACAGGACCGGGCTCGAAGGTCTTGCCACGGACTTCGGTATTTCCGTCGACGAACCACAGCAGGCGCAGCAGTCTCCCCGGCCCCAGACGTCACACAGGACCTTGAGTCCGACCCCGCCGGTCCCGATGGCACCGCCGCCCGTACCGGCCGCACCGCCGGTCACGCCCGCGACGCAGCCCGTGAGACTCACGAAGGTCACGCTCACCAAGGAGACGCCAACCGTCTCCCTGTCCAAACAGGGCGGCACCTCCGGCGCGCTCCGCGTGAACCTCAACTGGGAAGTGCGCAAACAGTTCAAGAGCTGGGGCGCCAAGCTCGGCCGAGCCGTCGCGATGCACGCCGACCTCGATCTCGATCTCTGCGCACTCTACGAACTCACCGACGGGAGCAAGGGAGTTGTCCAGGCGCTCGGAAACTCCTTCGGCTCCCTCAGCCGACCGCCCTACGTCCATCTCGACGGCGACGACCGTACGGGCGCCCTCTCCACCGGCGAGAACCTCACGGTCAACCTCGACCACAAGGACCGGCTGCGCCGCCTCCTGATCTTCGTCACCATCTACGAGGGAGCCCGGAGTTTCGCCGATCTCCATGCCACGGTCACCCTCCAGCCACAGCACGGCGCCGCCATCGACTTCTCCCTCGACGAGTGCACCGTGCCCTCGACCGTCTGCGCGCTCGCACTGATCACCAACAACGGGGGAGACCTCACCGTGCAGCGGGAGGCCCGCTATCTGGTCCCGCAGCGCGGAGTGAGCCCGCAGCGCACCATCGACGCCGCCTACGGCTGGGGAATGAACTGGACCCCGGGCCGCAAGTGAATCCGCGCCGCACGCGTCACCGGTCCGGTGCGGCCTCGGGACGGGCGTACGTACGCCCCTTCCAGGCCGCACCGCGCCCGCGGTGGTGCTGCACGGCCGAATCGACCGTCATCAGCAGATACAGCAGCGCGGTGACCGGCAGCAGCGGCGCGAGCCACAGCGACTGCCGGTAGTACGCCAGCATCGGCATGTACGTCCCCGCCATCACCGCCCACGCGGCACCGCCCGCCCACGCCGCCACGGCGTCTCCCGTCAGCAGCCCGGTCACCAGCGTGACGGGCGGTGCGAGATAGACGAGCGCGAGGCCCGGCACCGTCCCGGCGAGCAGCAGGGGACTGTGCCGCAACTGCGTGTACGCGCTCCGCGAGACCATCCGCCACAGATCCCCGAGCTTCGGATACGGGCGCACGCTGTCCACCCGCTCCGCCAGCCCCAGCCAGATCCGGCCGCCACTGCGCTGCACGGCACGCGCCAGCGACACGTCGTCGATCACGGCCTGCCGGATGGACTCGGGAATCCGCGCCCGCTCGGCCGCCTCCGTGCGCAGCAGCACACAGCCGCCCGCGGCGGCGGCCGTCCCCGAGCCGGCCCGGTTCACCCGCCGGAACGGATAGAGCTGTCCGAAGAAGTAGACGAACGCCGGCACGATCAGCCGTTCCCAGGTGCTGACCACCCGCAGCCGGGCCATCTGGGAGACCAGGTCGAAACCGGCCCCGGTACCCGCGGTCGCGGCGGCCACCAGCTCCCGCAGACTGTCCGGCTCATGGGCGATGTCCGCGTCCGTCAGCAGCAGGAACTCCGGCTTCCGGGCCTTGGCCAGCGTGATCCCGTGCCGCACGGCCCAGAGCTTGCCGGTCCAGCCCGCTTCCGGCTCACCCGGCGAGGAGACCGTGAGCGGCAGCCCTCCGTACCGTACGGACAGGGTGCGGGCGAGATCACCGGTGCCGTCCTTGCTGCAGTCGTCGACCAGGAAGATCTCGGCCTCGCCCGGATAATCCTGCGCGAGCAGTGACGGCAGGCTCACCGGCAGCATGTCGGCCTCGTCCCGGGCCGGGACGACGACGGCCACCGAGGGCCAGCGCACCGGGTCCGCACGCCGGGGAAGCCGCTGGTCGGTACGCCAGAAGAAGCCCTGGCCCAGCAGCAGCCACACCCACACGACCAGCGATCCCACGGCGATCCAGGCAACGGCGCTCATCCGCCGAAGTCTGCCCCACTTCTGCGGGGCCGCAAGGGGCGTCGACTATGGTGACCGGGTGAAGATCGCCCTGATGGACTCCGGAATCGGCCTGCTCCCGACGGCTGCGGCGGTGCGCCGGCTGCGGCCGGACGCCGATCTGGTGCTCTCCTCCGACCCGGACGGGATGCCCTGGGGACCGCGTACACCGCAGGACGTGACCGCGCACGCACTCGACGTCGCCCGCGCGGCGGCCGTCCACCGGCCGGACGCGCTGATCATCGCCTGCAACACGGCCTCCGTCCACGCGCTGCCCGCCCTCCGCGCCGAGCTGGAGCCCGCGCTGCCGGTCATCGGGACCGTGCCCGCCATCAAGCCGGCGGCCACGGGCGGCGGCCCCGTCGCCATCTGGGCGACCCCGGCGACCACCGGCAGCCCGTACCAGCGCGCACTCATCCGTGACTTCGCCGACTCCGTCGCCGTCACCGAGGTGCCCTGCCCCGGCCTCGCCGACGCCGTACAGCACGCTGACGAGCCGGGCATCGACCGGGCCATCGCCGCGGCGGCGGCCCTCACCCCGCCGGACGTCCGGACCGTCGTCCTGGGCTGCACCCACTACGAGCTGGTCGGCGAACGCATCCGCGCGGCCGTCCAGCAGACCGGGGGCGCCCCGGTCGCGCTGCACGGCTCGGCCGATGCCGTCGCCGCCCAGGCGCTGCGCCGTATCGGCGCCGGGACCGCTCCGTCGGCCCAACCGGCCGGCACGCTCGCCGTCATCCTCAGCGGACGCGCCGCCGACCTGCCGGAAGCCGCTCTGGCCTACGAGGAAGGGCGCCTGCTCAAGGCGCTCGCGCCCGTCCGCTGACGCGCAGAACCGCCTCGGGCCGGGCGCGAGGACCCTCCCCGGCGCACGGAATCTGAGTACGCTGCTTGGCATGAGGGACCACATCACCAAGGGCAGCCACGGTTCGAGCGAGGCCCCGTCCACGGTCTGGACCGGGCGCGCCACCAACCGTGGCCAGTGGCTGCTCGCAGCCGCGGGCGCGGGCTGCATGGCCCTCGGTATCGAGCTCGCCGTCGACTCGGCTTGGACCTCCGGCATCGCCCCTCTGCTGATGTCCGTGATCGGCTGCGTCGCCGCCGGACTGCTCATCCTGTTCGGGACCCTCGCCTTCGTCCATGTGGCGGTCAAGGTGGACGGGGACGCCCTGGAGGTGCGCTGCGGCCACATCGGCCTGCCACGCCGCCGCATCCTGCTGACCCATGTGGTGGGCGCGGAGTTCGCCCCCAAGGTCACCCCGCGCGAATGGGGCGGCTGGGGCTATCGCTGGCGCCCCGAGCAGGGCACGGCCGTGGTGGTGCGCCGGGGCGAGGGCCTGGTGCTGAGGCTCGGCGACGGCAGGACCTTCACCGTCACGGTGGACGACGCGGAGGCGGCGGTCCGGTTCATCCGCGACCGGCTGCACCTGCCGACGACGGGGCCCCGGCCCACGGAGGCCTGACGCAGGCAGGGCGGCGGGCGGCCACCCGGGACCGGCGCACAGGTGTCTCACGTCTCCGGCGGGGTACTTCCGGCCGGCTCACCCGGCAGCCCGGCGTCCTCGCCCACCGGGCGCCGCGCCGAGGCCAGTCCCGCCAGCAGCCCCGCTCCCGCCGTCACCGGTGTGAAGCTCAGAGCGTTGCCGACGACCGCCAGGGCCGCGAGGGCGGTGAGCGCCGCACCCGCCGTCAGGACGACGGCAGTGGTCCGCGGCGAACGCCACAGCACGTACAGCAGCCAGCCGTAGGCCGTCCCCAGCAGCCCGACGCCCACCACTCCCTGCTCGGCGGCCTGCTGGAAGGGGGCGGAGTGCGGCTTGCCGTCGGAGTGCAGGGACTCCCGGGCGGTGGGGCTCAGCTCCCCGAAGCGGTCCGGTCCCACACCGAGCAGCGGGTTCTCCTTCGCCAGCTCGATGGCGTCGTGCCAGAGCAGCACCCGGTTCCGGGTGAGCGGCCCCTCCAGCGAGACCGAGAGGCCCTTCGGCAACGCGTCCTCGGCCACCGCCCAGGACAGCCCCACCATGAGCCCGGCGACCAGCCCCAGCCCGGCGAGACCCAGCAGTCTGCGGCGCATCCGGCCGGCGGCCAGTGAGCAGAGCAGCACCCCCAGGGCCGCCATGAAGCCGAACACCGAGCCGAGGGTGAGCGCCGCGCACGCGGTGCCGAGAGCGAGCAGCCGCAGGGTGACGCGCAGCGAGGTCCGGCCCGCCGCGGCAGCCGCGCAGCAGGCCGAACCCGCGGCCAGTACGAGCAGGGCGGCGGCGGCCCCCGTGTGCCCCGGGGTGATGTCGGCCGCGGCCGTGGCGCCCGGCATCCCGTGGCGCGAGACCAGGGCCATGACCAGGGCGGCGAGCGCGGCGGCCGAGGCGGCGACGACCGGGAGGAGCGTCCCGCAGATCCGGCCGCAGGCGAAGCCGGCCGCGACCGCCAGCAGCGCGAGCAGTACGCCTTCCGGCCGGGTGTCGCGGCCCGCGGCACTGACCAGCGACCAGATCGCGCAGGCGGCGAGGATCACGGCTCCTGCCGCGTCGGAGGCGTTGCCGCGCTCGCTCGTGCCGTACCGGCCCACCGTTGCGGTCATCGTGTCGACCCCCCGACCTCGACCGTCCCGCCCACGACGGCCGGATCAGGCCGGTCGGCAGCGACTGGCGCACACGCTAACGGCCGACGGGCCGATGTGTGGGGGAAAGAGGCAGAAACGTTGAGGCATCATGCGCTTCCCGTCCGTCACCCGACCCGGCCGGGACGTCCCGGGCTCCGTCGCCCACAGCCCGCCGCCGTAGACTCCGCCAGGTGAGCGCCACCATCACCTCCGTAGACGAACCGCCGCCCGCCCCCGCGTCCCGCGGCAGAAAGCTGTGGCCGCGGCTCGCCCGCCCGGCCGCCGCAGCACTCTCCGGTGCGCTGCTGTACGCGAGCTTCCCGCCGCGCCCCCTGTGGTGGCTGGTTCTGCCCGGTTTCGCCCTCCTCGGCTGGGTCCTCTTCGGACGCAGGCTGCGGGCGGCGTTCGGGCTCGGTCTCCTCGCGGGCCTCGGCTTCATGCTGCCGCTCCTGCACTGGACCGGGGAGGAGGTCGGCCCCGTACCGTGGCTGGCGCTGGCCGCCGCCGAAGCGCTCTTCATCGCGGTGGGCTGCGTCGGGATCAGCGCGGTCAGCCGGCTCGCCTACTGGCCGGTCTGGGCCGCCGCCGTCTGGACACTGGACGAAGCGCTCCGGGCCCGGGTGCCGTTCGGCGGCTTCCCCTGGGGGAAGATCGCCTTCGGCCAGGCGGAGAGCGTGTTCCTGCCGCTCGCGGCCCTGGGCGGCACCCCGCTGCTCTCCTTCGCCGTCGTGCTGTGCGGCTTCGGGCTCTTCGAGGCGGTACGCCGCTTCCGCCAGTACCGCGCCACCGGCACCGTCCCCCGGGCCGCGGTCGCCGCGGCGGCCGTGACCGTCGCCGTACCCGTGGCGGCGGCCTTCGCCGCCCTGCCCCTCGTCGACGCCTCGGCGGAGGAGGGCACCGCGACCGTCGCCGCGATCCAGGGCAACGTGCCGCGTCTCGGCCTCGACTTCAACGCCCAGCGCCGCGCGGTCCTGGACAACCACGCCCGCCGCACGGAACAGCTCGCGCGGGAGGTGAAGGCGGGCAAGGTGCCCCAGCCCGACTTCGTCCTGTGGCCGGAGAACTCCTCCGACCTGGACCCGTACCGCAACCCCGACGCCCGGATCGTGATCGACGACGCCGTCAGGGCCATCGGCGTCCCCACGGTCATCGGCGCCGTCGTCTCTCCCGAAGAGGGGCCCCTGCGCAACACCCTCATCCAGTGGGACCCGGCCGACGGCCCCGTCGCCACGTACGACAAGCGCCACATCCAGCCGTTCGGCGAGTACATGCCGATGCGCTCGTTCGTCCGCATCTTCAGCAAGGACGTCGACCGGGTGCAGCGGGACTTCGGACCCGGCAAGACGGTCGGTGTGTTCGACCTGGCGGGTACGAAGGTCGGGCTCGTCACCTGTTACGAGGCCGCGTTCGACGACGCGGTGCGCGACACCGTCAAGCACGGCGGCCGGCTCATCGCCGTACCGAGCAACAACGCGACCTTCGGGCGCAGCGAGATGACGTACCAGCAACTGGCCATGAGCCAGGTGCGCGCGGTCGAACACGGGCGGTCCGTCGTCGTCCCCGTCACCAGCGGCGTCAGCGCCGTGATCCGGCCGGACGGGACGATCGTGCAGAAGACGGAGATGTTCACCCCGGCCGCCCTCGTCGACGAGGTGCCGCTGCGGTCCTCGCTGACCCCCGCGACCCGGATGGGCCCGCTGCCCGAGGGCGTCCTCGCGCTGATCGCCGTGGCCGGCCTCGGCTGGGTGACGGTCCGGGGCGTGCGCGCCCGCAGGCTGCGAGGATCCACCGGCCCCGTGGCCGGTGGTACGGACACGTAGGCTCGGCGCATGGCTACTCCCGACTTCATCCGAGACATCCGCGCGACCGCGGGCCATCAGCTGCTCCTGCTGCCCGGAGTCACCGCGGTCGTCTTCGACGACGAGGACCGGGTGCTGCTCGGGCGGCGCGCCGACACCGGCAAATGGGCTGTCATCGGCGGCATCTGCGAACCGGGGGAGGAACCCGCGGCGACAGCCGAACGCGAGGTGTACGAGGAGACGGCCGTGCACTGTGTGGCGGAGCGGGTGGTGCTCACCCAGGCACTGAAGCCCGTCCAGTACGCGAACGGCGACCGGTGCCAGTACCTCGACCTCACGTTCCGCTGCCGGGCCACCGGCGGTGAGGCGCGCGTCAACGACGACGAGTCGTTGGAGGTGGGCTGGTTCTCCGTCGACACCCTGCCGCCGCTGAACGAGTTCTCCCTGTTCCGGATCAAGCAGGCCCTCACCGACGGACCGACCTGGTTCGAACCCACCCCCCAGCAGCCGTAGGGCACGGGGCACCGGACCGCAGCGGGCCGCCCCTCACCGATGAGGTGAGGGGCGGCCCGCTCCGCACGGCCCGACGAGAGGGAACGACCTCTCAGACGCTGCGCGCGTCGGCGGGCAGCGGGGCCTGCGCGCCCGGTCCGTCCTCCGGAGCCGGCCCGATGTCCGACAGGTCCCGGCTACGGGTCTCCTTCGCGCACACGATCGCCACCACAGTGAGCAGGGCGGCGGCGATGACGTACAGGGCGATGGGCGTCGAACTGTCGTAGTCGACGAGCAGCGCGGTGGCGATCAGCGGCGCCGGCGCTCCGGCCGCGACCGACGAGAACTGCGCCCCGATGGACGCCCCCGAGTACCGCATGCGCGTCGCGAACATCTCCGAGAAGAAGGCCGCCTGCGGTGCGTACATGGCGCCGTGGAAGATGAGCCCCACGGTGATGGCGAGCAGCAGATAGCCGAAGCTCCCGGTGTCGATCAGCGCGAAGAACGGGAACATCCACAGCCCCACGCCGACCGCGCCGATGAGATAGACCGGCCTGCGCCCGATCCGGTCGGACAGCGCGCCCCACATCGGGATCACCACGAAGTGCACGGCGGAGGCGATGAGTACGGCATTGAGCGCCGTCTGCCTGCTCAGCTCCACGGCCGTGGTCGCGTACACGAGGATGAACGCCGTGATGACGTAGTAGCTGATGTTCTCCGCCATGCGCGCGCCCATGGCGATCAGAACGTCCCGCCAGTGATGGCGCAGTACGGCGACGATGGGCATCTTCTCGGCCGCCCCGGCGCTCTCCCTGCGTGCCGCCGCCTGGGCCAGAGCGGCCTTGAACACAGGTGATTCATCGACAGAGAGACGAATCCACAGGCCGAGTATCACGAGCAGGCCGGAGAGCAGGAAGGGGATGCGCCATCCCCAGCTCAGGAACGCCGCATCGGACATCAGCGCCGTCAGCGCCGCGAGCACGCCGGTGGCGAGCAACTGCCCCGCCGGAGCGCCGGTCTGCGGCCAGGAGGCCCAGAATCCGCGCCGCTTCGCGTCACCGTGCTCCGAGACCAGCAGCACGGCCCCGCCCCACTCGCCGCCGAGCGCGAAGCCCTGCACCAGACGCAGGACGGTGAGCAGGACCGGAGCGGCGGTCCCGATGGTCGCGTGCGTCGGCAGCAGCCCGATGGCGAACGTCGCGCCACCCATCAGCAGCAGACTGAGCACCAACAGCTTCTTGCGCCCGAGCCGGTCGCCGTAGTGGCCGAACACCAGGGCGCCGATGGGCCGGGCGGCGAAGCCGACCGCGTACGTGAGGAAGGAGAGCAGGGTACCGACGAGCGGGTCGGTCCCGGGGAAGAACAGTTTGTTGAAGACCAGCGCGGCAGCCGATCCGTACAGGAAGAAGTCGTACCACTCGACGGTCGTTCCGACGAGGCTCGCGGCGACGATGCGGCGGAGGTTGGACGGGGGTGGGGGAGCGGTTGCTGCGGCGGCCATGGGTACCACTTCCGGACAGTTGGCGGGGACGTTTCCGTGTCGCCATACCGTAGGAAGGGGCAGGTCAGGGGTGTATGTGGCGGGACACCATAGTTCGGGTGGGCGGTGTGCGGGCGGGCGCTACGGGGAGGGGGTGCGGGCCGGTTTCTGCTTCGTGGGGGTGGGTGGAAGAGGGTTGTCCGAGTTGCACTGTTAGGTATATTTCGCGAGGGTGTTGCTGACTCCCATGCTGGTTCGGTGCTGACTAAAAGCCCATGTCATCACCCGTCTTCACTTCTCCCGTGCTGACTTGGTGCTGACTACGCTGCGTTGCAGTCGGGCAATTGGGTGCGGAGCGGACGGCTGAAGCTTCCGTTTGGACGCGTCCATGCTGCAGATCCGTGAGGCGCGTGTCTCAGTCTCGAAGGGGGCTGTGAGGACGGCGCCGACGCTGCCGCAGGTATGGACCCATCCCGGGGACGGGCGGGTGGCGTCCTCGGAATGGAGACAGCGAAGGCCGGTTTCGGGCGGCTGAAGAAGGGCTGGCAAAAGGGGGCGGCGCAACGCGCGAGCGAATCGGACGCCGGTGCTGCTCGGAGGTGCGCCTGGGCAGCGGGGCGAGCCCGGCGTGACGACGGACGGCCCGGTGCTTGAGCTGCTGCTGGATGAGGCTGAGGGTGATCGGCGCGAACGCCTCGTATGTGATGACGATGGCGTGCCGGCCGGTCTCCGTGTCCTACCGCCCGAGCGCGCAGTTGCGTGTACGCGGCCGGGTCGGTCCGGCCCAGGGGGTCCTCCACCCAGCGCACCACCTCCGGAGCGAGGAGCGGCGCGACTTCCGTGGCAAGCCGGTGCCCCCATGTGCCCAGGGCATCCACCGCCACGCTCTGCCCCGCCCACGCCGCCGCCCATTCGGCCAGCCGTGCCACTTCCCCGGCTTCCGCATCGCGCAGCGCCCACTTGGTAAAGGCGAACCCCTCGCCAGCGGTGGCCCTGACCGACTCGGCGGCCGGCGGGGAGGCCAAATCCAGGGAGAGCCAGGAAGCGTAGCCCGGCACCCGCCGCGCGGGCCGGTCGCTGAGCTGAGCTGCGACCGGGAGGTCGGCGAGGCGGCCGTGCAGGTCCCACACCGCGCAGTCCAGCGCCCCCACCGCCCAGCGCCCGAGTCCCGCCGAGTGTGGACCGAGTTCTGCCAGGAGCCTGCGCAGCAGGCCCTTGTGGTCGGTTACCGGGCGTTGCAGTGCGCTCTGCCCGAGCCGGGTGGCTACCAGTGCGGCGGGCAGCTCGTCGACCGGGGCGAACACCCCCGTCACCCCGCGGGCCTCGACCACGACCGCGAACCGGCTGACGCCCGGCTCGAACGGACCCGCGACGCTCTCGTCGAGGCGCTCGACCCACACACGCTCGATGACCGTGTCAGCGAGGTCCATCGACGAGGGCCTCTCCCGCGTAGGTGAAGTACCACAGCGGCCGGTAGCACTCCCAGCCCACCGGTCTCAGCCCGGTCGACGCCATGGTCCGCTCGATGGCCGTACGCGCCTGCAGGTAGTACTCCAGGTCCTCCGCGCCCGGTGTCCGCATGCCCTGCATCAGCACCGTGTGCGCTTGGAAGCTCTGGAAGTTCGGGAACGCGGTGATCATGTCGGCCAGTGCGGTCACCCCGCGCACAAGGTCCTCCATCGGGTCCAGCCCGACGATGTACGTGTACGAGGTGTCCAGCCCCGCCGCCAGCGCCCGCCCCAGCAGGTCCGGCATCTCCTGGGGCCGGAGGTCAGCCTTGGTGGACTTCATTAGGGCCGCCCGCCGGGTGAAGTGCTCAACCGTCAGCCGGAGCACGAACGGAGACACCAGCGACGCGATGGTTTCGAACGCCTCGTCGCTACGCAGCACGGAGGTGAGAAAGCCGATCCGGGCCCCGACGCCGGCCCGGTGCAGAGCGGGCCGCAGGGGGGTCAGGTGCGCGACAGCGGCCTCCTCTCGCTCGAAACATCCGGTGGAGACGGTGACCTCGGTCAGTTCGGCCAAGTTATGGCGGGGGTGCTGCTCGCCGAGGGCACGCAGCAGGTCGTCGAGCCCCTGCCCCTCCTGCAGCCGTGGGTCGGCGGCGGCCTCCAGGTTGTTGGGGCACCAACCGCAGCCGACGCACCTACTGCGCGCGTTCGGGTTGAGGGTCGCGGCACGCCCCTCGTTGCGGAAGTACCCCCCGACCGCCTCGTCGGCATCAATGCGCTCGACGTGCGCGACCACCTCGCCGTTCAGCGACAGCTCGTCGCCCCGGAGCCGGAACGGGCTGACCGGCTGGTTCAGCGGGACGATGATCTGCCAGGCAACGTCGGGGCGGCGTTCGAGGCTGAGGCTGACCCGGGCCCGATGACGGTCTTGGTCCGAGGTGATCCCGAACAGATTGACGGCGATCAGGATCACGTCCTCGACGGGGACTCCGTGGCGCAGGGCCGCCTGTTCCAGATCATGCAGTCGGTCGGTGCCGACGGCGCCGACCGGGGATATGCGTCGGCGTATGGAGAGATGCGACATGGAGAACTCCAATGTGAATTGAGCGGCGCTGTGTTGCTACTGGGGCGCGGCACCTTCGTCGTCTCGCCGGTGGACATCGGTGTCGGCTGTCCTGCTAAAGCGCTGTCTGGTTCGCTGGGGAGAAGGCGGTGAAGTGCGCCGGCGGGTGGTCGATGTGCAGGTCGGGCCGCCAGGCGGTGAGAATCTGGGCGCTGCATTCGAACAGGCCGTCCGGGAGCCGGTCGAGCGGGTACCACGCCCAGTCGTCGCCCGCAGCTCGACCAGGGGGCCGAGATCCATGTCGAGGGCGCCGTCCTCGACCAGGCGGATGGTGCGGTCGTCTTACGGCACTGCTGGGCGCCGCCTTTGCCATCTGGTGTCGGATCGGCCGACAGAGGAGGCCGGAGCGATCTGCCAGGCCGGAGGTTCCTGACGCGGAGGCCGCGCTCGCGCGGACGCATCGCAGAGACCATCGGCACCTCGCCAGCCACACCTTCGACCCCTCTGACCGTGCTGGCCGAGCTGGGAACCTGGGCCCGGGCGCCCCTCTGATTCTCTCGCTCCTGCACACCGATCTGCAGGTGTCCGACGAGCCGCTGGTGCAGGACCGCGGTATCGGCGCAGTGGGCGACACCGCTCCACGGACTGACGCTGCCGTATCCCGGGCCGAGGGGTATGCATGCACGGCACCCAAGGCCGCCCAAATGGCACTGACGATGACGCCGTCCTTCTCCACCTGCTTGATGCCGGTGTCGAGTAACGACGAAGCACCGGGCCGCGTGGGCGCGACATGCTCCGCGCCATAGGCTGACCGACGAGCGGATCCGCAGCGCCGACCGGAGGCCGCCGTACCCGCTAAGCACCGGGAAAGGAACGAGCGCAGATGGTGACGTACGAGGTCGAACCGATCGCAACGGTGGTCGGGGGGCACACCCGCGTTCAGGACGACTACCAGGGTGGAGTCGAATCTGTGATCCGGCTCAACGACGTGTACCCCCCTGGAAACGCTGCAGGGCATCGAGGAGTTCTCTCACCTGACGGTGACGTGGCGTTTCCACCTGGCGCAGCCGGAGGACATCCAGCTGCACGCGCGTAGCCCCCGGGGATACCCGCGGTGGCCGGCAACCGGCACGTTTGTCCACCGTAACCACCGGCGTCCCAACCAACTGGCGACCAGCTACCCACGGTTGCTGAAAGTCGAGGGCCGAGACCTTCTGGTCACCGATCTCGACGCAGTCGACGGGACACCGGTCATTGACCTGGCCCCATACTTCGAGGAGATGGCGCCTCGAAGCGAGGTCCGTCAGCCGGCGTGGCCCAGCGAAATGCTTGCCACCTACTGGCTGGACGCTTCGGAGCGTCCGTAGCTCGGCTGCCAGTAATCCTTCGAGGAGTGGCGCTCGCGGGAGCAGTTATCACGGCCTGCCCGCGGAGATTCGGAATGTGCAACACGTTGTCCGGCCGTCCTTGCTGACGCCCCACGCATCGGCCATGGAGTCGACGAGAAGAAGGCCCTGGTCGCCTTCGCCGTAGGTCCAGCGCAGCGCAGTGTTGGGCAGGGCCTGTCGGGGTATTCGAGAATGTGGCTCTGGCAAGATTTTCGTAGGCGGAGATCATCGCGGTGCCATGGTCGGCCGGTCCGCATGGCGTCGGCGCAGGTGGGCGATCAGGACGACGCGGTGGCGGAGAAGAGAGACGCTGGCGCGTCCGGCCATGATCCGTTTCTGCAGTTTGACGTCCGTGATGCGGCCCTCGTTGACCCCTGAGTTGTAAGGGGTCGTGATCCCCTGGGCGACGGCATGTCGGTCTTCGTGCAGGGCTCCGGCAAGGCCGGCGAGTGGTGCCAGTCCGCTCTGTGCAAGGTCGCTCAACCAGCCCGGCAGGGGTGCCGCGTCGCGGTTGTCGAGCATGGTGGCGAAGCGGCGGACCAGGTCGTGGGTGAGCTTGAGTTCGGGGCAGTGTTCGAGGAGCCGGGGCAGGCGCTCGTTGATGTGCAAGCTGCGGCGGTGCGGGTGGGTGGTGATCCAGCGGGCCGCTTCGCGAGGTGAGGGTGGGCGCTCGCGTGGCTCGTCGATGGGCAGGCCGCGGCGGAGCGGTGCGACGGCCATCTTCACGCGCTGGTAGTGGCCGAGGTAGCCCTTGGTCTGCAGTTCTTCGTGCAGGATCTTCGCGCTGTGTTGTCCTTCGTCCCAGCGTTGTCGTAGGTAGTCGAGGTAGGGGTCCAGCGTGGAGGGCTTGCGGGGCGGCCGGCGCACTACTTCCTGCCAGGTGCGGGCACGGGCGTACTTGCCGACGGTGCGGCGGTCCAAGCCGAGCTCGCGGGCCACGGAGCTGTGGCTCCGGCCGGTGCGGGTCAGGGCTTGGACCGCCTCGAACAGACTCTGGGCATGGCGCCCGGCCCGGCTGCCCGCCACGGCGTTCTCGGTGGTCTCCTCGGCCGGCGGGCGATCATCCTCGCTGACCGGTGGCAGGGCTGCGGGCAGGCATCCTCGGTGGGCAGAGGCAATGTCCTGAACTCGGCGGGACAGGCCCTGCCAGAGGTGAAAGCGGTCGCTGACCTGCACGGCTTCCGGGGCGCCGGCTGTGATGCCCTGCCGGTAGGTGAGGGAGCCGTCGCGGCAGGCGACCTCGACGCCCGGGTGTGCACGGAGCCAGCGGCCGAGCTGTTCCGCGTCACGTCCTTCCCAGAGGGTGAGGGGGAGCCGGGTGGTGGCGTCGACGAGGAGGGTGCCGTAGGTGCCGCCGTGGAGAGCGAAGTCGTCGACCCCCAGGACCCGGGGCGTGACCAGTGGTGGCAGCGGCACCCGCATCAGCTGGGACAGGACGGCGACCCGCGAGAGCCTGATATTCAAGATTCGAAGCATCCGGGATCCGCCGCGGCCGGCCAGCACCACGGCGATGTCCTCCACCAGGCGCTGCAGTCGTGGTGTCCGCCGCTGGTAGCGGACGGTCAGGCCCGGTATTTGCTCGGCGAAGGTCGTCTTCGGGCAGGTCGTGTTCTCGTAGTACAGGCGGCGTACGGACAGGTCGATGCGCAGAGGGCGGCCTGCGAGCGTGACGTCGACGAGGCGCCGTGCGTAGCGGCTGTGGCACCACTCGCTGAGCTGGCCACATTCCGTGCAGCACGCTGGTTCACCGGATCTCGTGCGGGCGCGGACCGCCACCACCGCATCGGAAACATCAACAGAGACCACCTGCACATCGGACAACTGCGGTAACAAGCTGACCAGTTCAACAGAGCACAGTCACAGGCTGCCCACTGCGGACCGGCCGACCGTGGCACCGCGATGATCTCCGCCTACGAAAATCTTGCCAGAGCCGCGTTCACGTGTACGCCGACAGGGCCAGCAGGGCCGGCCGGCGTTGATGGGTTCGGGCAAGGCGACGGGTGGTCTCGTAGGCGAGGAGACCACCCATGCTGTGTCCGAACACGCCGAAGACACGGTCGTCGTCGGCGCCGGCAATCTCTTCAGCGAGTGCGGTGGTGACCTGTCCGGGGTCGGTGAGGGACGGTTGGCCGCTCAGGGCTTCCCGGCCTGGCAGCTGGATCGAGTACAACTGCACGGTGGGCGCGAGGAGCGGCGCCCAGTGGGCTTAGAAGCTGGGTCCGAGTCCTGCCGGCGGGACACAGTACAGGCGTGCGGTTGCGTCCGGTCGGTGGGTGAGCGGGGGTGAGGGATGGCTGCCCGCGACGGGCGGCGCCGTGCAGTGAGCGCAAGGCCGGTTCCTTCCGGGCAGGTCAGTTGTGGCGCCGCCACCCAGCACCGCGGCCCCGTCGTCCTGGAGCTGTCCGACGCCCCCGAGCTGGGCAGCCGATGACCACGCGTGATCGGTTCGCCGAGCCGCCCGGAGCCGCCTGCGCCGGGCGGTTCAATGGTCACCGGGCGAGGGCCGCCAACGGGCGGTCCACGAATAATGGTTGCAACAGGCCGCGCACGTTGCGCGGACCATCGATCCGATCGACAAGGTGGCGCGCATGGCTATGTGGGACCGCATCAAGGACCAGGCCAAGGGGCTGCAGCAACAGCAGTCGCAGGGCATGAGGGGCCCCGCCGGCCAGCGGCAGGCGGGTACCGGCGCCGCGGGCGGCTCGAAGGAAAAGCTGGTCGGGCTGCTCAAGTCGCAGCTCGGCTCCCTCAAGACGGAGCTCAAGAGCGGGGCGTACCGGGACGCCAGTATGGCAATGTGTGCTCTGGTCGCGGCCGCCGACGGGTCTGTCGACCCCGCCGAGCGGCACCACGTGGAGACGCTGATCCTACAGAACGACGTCCTGCAGAACTTCCCTCCCGAGCAGTTGCGGCAGAGGTTCAACAAGCATGTCGATCAGATGATGTTCAACTTCCAGCAGGGCAAGACCGAGGCCATGCAGGAGATTGCCAAGGCCGCGAAGAAGCCTGTGGAAGCCAAGGCGGTCGTCCAGACCGGCTTCGTGATCGCCGGCGCGGACGGGTACATCGCCCCGGCCGAGGCGCAGGTTTTGCGGGAAGCGTGCATGGCGCTCGGGGTGTCCCCGCAGGAGTTCGGCCTCTGATCCGGCCGGTGCGATTCCCGTAGCGGCAGGAACCCGGCGGGCGTGACCGTGTTGCGTCCCGCCGGGCCCCAGCCGTCAGCCGTCGGTCAGGGACACCGCCCCGACCGGACAGGCCCGTACGGCCTCCCGCACCAGCGAGTGGTCTCCCGTCCCCTCCAGTCGGCCGGGAAGCATCTCGCTGAACCCGTCGTCGTCGTGCGTGAACCCGTCCGGCGCGGTCAGCGCGCACATACCGGCCCTCACGCAGCGTTCCTTGTCGACCTCGATGCCCATGCCGCTCATCAGGTCACGGGCAGTTCGAGCAGACCCTGGATCAATCCCCGGGTTTGTGCTGGATCTCGTGCGCGGGCTGGTCAGGCGCCTCGGTGTCAGGAGCCTGGTGCTGGTGCTCCGCGCATCGACGACCTTGCCCCGCTCCACCTGCTCCCAGAACGGGTGCGTCGATGAGGCCGCCTCCGGTGTGCTTGCGGAGCTTCGATTTTATGCTGATGTCATGCCGAGAACTTCGCCTGTCATGGCCTTCGAGTCTCTTCTGTCCGGCAACGAGCGCTTCGTGGCCGGGGCGCCGGAGCATCCCAACCAGGACGCCGCTCGGCGTAGGGAGCTTGCTCCTGGGCAGGACCCCTTTGCCGTGGTTCTGGGGTGTTCCGACTCGCGGCTGGCCGCCGAGATCATTTTCGATCAGGGACTGGGGGACCTTTTCGTCGTCCGTACCGCCGGGCACGTCGTGGGCGCGGAGGTGCTGGGGAGCGTGGAGTACGCGACCAGTGTGCTCGGCGCCCGCCTGGTCGTCGTCCTTGGGCACGACTCGTGCGGTGCCGTGGCGGCCGCCCGCGGGGCCGTGGAGGACGGTCTCTCCGTCGGCGGGTTCGTCCGCGATGTCGTCGAGCGCGTCACCCCGAGTATCCTCGCCGCCCGGGCGGCCGGACTGACCGCCGACCACGATGTGGACGAGCACATCCGCCACACGGTCGACCTGCTGCTCGACCGCTCACGCCTGCTCTCGGAACAGGTCGAAGCGGGCGAAGTGGCCGTGGTGGGTCTGGGGTACCAGCTCGCCGACGGCAGCGCGCGGCTCGTCACCTCGCGCGGTGACATCACGGCGGGAGGCCACGCAGGCTCATGACGCAGCAGGAGGCTACGGCCAGGCCGCCGGCGCTTTGCGCTTACTGCGCGACCCGGACGCGACAGAGTTGGAGCGACCCTTCGGCTTGATGGCAACGCAGAGGCGTCACTGGGCGGTGTAACCGCCATCGACGGGCAGGGCGATGGCGGTGACGTCGCGGTTCTGGGGGCCGGACAGCCACAGGACGGCCTGGCCGATCACGTCGGCAGTGCCGAGGCGATCGATGGCCTGGCCTGCTTCGGCCTGGCTGCGGTCGAGTTCACCGCCTTCGACCATGACACGCATGCGAAGAGATCGAGGCCACCCGCACGCTGATGATGACGGTGGTGGTTCGGGCGTCGTGCTGTCAGTGCTGCAGGTGTGGAGTCGTCAACTGCGGCGGTGTCAGCGGGGGAGGTAAGCGGTGACTGTTTTGCCACCGGCTCGTCGGCGGGTGATCGCGGTGGTGCGGGCGAGGCGGTTGACCATGGGCCAGCCGAAGCCGAAGCCGAAGCCGCCGCCGGCATCGGTCAGGTCGGGGGCGCGCATGCGGGACATCCGTGGGCTGACGTCGTCGACGGCGACCTCGACGGCGTCGGGGTGGGCAGTCAGACGGAGGCTGAAGGCGCCGCCACCGTGGCGCAGGGCGTTGGTGACGAGCTCGGAGACCACCAGGACGAGCGTGTCCTCCATGTCCGGACGAGGGGCTGGGGTGAGGCGGTCGCTGAAGGCGCAGGCGGCCTGGCGTGCCTGGCTGACACCGGCCGCGCTGTCGCCCCGGACCACGTTCACTACGGGGAGGGCTGAGGGGATGCTGATCGTAGTGCTGTTCATACGCGTACACCCCACCTGTGATCGGTTGTACCGCTTGTGACGTGACACCGCACCTGCCCGCTCCGATACCCCCTCACACTCCCCGCGGATGTGCCCCGGTGCCGTTTCCCGTTGCCGCACACCGCAGAACTTCACTGCCGGTGCTCGCAGGAAATCTGTCCTGGCGGAGGTAGACATCTGGCCGTTGCTGGGGTTAGTGTCTTGTCCGTAGCCAAGAGATCGAGCAGGGCGCGGCAGAGATGTACTGCCGGGAAGCAGTACACGTAAGTGCAGGCCGGTGCGGTGGTGGAGTTCCGAAGCCAGGGTTAACGCAGGAAGGCGACGGGACTGGCCTCGCACCGGGTGGCCCGCAGTGATCAGGGGCCGCCGCGAGCAGTCCGCAGTACGCAAGTGCAGTCCGCAGTACCAGTGGTCCCTCGGTAAAAGGCGTCAGACTGCGGCGCGCGTACCGGGAAGTTCGGCAGTGGGGTTCTAAGCCACGGAAGTTGCAGGACGGGCGACGGGGCTGGCTGCCGAAGGAGTGACGCTGTGAAAGGTCACCGAGTAGTACGCAACACCCGGTAGTACGCAGAAGCAGTACCAGTAAGTGATTCAGAGGGTAAGAAACGGAGGAGTTGGGCGCCATCAGGATCGCCCGGGCCGAACGTGTGGGTCCGGGTACCGCAGGACATCGTGAGCGAGGTGGTCTCCGGTCGAGCAACCGCGATCCCCGCACGTCCCTTTCCCCCCGGGGCGGACGAGCGGAACAAGAAAGGCTGGCACAGCTGTTCACAGCCGGCCGATGGTGTAGCAGTTCCTTCGGGGCCCCGGTGCCAATGGCGCCGGGGCCCCTCCATGCATGTTCCCGCACACCCCTGGGACGTTCCATTAGTCGCACCGCCGGTAGATGCCTCTTCTGCAGTGAGGTGCAAGTGGCAGCAGACAATTCCTTCAGCCGTCTCGATGATGATGACTATCCCGCTTACACGATGGGTCGGGCCGCTGAGATGCTCGGTACCACCCAGGGCTTCCTCCGCGCGATCGGCGAGGCCCGTCTCATCACCCCGCTCCGCTCGACAGGCGGCCACCGGCGTTACTCCCGCTACCAGCTCCGTATGGCGGCGCGGGCCCGTGAGCTCGTCGACCAGGGCACCCCGATCGACGCCGCCTGCCGCATCGTGATCCTTGAAGACCAGCTCGAAGAAGCCCAGCGCATCAACGCCGAACATCACCGATCCGGCCGGTGAACGGGGCTGCCGGCGGACCTTGGAGGGCGCGAGTCCGTCGGCGAGCGGCGAGGGCTGATCACCAGTCGGGCGGCGTCTCGGCATGGCTCGAGCGCCCAAGATGCCTCAGCGCAGGGACCTGCCCCACTGAGCTCCTGCCACGCACCCCCTTCCTGGTGAAGACCGGGAATCGTCAGGGCCGCACCGTGGTGCTGGCTCATGGGTTCGGCTGTGATCAGACGTCAATTGTTTCGTTGCTGGTAAGAGGGCTGTCAGCTCTGAGGTGCGGTGGTGCGGAGGTAAGCCACGGTGGAGTGCGGCCGCTTTGTCATACCTGCTCGTCCGTCCCGAAGAAGTCCGAACCCTGCTTGTAGATCCTGCTCTGACCGGCGTTGCGGTGGCGGCCGCAGAAGGGTTCGTTGACACCGTCGGGCGTATAGGGGCCTTCAGGCATTCGGCCAGGCTTCGAGGAAGGCTCTCCTGCCAGCAGGATCGTCCGACCTGTGGTCGGCGTGCAGGACGTGCCAGGCGGTGAGTTCGAGATCGCGCAGCCATAGTTCCCCGATGACCTGTGTTTTGAGGTCGGGGAGGTGGTCGGACTCGACGAGGGCTTGGCCGATCACTTCTGCGGCTGCGACGTGTTGGGGGGCCGTCATCTCGTCGACGGCCGAGAGAATCTGCCGGGCCAGCGTGATTCCCTCGCCTGTCAGTGACTGAAGTACACCTGCCTTGATGGTGGCGGGCAGCAGGTAGGCGGTGCCTGAAGACCTCCACAGGTCCGACCAGAAACGTTCTCCTGCCTGGGTGGGGGCAGGGAGCGCGGCCAGCAGGCCGAGCAGGTGGCCGATTGCCGCGTAGCCACCGGAGTGGGCAGCTGCGACGACTGCGATACCCGCGACGCGCTCCACGTCGAGCTGGCAGGTTCCCAGGTCCGAAGCCGGGCCCAGCTGATGTTCCAACTGATCGGTGAGAGGGGCGGGCACGTGGGGCCGAACCTCAGGAAGCATTGGCGATCCTTGCGGGTAGGCGAGCTGAGATGCCCGTTCTAAAGCCCTGATCGTTCCCACGACCAGCCGGTCTATTCAGCTTCGAAGGGCCCTAATTGGCGGAGGGAGCAAGGGACCTTCGCCCACCTGGCGGCAGGCGCTTTCGACCGGGCCTCGTGAGGGTTCTCGAGTGACTTCTCCTAGCATGAGTGCATGATTGCCAGTGACGCCCATGAGTCCAGTGGGGGGCGGGAAGCTACGCCCCGTGATGCCGCTGAGAACGGATATGTCCACGTCGGCTCAGGGCGTGCAGAGCACCTTGAAGTCTGGCTGCCCCGCGAACCACGGGGTGACGGTGGGGCGGAAAAGGGGCACCCGGTTGCCACTCTTAGGGAACAGGTCGTCGACCTGGTAGACCCGATCAAACCGAGGTTGCGTGGCTGGCTTCATGCCGGGATGGTCCCCGCCTCCTTGATCGCGGGCATCGCGCTCATCTGCCTGGCTCGCACTCCGCAGGCAGCTTGGGCCTGCACGGTGTATGCGGTCACAGCCTGGCTGCTGTTCGCGACGAGTGCCATCTACCACCGCGGCACCTGGGGGCCGCTCGGCGAGGCTCTTCTGCGGCGCCTGGACCATGCCAACATCTTCCTGATCATCGCCGGTACCTGCACCCCCCTGGCCGTGCTGCTTCTGCCGCCGGACCAGAGGTCCGTGCTGCTGTGGACCGTGTGGGCAGGCGCGCTGGTCGGCATCGCGTTCCGAGTCCTGTGGGTCGGAGCTCCGCGCTGGCTGTACACCCCGTGCTATCTGGCCCTGGGGTGGGCGCCGGTGTGGTACCTGGCCGACTTCCTGCACACCGGGGGAGCGGCCGTACTCACCCTGATCGTGGTCGGCGGTCTCCTCTACAGCGCGGGCGCGGTCGTCTACGCACTCCAGCGCCCCGACCCCTCACCTCGCTGGTTCGGCTTCCACGAGGTGTTCCACGCGCTCACTGTGACAGCCTTCACCGCCCACTACACCGCCATCCTTCTGGCCGCCTGCTGACCCGCCGCTGCGCTCGGTGGGGCCTGCGGTGCAACCAGCCCGGAGTACTTCGACCCGAGTGTTCTGACTCCTTGGTGGACCAGGACCCCTGTGTCGGTGGCCTCTGCTGCGACCGTTGGAACGCAACTTTCGAGGAAGTTCCTTGCGGGCCTCGTGCTTTGACGACGCTTGCCCCGGGCGACCTGGTGAGACGTTGACGCTCATCGCGTCCATCAGGCCACCCTTATCTCTGTCGTCCCCTGCTGTGGTCCTGGCTGCCGAGATATCGGCACCATCCAGGGCTTCCTCCGCCGTGAAGGGCAGCAATTGCTCCCTCCGTGCAGATCAATATCTACAACCATGGGATGAGGTTTCAATGCGTCCCGCCGGAAGGGTTCTTGCCGCAGCGAAGAGACTGGAATTCTTCACCGTACGCGGACCATTACGGCATGCTACTGTCGATCTCGGTTGCAGTTGTGGTTCCCAAAACTTCAAGCTTCTGCGTGGGTATTTCCGACCAGTGGAAGCTTCATTGTATTTCCGGTTTTCTCCGGGCGGGGCATCATTGCGGCGACGCGGCATCCGTGTATGACGGATCCCGACGTACCTGCCCCGAAGGAGATATGACATGGCGTCAGGCACTGTGAAGTGGTTCAACGCAGCCAAGGGTTTCGGCTTCATCGAGCAGGATGGTGGCGGCGCTGACGTCTTCGCCCACTTCTCGAACATAGCCGCCCACGGCTTCCGCGAGCTGCTCGAAGGCCAGAAGGTCACCTTCGACATCGCACCGGGCCAGAAGGGCCCGACGGCCGAGAACATCGTTCCCGCCTGACTCTGACGCGCACTTCGTAGCTGGGGCCCGCATCCTTCGGGGTGCGGGCCCCAGCTCCGGGCATTCCCCCGGAGTGGTGCCACCTGCGGTGAAACCTCCCCCGCAGAGTCTTCTCGCTGCCCACTCCTTCCGAGTCCCACCTACCGGTGGAACTGGATTTCTCGCCCTTATGGCATCGCCCATTTCATGGCCTGTCTCCCCATCCAGGATCAACCGCAGGTCTTAATTTGATTTCCCATTCTGCTCGGCCCGTTCTTGTGATTCCCCGCGCTGTTCTTCCGCTGCGGGAATTCCTTGATAGGTGCCGTATCAAGGAAGGTTCTGAATGAACCCCACACGTACGAACAACCGTTCTTCCCGAAGCCGCACCGCAGAATTCGGCCCTGGCGCGGGCCGGGGCAGCCGTTTCAACTCGGCCGCCCCGGCCCGTTCCGCCTCCCCGACCCGCTCCGGTGGACCTGGCCGATCGGGCGGTCAGACCCGCCGGAACACCTCGGTCCAGGGCGAGTTCGCCCTGCCGGTCACGGTCACTCCCGCGCTGCCCGCCGTCGAGGCGTTCGCCGACCTCGACATGCCGGGGCAGCTGCTGGCCGCGCTGACCGCGCAGGGGGTGAGCGTTCCGTTCCCGATCCAGGGGGCGACCCTGCCCAACACCCTCGCGGGCCGCGACGCACTGGGACGGGGGCGCACCGGCTCCGGCAAGACCCTCGCCTTCGGCCTTGCCCTGCTGGCTCGCACCGTCGGTCAGCGTGCCGAGTCCCGTCAGCCGCTGGCCCTGGTCCTGGTGCCGACGCGTGAGCTGGCCCAGCAGGTTACCGACGCCCTGACACCCTACGCCCGCTCGGTGAGGCTGCGCCTTGCCACCGTCGTCGGCGGCATGTCGATCGGGAGGCAGGCCAGCGCACTGCGCGGTGGTGCCGAGGTCGTCGTCGCGACGCCGGGCCGGCTCAAGGACCTCATCGACCGTGGCGACTGCCGACTTGACCAGGTCGCGATCACCGTTCTGGACGAGGCCGACCAGATGGCTGACATGGGCTTCATGCCCCAGGTCACCGAGCTTCTGGACCAAGTCCGCCCCGGGGGCCAGCGGATGCTGTTCTCCGCCACCCTGGACCGTAACGTCGACCGCTTGGTCCGCCGCTACCTCAGCGACCCGGTCGTCCACTCCGTCGACCCCTCCGCCGGTGCGGTCACCACGATGGAGCACCACGTGCTGCACGTGCACGGCGCGGACAAGAACCGTACGACCACCGAGATCGCGGCCCGCGACGGCCGGGTGATCATGTTCCTGGACACCAAGCGGGCCGTGGACAAGCTCACCGACCACCTGCTGGCCAGCGGTGTGAGGGCCGCGGCTCTGCACGGCGGGAAGGCGCAGTCGCAGCGCACCCGGACCCTGACTCAGTTCAAGACCGGGCACGTCACCGTACTCGTGGCCACGAACGTCGCCGCCCGCGGCATCCACGTCGACAACCTCGACCTCGTCGTCAACGTCGACCCGCCGACCGACCACAAGGACTACCTCCACCGCGGCGGCCGAACCGCCCGCGCAGGGGAGTCAGGCAGCGTCGTCACCCTCGTCACCCCCAACCAGCGCCGCGACATGACCCGCCTCATGACCGCCGCCGGTATCGTGCCCCAGACCACCCAGGTCCGCTCCGGCGAAGAGGCACTCGGCCGCATCACCGGCGCCCAGACCCCCTCAGGCATCCCCGTGACGATCACCGCGCCGGTAGTCGCGCGGCGTGAGCGCAGCCGCAGCGCATCCTCCCGCGGTCGGCGCAGCCCCGCCTCCGCAGCCCGGCGCGTGACCGCACATCAGTCCTCCTTCGACGCCGCAGCCTGAGAACTCCGTGATCCGGAAACTCACCCACCACTGCAGGAGGCACCTTTTGACGCTCGTCCAGATGCAGCCCCGCACGACGCATGCCACTGCCGTAGGCAGGACGGTGGCCGACGCCATGGACACCGCCGGACCGCAGGTCTGTGACGACATGACCGTCGAGGTGGCCCTGTCCGTCATGGCCAGTGCCCGTACTGGGCATCTGCTTGTCTGCGACGACACAGGCCGGTGTACCGGACTGGTCACCCACGCCCATCTTGCAGCAGTTCGTGACGGCTCCGCGTACTCGGACAGGGTCCGGCTGCGGGACATCCTCGGCGACCGAGGGCCGTTCACCTCGCCCGTGACCACCATGGCCGAAGCCGGGCACATGATGCGCTACAGCGACGTCGATGCCCTGCCCGTGGTGGACGAACACGGCAGTGCCTTGGGCGTACTCGCCCTCGCCCGCTGAGCCGTTCCATCCGCGGCAGGACCACTCCCTCTTCGTTTCTCTCCCTGTGAGGCATCATGCGCTGTGTCATCGCCCGCTTCCCGTTCGACCTCACCAGGATCGGCGTCCTGGAATCGATGAAGGGCATCAAGCCCGAGCAGACCTCCGGCGAGTCCGTGATCATCGGCCGACGCACCTACCCCGTCAAACAGGTCGGACAGGTCATCACACGCCAGGACCGCCGAGACTTCAGCGCAGGAGAAGTCCTGCGGGCCATGACCCAGCTCGGCTTCACCTGCCGCGACCTAGCCCCGGCCCCCACGCCCACCCGCGTTCTCAACCCGCTGCAGCAGGCTTCCGCGATGCTCGGCGCCCCTGTGGCCGCCTGACCGAGGGCAGGCGTGAGCCGCGCCGGGCACGCAGTGGTGAGGGTCCGTCCGGAGCATCCGGGCGGACCCTCACCGTGTGCTGGAGCAGTCCGGGTCGGCAGTGTCTCAGTGGTCGGAGTAGCTGAAGTCGCCCGTCGTCCAGACGCTGACGTCCTCGATCGCGACCCGGTACATCCCGCCGGTCTCCAGCATCCCCACCGTGCCCTGCAAAATCCGAGCCACGTGGACGTGCAGACGCGTGGGCGGCCCTTCCTCGGGTGCAGCGGTCGTGAACATGGCGGAAAAGTCGCCCAGGCGGGCCGAGTCCGCCAGGACCTCCGACACCCGCTGCCCCCAAACAGCTTCGGGAGCCAACCGGCCCGTGACGGCAGCACCACCGGCGACCACGGTCAAAGGCATCTGATTGCTGCGCCCGGACTCCACCAGGGCGGCAACGTCAACAAGCAGTGCGTCATGGTCGAACATCGGCGGGCTTTCCCGCGCTGCCGCTTCGGGCAGGACAGCGCTGAGGCCCTGTTGCTGGAGGCGCTGAACCGCCTGCGAGCGGCACCGCAGCCAATACTTCTCCTGCCTGCGGACGCCTGCTCCGAGAAGGAGACGAGTCGGCTTAGCTCCGCGTCGAGTCGATCTCCGCGCTCGCCGCATGCTCCGTTACGGGGATGAGGCCGGGCATTTTCAGCTTCGAGGCCCAGCGGGCTCCGGGGGAGAGGTGTGCTGTCCGATCGTCGGGGATGCTTCGGAGACGTCGGCGCCGTGGTCGGCGTCGCGGCGGGTGAAGCCGGTGCCGTACCAGTCCAGGCACATCACGGTGGCGTCGTCGTGCAGGTGCCCGTCATGGGCATGGACGACGTGCTCGATGAGGACACGGGCGGCCTCGCGCGGGTGCAGGTCCTGGGTGCTCTCGATGAGGGCCGGCAGATCGAGGTCCGCGGCGCTGCGCTCCGGCATTCCGTCGGCGAGCATGACCAGCCGGTCGCCGGCCTGCAAGTCCAGCTCCTGGACCGAGTAGGTGTGGGGTGCTGTGCAGCCGAAGGGCAAGTCGACGGCCGGTGTGATCTCCTCGACCTTCCCGCCGCGCAGGCGCAGGGGCCAGGGGTGGCCGGCGTTGATGAACTCGGTTCGACCGTCGTGCAGGCTGATCCGCAGCGGTTGTCCGGTTACGTAGCGGCCGCCGCTGTGCTCGGCCACGGCCCGGTCGGCGCTCTGCGCCTGTTCGGCGAGGCATGCCCCCTGCCTGCGGGCGCGGCGCAGTGCGCTTACGAGGAGGGTGGCCAGGATCGCGGCATCCACGTTGTGTCCCATGGCATCGGTGACGGACAGCTGGACAAGGCCCCGGCGACCGCGAACTGGGCCGCCTCGCAGGCCAGCGACGTGGGCAGCAGCCGGTGCTGGATCTCGGCGGCCAGGCCCAGCGGGGAGGTACGCCGACCCCACTGATACAGGTCGGTGAAGGGCCGGTTCGCGATGATGATCTAGGCCAGGGCGTGGGCACTCCGGCTGATCCTCAGCAGCGTGTCCGCCCCGGGATACAGGGGCCGATGGAGTTCCAGCAGGCCGAGCGCATCCCCGCGATTGGTGACCGGTGCGATCACCCGCGTCCACGCACCGCCCTCTACGGCCTCCACATGCGGCCGTTGGGTCCGGATCACCTTGTCGTAGACGGTGCCGGAGACGGCGATCGGATCTTCGGAACGCTCCAGGTCGATGTCGTCCGCGGTGCCCAGGCGGACGACGGAGGCGCCCGTGAAGTCGGTGATCAGGCACGACGAAGGCCGTGGGGGTGAGTCTGCTGCCTGATGGTCGGGAGGGGCAGCGTTCGCGGAGGCGTCATCGAAGAACAAGCTTCTGCCCGGCGTGCGTGGGTGGGCGGACCGCCCGTGCCCGGTCAGGGCGGGCCGGGAGCGAAGGACAGCATGCGGGCTTCGTGCTGGTCGTCGTTGCCGGGCACGTGCGCTGACGTGAGGACGACCCGTCCGTCGGCATAGGCCAGCCGCCCGCTGAACATCTCGTACTCCTGCGCCGCAGTCGATGCGGGGTGTCGCAGCAACACCTTCTCCGTACCCGCGGCACTCGGGCCCATCAGGAAGGTCCGGCCGGGGCGGCTCACTGTGGCCGACTCGTAGACGAGTACCGCCTTGCCCTTCTCCGCACGCAGGGGATGCAACAGGCGCGGCTCGTTGGTCTTGATCCCCCAGAGGAACTTCCCGGTGGCCAGGTCGTACACGCGGAACCTGTCGTTGCCGCCCAGCACGATGAGGCCGTTGCCGACCGCGGTGCCCCGGCAGGGCTGCATCTCGCCGCCGCTCCCGTCTCCGGCGCACGGCTCGATGCTCTTGCCTCGTGGGTCGATGGTGGCCCCGGGTTTTCCGCCCGGGCCCAGGGACACGACCCGCCAGTCGTTGAGGTGGTCCACGGCGTTTTCCGTGGTGAAGACGACCGGATCGACGGAGATCATGCTTCCGATCTTCCATCCGGTCTTGGTCCGGTGGCGCCACAGGACCTTGCCGGTGAGCGGGTCGATCTCGCGGAGCTGGCTGTGGTTCTTGCTCTGGTCGATGTCGATCATGCAGTCGGACTTCACCAGGAGCCGGGAGCCGCCCGCCACGTCGTCGGGGAAGCACTTCCCCGGGTCCTCCATGGGGATGTCGAACAGCTCAGTCCCGTCGTCGACCCGGTAGGCGGTCGCCTTCATGCTCCGGGCGATTGCGAAGGTGCCGGCGCTGATGGCGCTGTACACGATGAACGTGTTGTCCCCGTCACCGGTCTCGGGGAGCTCTTTGTGCCACCCCGGCTTCCCGGTCTTCAGATCGATCATCTGCATCTGGTTGCACCGGTTGTTCCTCCCTGTGTCGGCCCTCTTGTGGTACACGAGCACGACCTTGCCGTCGGGCGTGGGGTTGGCCGGTGTCTCGCAGACCGGGGCGGGCAACCGCATGCTCCAGACCTCGGCGCCGTCCGAGAGACGGTAGGCCGCGACCTTCTTGTGCAGGGCCTGGACGACGGTGTCGCCGACGATCCACAGGTCGTGGAGCCTGTGACTCCCGCTGGGCAGGTCGGTCTTGTCGTCGACGATCCACGTCGCCGCATCCCCCGGCTTCCGTGCGGCGTTGATCTCCTGCGTGGTCGGGATGTGCTTCGCCTGAGGGGTACTGACGGCGGGGGAACCGGGCGGGGCCGCCGGGGCGGAAGGACTGGACGACTCCTTCGCCACGGGGGCGGTTGGCCGGTCCTCTCCCCGGTCGACGAGGGCGTACGCCCCTCCGCCCGCGGCCACGAGCAGGAGCGCGACGGCGGCGGCTATGACCGGTACTCCGCCGAAGCGCCGCCGACGCGGTGGTGGTCCGGGTGGCGGCCCGAAGCCTTCCGAGGCATACGGGTTGCCGGGAACGGGCTGCTGCGGCGAGCCCGGTGTGTACCAGGGCTGCGGCGGGTTGGGCATGGGTCTTCCCCCTCAGACGTGTCAATCGGTCAGGAAACTCCTGCTTTGCGGGCCCGGACTCGGGAGACGCCGGGCGGAGATGTCCTGCGTCGTCTCACGAGGCCGCCCCCGAAGATCACTGGTAGGGACGTGCCACGCGCCGATGCGGTTCTCCCGCAACGGCAAGGGACCGCACGCAACCTCCCAGCTGGTGCGGACCTGGTCACTGCTCTGCGCCGTCGAAGTGCATGTGTAGCGCGCCCGGGACGTTGGTCGCTTTGCTTCGAGGACCGTGTCCTGCTGGTCGTCACGTGCTGGCCTACCGACCTGACGATGCCGTAACCCGCGCTCATGCTCGGCGTTTCGAAGCCCACGGTCGACCGCGTAGTCGATGAGCAGGGGCCGCGTCTGGCATTGATCCAGTGGCAACTCTTTCGCAAAGGCACTGTTCTCACCGTGGAAGGCACGCTCGTGCCCACTCGCGGTCACACCCTCGCCCAGCGATCCAAGAACTACCGCTACCCCACAAACCATCAGATGGTCATCGACGCGGACACCTATCGGTTCGTAGTCGTCGGCCAGCTACTGCCCGGAAACCGCAACGCCCCTCCACAGGGACCAGAACCGTGCGAGTCTCCGCCGCCGTCGCGCGGAACGCACGATCTGTGCACCACTGGCGAGCAGTGCACAGACCAGCACCACAAGCACGATGACAGTTCGCGACCCCATTTTCACCTCGCAGAAGCGAAACTAGTTCGACTGTTGCTTATCCAGCGGCAATTGTTGGGCAGTCAGGTGACCAACCACGCGCGCGGCATGCTCGTGCCGTCGCCGTGAACCGGCGGCGAACAGCCGAGTGCCGGGTATCCGGAGGGGGACGCTCATGCAGGAGGGTTCGAGGGACGAGAGCGGGGTCGGCGACGGAACCGGTCGCCTCCGTGAGGCCGCCGAGACGGGGGACGCCGAGGCGATGCTCCGGTACGGCCTGTACCTCGGTACGCACAACGACCAGGCCGGCGGTGAACGGTGGCTGCGCCTGGCGGCCGAGATGAGGCAGCCCGATGCGACCGCCGCGCTCGGGGTGCTGCTTCACGAGTGGGGACGACACACCGAGGCCGAGGCGCTGCTGCGTGAGGCCGCCGGTGGCGGGCACGTGCGCGCGATGGAGATGGTCGGGTATCTCCTGCGGCTGCGCGGGGAGCACACCGAGTCCGATCGCTGGTACCGGCGTTCGGCAGAGGGCGGAAACCCGCACGCGATGGCCGTCCTCGGTGAACTGAGTCAGAAGCGGGGCGCCGAGCCCGAGGCCGAGAACTGGTTCCGCCGGGCCGCCGAGGCGGGTCTCGACGACGCGGCTTACTCCCTCGGGGAGTTGCTGTACCGCCGGGGTGACGTCAACGAGTCCGCACGGTGGGCCCGGCGGGCGGCGGACGGGGGTTCCACCGCCGCGATGAACGCCCTGGCCGCCCTGTCGCTGGAACAGGGCGACCGGGAAGCGGCGAAGTCCTGGTACCGCAAGTCGGCCAGGGCCGGCGACGACGAGGGCGCCCGCCGGCTCGTGGAAATGCTCAGCCGCGCCGAGCTGGCCGCCGAACTCGACGCATGGATGACCGAGCGCGCCCAGAAAGGGGACGTCAAGGCGATGCTCGCGCTGGGGCGTTCCAGTGAGCGGGAGGGTGATGTGCGAGCGGCGCAGGAGTGGTACGAGAAGGCCGCCGAGACCGGGCACCTCGGCGCGATGGCCCGGCTGGCGAATCTCCTGGAGCGGCAGGGGCGTTCCCGCCAGGCGCGGGCGTGGGCCCGAAGGGCCGCGGAGGCGGCGTCGCAGCCGCCCGGCGAAGGCCACGGCCGGTAGACGTCCGCTGCCTGATCGCCCGGGGCGCGGCCTGTGCGTGCCGTTGCTGCTTTCCTTGCGGCGGCCGAAGCGTCCCAACGGGCGCCCCTTGATGGCGTGCACACGCCAATCGGGGTGTTCGAGTGGTCTCACGCACCCGAACCGGCCGGGCCCGGACGCGTGCGGTCGGGGCGTCAGAGCACGACGCGGTAGTGGGTGGTCAGCCGCCGTTCGTCGTCCATGACGTGGAACGCCAGCCCGGGCGGCTGGTCCCGGTCCGCGGCCCGGTCGCCCTCCCCGGGCATGCGCAGGGTCCAGGTGATGGCCAGCCCGACGATCAGGGGACGTCCGGCGAAGGTCGAGGCAGTCGCGGTGTGGGCGTGGCCCGTGAGGACGGCGGCGACGCGCGGGAGCGCGACGAGCAGGGCGGCCAGCTGCCCGGGCTCTTCGAGCATGCCGGAGTCGGGCAGGGGGTGGTGGAGCGCGACCGGCGGCTGGTGGAAGGCGATCAGCGCCGGAGTGTCCTGCGGTTCTGGAGCATGCGTGAATACGAGTTGTGGGTGAGTTTCGAACACGGGACGGTTCTGGCGGGTACGTGAACGCTCGGCCACACAAACACACCATTGGAGTTTGCCCCGGATTGGGTTCGATGCCAAACGACTCGATTGGATGACAAAGGACAGTCGTTATCGTGCCCAAAGCGGTCTACTCCCAGAGTGGGATGCGGGAATCCCCCGGAAGATCACGCCGCACTGGCTTCGCCGCTTCTTCGCGTCGGCCGGACTCTCCAAAGGCGTTCCCGTAACGGACATGGCTGAGTGGCTGGGGCACCGTGACCCGAAGATTACTTACCAGACCTACGCACACGTCATGCCGGACGCGCCCGAACGTTTGCGGGCGCTGATGGATTCCGTCTTCGCTAGGGAAACGGAGTTGCAAATACCGCTGGAGTTCGAAGCTTCGAGCGCCTCATAAGGTATGAGGCCGGGCCGTGCGGGACTATGGGGGAGTCGGGTGGCGATGCCGTCCACCACCTCAGCGGCGAGATGTCGCGGACTCAACTGCTGCGCCGCCGTCACCGCGACGCAGCCAACGGGGCGCTATGGCGTCGGCGACGGCCGAGCCATCCCGACGGGCGGCAGGATTCGCCCCTCCTCCGCCATGGCCGGCTTCAAGCCACGACCGATGCTGAGCTACTCGACGTCCACGCCGACGGGCGTGACCAGCACGGCGGACGCACCGTGGGAGCGAGACATGCGGCCCGCCCAGGGCCGGCGATTCGTGGGCGGGTCAGGCCCCATCTACGCCCCTGGCGAGCAGGGCAATCTGCAACGCTGTGTAACCACACCCCGAGCTTCGGGCCCAGGGGGTGGGCGCTGGGCAAGTGGCTCCGTCGGTGACGAGTCAGCACTCCGCCCACCCGGTGCTGGTTTCGTGCTGGCTTCGGGGGCAGGATTTGTGGATAACCGCAGGCCATAACCCTGATCAATTGAGTTGTCGTACCACTCGACGGTCGTTCCGACGAGGCTCGCGGCGACGATGCGGCGGAGGTTGGACGGGGGTGGGGGAGCGGTTGCTGCGGCGGCCATGGGTACCACTTCCGGACAGTTGGCGGGGACGTTTCCGTGTCGCCATACCGTAGGAAGGGGCAGGTCAGGGGTGTATGTGGCGGGACACCATAGTTCGGGTGGGCGGTGTGCGGGCGGGCGCTACGGGAAGGCGCTGCGGGCCTGCTCCTGCTCTGTGGGGGTGGGCTGGGTCGGACGGGAGATGGATGTCCGAATCGCACTGTTCCGGATATTTCGCGAGGGCGGTGCTGACTCCCGTGCTGATTCGGTGCTGACCAATAGCCCGCGTCATCACCTCTCTTCACCCCTCCCGTGCTGACTTGGTGCTGACTACGCTCCGCTGCAGTCAGGCCATTTGTTGCGGACTGGACGGCTGGAGCCTCCGATTCGGACGCATCCTTCTCGCAGACCCGTGAGGAGTGTGTCTCAGTCTGGAAGGGAGGGGGCGAGCCCGTCGGACCCGACGGGCTCAGGGTATTTACCCGTTCCGGGACTGGGGCGGATCGGGGCGAACTGCACGAGGCCGCGCGGACACCTTCACGATCACGTGCCGCTTTGGCGAGCTCTCGGAGGAGGAGCAAGGGATCTTCCTACCTGCAGAGCCGAGTTGATGGACTCCTTGCCCCCTTCACCCGCTGCGTCGGCGGCCGACCAGGTCGAGCCGAGGAGCAGCATCGATTCAGCCATGTACTAGTGATCGATCTGGACCGAGGCACTGCTGCACGGATACTCAGCAGAAGCCACGCGGATACCAACCAACCCGGCGGCGAAGCGATTTGGCCTGCCCGCCGCCAGGCACTCTGGCCTCGTCGAGCTGCGGGATCAGCGGTACCTACCTCAGATCCCTACCTCTCACCCAACTTGAGGAGAACGTTATGCGCACGCGAAGATGGGGTCGAGTGGGAGCAGCACTGGTGCTCCTCTGTTTGTCTCCGACGCTGGCGGCGACCTCGGCCGCGGCCGCGGAGACCGCTGGGTGCACCCGGTCGGGCTGTACGGGCAAGGACCCGATTGTCATGGGCTGCGACGCCGACGCCCAGGTCATCGAACAGATCAACCAGGGCAATGACATAGAACTGAAGCTGGTGTGGTCGCCCGCATGCCAGGCCACGTGGGCGAAGGTGAGCGTCAACCCGCTCTACCAGCAGCCGGTGTACGCGGCGCTGTGGCAGACCCCGACGCTGGGAGGCTTCGCGGCGCCCCGCCCCACCCCCAGCATCACCACGTCCAACCCGAGCGGTGTCTCGCCCATGGGTGACTGGAAGATGACCAGCAAAGCATGCTGGAACAGCCGGAATGACAACTGGGAACCGGAGCCCCTGCTCTATGAAGAGGGCGGCAAGGTAATCCCCACGGCCCTGATCAACGGTGACTGCACGGACTGGATATGAGACGGCACATGCTGAAGCGCCCACGAACGCTCCGCCAACGACTTACCGGGCAGACACTCGCGACTGCCGTGCTGGCCTCCTCGATTGCCCTGATCCCGCTCGTGGCCCAGGACAGCCCCGCCGAGGCAGCGGACGCCACGACGAACGTTCTCTTCTCCGCGCCTAAGAAGGCCCTTGGCGACGGATTCGAGGAGTCCGACGACGTCGTCGTCAGCGGGACCGGCGACTCCGACGGCTTCCACGTCGTGACCGCCGCAGAGCGGGAGGGGTACACCTTCCACGAGGTCGCCTCCCTGCAGCGCAAGGACATCGACGCCGGCCCTTGGACAGGGTATCTGTGCACCACCGGCTCAGGCCGGTACGCGGCGGCCGTCTACATGCCGGCACTGTGGGTCAATAAACCGGGCGCTACCTACCGCGGGGCGTTCGCCGCTGTCATACGGCTCAGCGACGGCAAGGTCACCGAGATCGCCCAAGGCGTGCAGCTCTCCTACCACTCGCCGGGCTGTGGCGACGACGACCGGGTGCTGTTCGCCAGCAGTACGGCCACTGACAGCAATGCCGGGACGACCACGGTCATCGAAGCGGACGCTGCGACGGGCAAAGCCACTGCCAACCGGAAGGTCACCGGACAACTCGCACACCTGCTGCCCACCCCGAGCGGCGACTACGGAGTGCTTAACGGCAACCTGGTGAAGTTGACCGGCCAGGGCAAGACCACACGGGCGCAGAAGCAAACCGCGCTGCCTGGGCCGGTCTTCGAACTGATCCCCTCCGCCGACGGCGCCCTCGACCTCGGCGTCGTGAAAGACCGCAAGAGCGTCATCAACCGCTGGCACGGCGGGAAACTCACCACGCTCGGTTCCGGAGAGGTTGGCAAACTCAAGCTGTTCCCCCGTAAGGGCGGCTCTCTCGTAGTCGGCGACGTGGCCGGCGTCGACACCTCGCACGCACCCGGCCTCAAAGCCCAGCCCTTCACCGGACGCCCCGCGAGTGTGTCACGTGAGGGCCACCTGATCACCACGTCGATGGTCTCGGACGAACTGAAGGGCGTCACAGCGCCCGAAGGCACACCGGAAGCGGAGGCCACCGGCGACGGCCAGGCCGCTGGGCTGATACGAATCCAGGCGACGGCCACCCGCACGGGCACCAAGTCCACGATCGCCTTCGATGCCGACACCACGCGGGTGAAGCCGGGCACGGCAAACGCCCCCGCAATGGATCCCGTCGCCTTCACCACCTCCGACACCACCAAGACCGCAGGTCCGGCGACGGCAATCGGTGCGGCCGCAGAGCCGAGGGACGATGTGGAGCCCCTCAACTGCGGAGAGGGATCCAAGGAGTCGTTCTGTCTCTCCAGCACCGGTGCCGAGGTCTTCGTCCGCGACGGCGAGGTGAAAGGCTACGACATTCCTTGCACCGTCAAGCGGAACAATCCCAAGCGGCAGGCGCTCCAACCGAGTGCCAACCAGGTCGAGTGGGCGGTCGACCAAGCCGTGCACGGCCGGCTCACCCTGCAGCGGCCGGCCAGCTGGCACGACACCGGTCTGCCTGCGTACAGCCCACAGGGACTCTTCCCCAAGCCGACGCTCACTGGCGGCGGTGACATCCCGGCCCAGGTGGTCCTCGGCATCCTCGCCCAGGAGTCCAACTTCAAGCAGGCTTCCTGGCACTCGATGAACGGCGCGGCCGGCAACGTCCTGCAGGCGGACTGGTTCGGCAACGGAGCCAGCATCCACCACTACCCGAACAGCTCCAAGTCAGACTGCGGTTACGGCATCGCCCAGGTCACCACCGGCATGGCCAACGACGATACCCCGCCGTTCGACACCACGCGGGCCGGCGCCATCGCCACCGACTACGCGACGAACATCTCGGCCGGCATGCAGATCCTCGCCGAGAAGTGGAACCAGCTCAAGGCACTGGGCATGGAGGCCAACAGCGGCGATCCCCAGTACATCGAGAACTGGTACATGGCGCTTTGGGGCTACAACAGCGGTGTCTACACCGATTCGAGCGAGCCCCGCGGCCTCGGTTACTTCAACAACCCGGCCAACCCGGAGTACCCGGCAGACCGCACGCCGTTCCTGCGGGAGAGCTACGACGACGCTTCCCACCCTGCAGACTGGCCGTACCAGGAAAAGGTCCTCGGCTGGGCGGAGACCCCGCACAAGACGTGGAACTGGGAGGAGTCCTACGAGAAGCCGGACTTCCCGGGGCTGATCAACTTCGAACAGATGAACCTGCCGGGCAATTACTTCACCTTCTGCTCACCCACGGTGAACAACTGCACGCCGCAAGCAGCCGATCCCTGCCCTGCCTGGAACGACACCTGTCGCTGGGCCGGCAGTGCATCGTGGCTCGGCAGTGCTCAGGACACCGGCAACTCGTCCGTGGAAACGCTGAAGTACGCACTTGGCTCGGCTGAACCCGCGCTCATCGCCAAGTATCCGTCGGGTCCCTGCATGACGACGCCCGACGGCACCCCCGGCACGATGATCATCGACGACCTCAATGGCCGTGAGGACGTCTACGGCTGCGGGGACTACGAGGCCGCCTCGGACGGCAAGTTCACCCTTCAGTACGGGGACAGCCTCCTCACGTACCGCGATGACCTTGCGACGTGGCGAGCCACCCCGGCCATTGCGCAAATCGACGTCCACCAGCTGGGCGCTGGCTACAACGGCCACGTCTTCTTCACGCACTCCTACCCCGAGAGCGATTTCTTCCACAAGGTCACGGGACGGTGGACACTGAACCCGTCGAACCTGCCAGTGGCCGATCAAGCGGGCAAGCGGTACAACGTGTGGATTCATTTGCCCAACCACGGCGCAGAGGCGGTTGTGCGCTACACCGTTCACCCCGGCCCCAACGCCGAGGGGCTCGGGCCTGACACCTGCAGGGTCGGTCAGGCGAACCAGAGTCAGGGCAAGGACACGTGGTTCAAACTGGGCTCGATGAGGTTCTGGAAGGGCGGTCGCATAGAGATGGACAACGAGCACGACGCAGGCACGGGTGATGCCAACGTGGCGTTCGACGCCGTGGCCCTCGTCCCTGCGGCAAATCCCGACGCAGGTAACTGCAAGTTCGGATACTGATGAGACGCACACGCTTGCTGCGCCGCCAGGTGGTGACGGCAGTCGCTCTTGCGGCTGCTGTCACCGTGGTCGGCTGCACACAGCAGAAGGCGACACCGGACCCCGGCGTCTACCCCGGTGACGCCCCTCCGACGCCGGCAAGAACGCTTCCCGGACTCACCGCGACGAAGCCCCCCTCGGCCTCTCAATGGCCGAGCGAGGCCCAGCTGGCGGACCAGGCGCCGGCGCTGGCGGAACCCAAGGTCATCGCACCCGGTTACCGAGTGGACGACTTCCTGACCGGCTTGGCCGGACGGTGGGACGTTTCCCTCGGCAAACAGCGGCTGATCGATGCCCCTGGGGACAGCAACGTCTGGCATTTCACGGGCTCAGCGGCGGGCGGCGGCGAGCAGCAGCTCTCCATCGCCGGCGTGCCGACGAAGCAGGGCGACATCATCGGGTTCTCCTGCCTGGTGGACGCCGACCGATCGAAGTCCGAGGCATTCCTGAAGGACTGCGCCAAGACCGGGATACCGAACTGGGACAACGAGCGCGCGGTGGCCTGGCTGAGTACGGCCAAACAACAGGTCGACGCCGTCTACTCCAAGGAACGCCGCCCCGTCGTCAGTTCCATGTTCTTGTCAGAAAAGGCGCATGCGCTCCTGCGCAGATCCGGTCCCACGTCGGATTCGACCGGAACGTACGAGCTGTCGGTGACGGGCGGCGGGGTCGCCGAGAACTCCTGATCGCGGGAAGAAGAGAGGTACCCCCGGTGGCCCGGAAGCGCTGCAGCTTCCGGGCCACTGGGCTGCTGAAGGGCCTGTGCGAGAGGGTGAGTGCCGTCCTCGGCGAGGGCGCCGGACAGCGTCGCCGCCGATAAGGCGTACAGCAACGGTCCTTGCCGCCGTTACCTGCGCCGACGCGGCATCAAGCACGCGAACCCGGAAAAGTCCGACTCCCGGGCCGCCCGTCTGAAGCGAGGTAGCGGGGGCGGGCGGCCGACAGGCTTCGACGAGGAGCGCTACAAGAAGCGGAACGTCGTGGAACGGGCGATCAACAGGCTGAAGCAGTCCCGGGCCGTGGCCACCCGCTATGACAAGCGGGTCCACGTCTTCCTCGGCACTGTGACCGCAGCGGCACTTCTCATCTGGCTCAGGACCTGACCTGCCGCAAGCTCCCACAGTAGAGTTCCTCACCGAGATCACTACTTGCGAAAGAAGAGTCATGCCCCGCAAGACGGCGGCTGCTCTACGCCTGGACGCCCTCTGCCGGTCCCATCTTCGGGGCTACCGGCGCCGGCCTTCACGGCTCTCACCTCACACACTTCGTCAGGCGGCCCGCTTCGAAGCCGAACGCGACCTACCCATCCGGCAGCTCGAGGACGCCGTCCGCTGCTGGCAAGCGTTCGTACGCCGTCCAGGATGGCCTCTCTACCTGCCCGAGCCGCATCTGCCCGGCTACGACATCTGGGATGACCGACTCCTGATAGAGCGAGCCATCGGCGCTCTCGACAGACGAGCAGCCCGGGAAATCGCCTCGATCGTCAAAGATGCCGACGCCGACTTCCTGGCACGTACCCTGCCCGACCCTCATTCTCCACGTGCCTGGCCGTGGTGGCGCCGCAGATGTCAGGACCTGGGCGACATCATGCACGTTCCATCCCAGACGAATGATCGGCCGGACACGGCCTAGTCGAAGCTGTCGCCGACATGCAGTACCTCCGCGGGGTCACGGCCATGCAGTCGCGCGACAGTTTGCACGGCGCGCGGGTCGGGCTTGGCGAACCCGAGCCGCCACGAAGGGTGGTGAGCTTGGAGGTGGGGCGCCAGGAGCCCGGCGATATCGGCCGCTCGTTCGTCCCAGTGGCTCACGTTCGACAGGGTGACCACCGGCACGACATGGGCGATCTGGCCCACCACCCTTCCCGCGCCGGGCCACAGTTCGAAGCCGGGCGGGCGGTGGCCGTGGGGGAATGCGGCCGGTGCGATCCCCAGGGCGGCGCATACCGTCTGCGGCCCCGTCACATCGCTGTCCGGGTCCAGGGCGTGCGGGATCTGCTGGGCGATCCGCTTCGCCTGCCGGACCGGCAGCGGGGACAGTTCAACCAGTCGCTGTGTCAGCGTCGTCCCGGACGGCTCTCCCAGGGTGTATCCGACATCGAGGCTCACCAACCGCACCGAGGCTGCCGCGCTCACGGACGACCCGCCAGAGCCGCGATGATCATGCCGATCCGGTCGGTGCGGACGGGACCAGGGCCGGCTTCGCCGAGGAAGGTCAGAAGCTGCCGGGCCTCGGCCGGTGACCAGCCTCCCGTGTCGACACCAGCCTCGGCAGCGGCCTGGGCGAGGTCGTCGGGGATCGTCGGCGGGCGCGAGCCGTGCGGCATCAGCAGCGTGCCGCTCCATTCCTGGCCGGTCTGTGCCTGCGGCAGGTCGAACGTGAGGGGTGAAAGGACGGTGACGTCGTACGGGAAGGCACTGCGCCGGACCGGCGTCAGCCCGGTGGAGCGTGCGGCGCGTCCCAAGCGGTCGTGAGTCCGTCCAGCCACGCCGGCGGGAGTTCCGCCTGCTCCCATTCCGCCCGGAGCGCCGAGGGAGCGGCGGTGAGGCGTTCGAGCACGGCGACGCTCGTGGGGGAGTGGAGGAGGGAGTAGCGGCCGTGGACGGCGATGCGGCTCCCGGGCCCGTACTGCGCGTACACCTCGGCCAGCCGCTTCCGGTGGGTCTCGGTGAACTCCTTCAGCCGGCCGGAGTACCCGATCCGCCCCACGACGCTCATCGTGCCGAGTACCGCGGTGAGGACCTCGTCCGAAACCTCGGGGTCGAGGTTCGAGACGTCGCTGAACGAGAGATAGAGCGGCGTCACGGCGACCTTCGCGCGCTCTACGTCCACCCTGCCGACGACGTGATGGCCCGGTGCGGCGTCGTCCCCCACCGCGTCGGACATCGCCTGGCCGATGGCGCGCTCAAGGGCGCGCTCGGCGACGCGGACAAATGCGTCACTGACGGCCCGGGCGCCGTCGTGCCAGCCGGTGGCGTACGGTTCCCCGTGCTCACCGGGGGGCACGTCCGCCTTCCCTGCCTCGCTGTGCGCGTCTGCGATCGCCCCTGCCTCCACGAGAGCGATCAGCTCTTCGGCCTCGTCCCGGAACACCCCGGCGCGGCTCAGGAGTTCGAGGAGCGTCTTCTTCGCGTTGAGAATGCTGGCGGGGTCCAGCGGGTGCCTGCTCGTTTCCGCGGTGTTGATCGTGTCCTCCTCGTCGGCCTGGGTCTGGTGCTGGAGCGGGATGTGGCGCGCTCGTACCACCCTCCGTGCCTCGCCTGTGTGGCGTTCAGCTGCTCGGCGGGCGACGCCCAGGTCTCAAGTCTCCACGACTCGAACGATCGTCGCCGCACTCCGGGGCCCTCGGAGCGTCCCGTGTCCGTGCGCCGACCGGATGCATGGGGCCTTCGCCGTCAGAGGGGCCCGCGCTCCCTCCCCCGTACCGGTGTCGCCGTGGACGGAGAACAGGGGGCTATTCCTGCCGAGGCGCGCAGTTCCGTCGCTCCTGCGTAGGGCTGACGGGATTTCTCCGGTGTCGATGGCCGAGAAAAACGCGTGGAACCCTCGGACGCGGTCGCGGGACACTGCGATGCGCTACCGCCGGACACGGCCGGTCGGAGGACGACGCGGCCGAAGACAGTCAGCCGAACGGACCGAGCCGGCCGCCACCGCACCGAACAACCGAATCGCCCCGCTGCCGGTACCGCGACCGCGCCTCCTCCCGGAGACACGCGGAGGGGCCCGCCGCACCATCACACAGGGGGAAGGGCATTGCCTGACGTACGTGAGGAAGGGCCGGGCAAGGGATCGGTCCTCCTGGTACTGCGGTACTACGGAAAGGAGTTGGTCCGGCTTCGATGGCTGACGGCACCCGCGATGCTGTCGCCGGCACTGGGCAATATCGGCATCCAGTACATCGCGCCGCTGATCGTCGCCAAGCTCGTCGGCCACATCGCGGACGGCGGCGGGACCGGCCTCGGCGCCATGATGCCCTACCTGCTCGGCTTCGCCGCAGTGCTGCTGCTCGCCGAGGCACTGTGGCGCGTGGGTCTCCACTTCCTCAACCGCGTGGACGCCCGGGGCATCGAGCACCTCTACGTGATCGGCATGGACGAGCTGTTCGCCAAGGACGCCACCTTCTTCCACGACAACTTCGCGGGGTCCTTGACCAAGCGGGTCCTGAGCTTCGCCTCACGCTTCGAGGAATGCGTCGACACCCTGACCTTCTCGGTCGTGGGCAGCCTGGTGCCGCTGCTGTTCGGGTCGGTCGTCCTGTGGAGTTACGATCCGCTGCTCGTCGTGGGACTCCTGGCGATGATCGCACTGACCGCGCTGTGCGTGACCCCGCTCATCCGGCGCAGGCAGGCACTTGTCGACCAGCGTGAGGAGGCCATCGCCCAGGTGTCGGGTCATGTCGCCGACAGCCTGATGAACATGGATACGGTCCGGGCCTTCGGCGCCGAGGGCCCCGAGGCCGCCGAACACCGTTCCAGGGTCGCGGAGTCACGGCGGCTCACCTTGCGGTCGTGGGACTACGGGAACCTGCGCATCGACACGCTCGTCGCTCCGATGTCGGTGCTGACCAATGTCCTGGGCCTGCTGCTCGCGGTGACGCTCGGCGGCGGCGGACACGGTGTGGAGGCGGTCGTCGTGGCCTTCACGTACTACACCAACGCGACACGGATCATGTTCGAGTTCAACCAGATCTACCGCCGTCTGGAGAGCTCGATGACAGAGGCCGGGCAGTTCACCGAGCTTCTGCTGGCGCAACCGACCGTCCTCGACCCGGTGGCACCGCAACCCCTGCTGTCCGAGGCCGCCGATGTCCGCTTCGAACAGGTGACGTTCGCCCACACCGGTGGGAAGCCGCTCTTCGAACGCCTCGACCTCGAGGTGAGCAGCGGTGCGAAGATCGGGCTCGTCGGCAGGTCCGGCGGTGGCAAGACCACGCTCAGCCGGCTGCTGCTGCGCATGACGGACATCGACAGCGGCCGGATCCTGGTCGGCGGGCAGGACATCAGCACCCTGCGTCAGGCGGATCTGCGCAGTCTGTTCGCCTACGTTCCGCAGGACCCGGCGATGTTCCACCGCACGCTGCGCGACAACATCGCGTTCGCGCGCCCGGACGCCACCGACGCCGAGATCCGCCGCGCCGCCGAGGCGGCCCACGTCACGGAGTTCGCGGACGCGCTGGCGGACGGCTTCGACACCATGGTGGGCGAGCGGGGCGTGAAGCTGTCGGGCGGACAGCGCCAGCGGGTCGCCCTCGCCCGCGCGATCCTGCGGGACGCACCGATCCTCCTGCTCGACGAGGCGACCAGCGCCCTGGACTCCGAGAGCGAAGTCCTGGTCCAGAAGGCGCTGTGGCACCTGATGGAGGGCCGAACGGCGCTGGTGGTGGCGCACCGGCTCAGCACGGTCGCCACCATGGACCGGCTCGTCGTCCTCGACCGGGGGCGGATCGTCGAGCAGGGCACGCATCAGCAGTTGCTCGCGGCGGACGGCGCTTACGCGAAGCTGTGGCAGCACCAGTCGGGCGGCTTCCTGGACGACGCCCCCTCACAGGCCGACCTCAGGTGAACCGAGCGGGTGACAGGAGTGCCCCGGGCCGCGAAAGTCCCGGCGGGCGGTGTGGGGCGGGCGCCACGGGGAGCGTTCCGTTCACGCCGGCGGATGGCTGACGAGGAGGTCGTCGGAGGTCGCCGCGAGCAGCCGCCCCGCGTACGAGGCGAGAGCCCTGGCCTCCGGGAAGGGGCCGGCGAGGGTGAAGGGGACGTCGGTCGTGACCGGCGGGCGCGTGAGCAGTCCGTCCGGACCTGCGGCGTACAGACGGGCGTTGAGCACGGTCAGGGAGGCTGCTTTGCCCGCCGGTCCCAGCGCTGTCCACGGCGCCTCGGGGTGCAGGGCCGGCCGATGGTGCAGGGTGTCGTCGTGCGGGGTCACCGCGAAGAGCGTGTTGTCGCACATGGCCAGGGCGGTCGTCCCGGCAGGGACCTTTCCCGCCGGGGTCCAGGGAGCCGGCCCGGGCACCGGGGCGCGCACGAGCAGGTGGTCGTCCGTGCCGACGGCGAGGAGGGCCAGGGGCACGGGCCGGCACGCCTCGCGCGGCGCCGTCAGACACCGGATCTCCGGCTCGGCTCCCGGCGCGGGCGGACACGGGACCCACGGCACGTTCTGGTCGGACGGCTCGCGGTGCAGCAGGGTCCTGCCGTCCTCGGCCACGGCGAAGAGCAGGCCCTCGCAGGCGGCGAGCGCCCGCAGACGCGGCGCCGGCCCGACGGTCTGCCAGGCGGACCGGGGCGACGTACCACCGAGGCGGTCGAGGACGTTGCGGGTGATCCGGTCCACGACCGGATCGGGCAGTGCCCGGCCCCAGTTGATGGTGGCCGCGTTGAAGACCGTGCCGGCGCCCAGGCGGAAGACGCCCATGGTGGCCCAGCCGCCCTGTCCGTACGCACGCCAGTGCCGCAGGTCCGCGGTGGCGAGGACGGCGAAGGAGCGCGGGGTGCCGTCACGGCCCGTGGCCCGGGGCACGCCGGCCGACCAGTCGAGTTCGGCGGCGTCCGTCTCGTACCCGAGCGCGCCCCGGGCGAACGCGTCGCCGTCGGCGAGCCCGGTGCCCTCGAAGACCCAGTGGTCGGCGAACCGGACCGTATAGGCATCGCGTCCCATCACGGCCATGCCCTCGCCCCACGCGCCGGCGCCGTTGCGGAAGCTCACCCCGGTCATGGAGTTCTCGGGACGGTCGACGGGAGAACTGGACCATTCGACGGTGGTGAGGCGCGGGTCCACGGCGGTGACGGGGTCGGCGGCGGCGTCGCGGTGACAGACCATCGTGCGGCCCCCGTCCTCCAGGCGGATCTGCCACCAGGCCGTGTTGCCCGCGAAGACCGCCAGATTGCCGCCCTTGCGGACGAAGGTCTCGACGCTGTCTCGCATCCCGGCCGACCAGTACTCGTCGTGCCCGTTGATCACCAGCAGCCGGTAGGCGCAGAGGAGTTCGTCGCCGTCGTGCAGATCGAAGCCGGAGCAGAACTCCACCGGGTACCCGGCTTCCGGGAGCCAGCGCAGCAGAGGTTCCTCCCAGCGCTCGGGCGGCGGCCCGCCCCCGGGTTCGGTGAGGGACACCCGTGCGGCGCGGCCCGGCTCCTCCGCGTAGTAGATGCTGCGGCCCGGCTGTCCCGCACGGTGGTAGGCGCGCCAGGTGGCGAAGGGAACGGAGACGAGCACGGACGAGGTCGCCGCCGGGCGTGCCGCGCGGACGACGAACCACACCTCGTGTTCGGCGTCGCGCTCCGGCGCCGGTGTCTCGGGCCGGTCGTCGTGGAAACGGGCCACGTACAGGGAACTGGGCCAGTGGGGCGGGACGTCGAGCGTCCAGCCGGTCCCGTGAACGGGTACGCGCGTCATCGGGCGCTCGGAGACGACGTCGGTGACGACGACGTGACCGGTCAGCGGGCCGCCGTCGCCGGCGGTCACGCCGAAACGCATGCTCCCGCCCTGGACGCAGGACGTCGTCCCCGCGCGGGCCAGCGGACGCGGGACGCGGCTCGCGCTCATCGGCCGGACCCTTCCGTGGCGAGGAGTCCGGGCAGCGCCGCGAGCGGAGGCGGGGTTCCGGCCGACGAGGACACGACGACCTCCTCGATGGCGCGCAGGTGCGCGTGGATGGCGGCCGGCGGCAGATAGGCGGTGTCGGCCGTGAGGGTGACGGTGAGCGCGCTGTCGTCCCCGCTCACGTGCAGGCAGTACCGGCAGGCGACGCGGTCCTGCGTCGCGGGGAAGTCGAGCACGCTGCGGCGGCGGAGCGCGGCGAGTTCGTCCGCGTGCGGCGCCTTACGGGGGGTTGCGGGCCGTTCCGCCAGCCGCATGTCGTTGAAGCAGCAGTACGGGTGCACCTCGGTGCCGCGCTCCTGGGCCGCCCGGTCCAACAGGGCGTCCCAGTCGGCGGGATCGTAGGCGGCCGCACGGTACCCGGCGAGCGCGGCCGGCCAGGCACCCGCGAGCAGGTCGGTGAAATCGGCGTCCGGACCCGGGACATCGTCCATGCGCAGAACGAACAGCGCGTCCTGGGACAGCGTGCTGACCAGGGTGCGGTGGTCCTGCGCCGCCCGATTGCCGGCGATCGGCATGACCGTCGCCACGGAGTGCCCCTGATCTGCGGCGACCAGAGCGGCCGAGGCGGTGAGGAGCACGGTCGAGCCGCTGACCCGGTGGGTGGCGGCCAGCGCCTCGACGGCCCGGGGGAGGGCGGCGGAGACCAGGCGGCCCGTCCAGAAACGGGGGGTGCGCGGCGCCGCGACCGGAGTGGGGAACATCGTCGGCGGGGCCTGCCGCAGACCCTTCTCCCAGTGGGCGAGCGCGGCCCCGCCGGAGCGGCGGCCGGCCGGGGACGCCTGGTGCCGTGCGAGATCCAGAGGGGTCTCGGCGCAGGCGGGACCGGCCGACCCGCGGCGGGCCAGCAGCCGCAGATCGCGGACGAGGACCTCGGCGCCGTGCCCGTCGGTGGCCAGGTGGCACAGCGCCAGCACGACGTGGGTGATCCGGCCTTCGTGGCGTACGACGCCGAACCGTACGGGCCACTCGCGCGCGTAGTCGAAACGGCGGGAGGCGAGGGACGACAACAGGCTCTCGGCGGCGGCCCCGCTGCCGTCCGGGTCGGGCTCGTCGTGGACGCGGACCTCCACCGTCCCCTCGGCATACAGGCGTTGACGGGTATCTCCGTCGTCACCGGCCACGATCCGGGTGCGCAGCGCCTCGTGACGGACGAGGAGCGCGGCGAGCGCGCCCGTCAGCCGGGGCAGGTCGACGGGCGCACCCCGGTCGGCGAGGGGCAGGACGCGCCCGATGTTGAAGTAGTGATCGTTGGGTGCGGTGCGGCCGATCGCGTGCCAGATCGCGCGCTGGCCCCAGGTGAGCGGGGCGTCGCCGGAGCGGCCGCCCGTGAACGAGACCGTCGTCGTCGCGTCCGCCGGGTTCCGACCGGGGCCCGGTGCCGCCGTGCCGGGAACCACCGTGTCCGGCGCCGCCGCCGTCACGGGGTGCCCTCCGCCGCCAGACTCCGCACGCGAGCGGTGAGCCCGGCGAGCCCCTCCGTGTACAGCGCCCGGTCGCCGAGGTCGATGAGGACGCCGTACTCGGACTCCAGGCTGTCGGCCAGCCGCAGCAGGGAGAGCGAGCTGACGCCGAGCGCGGCGAGGGGTTCGGCGGAGTCGACGATCTCGTCGGCGGCGACTTGGCCGTCCGTGGCCCGTTCGACGAGCTGGGCAAGGCGGTGGCGGGTCGGGGCGGGCGCGTTCACCGGGCACCGCCGGCCTGGCGGGCGGCCTCGTCGGCCAGACGGCGGCGCACGCTGAGCGGCCGGATGTCCGGCCACACCTGGTCGACGTGCGCGACGCACTCCTCCTCGGTGCCGCTGAAGCCCTCGGCCCGCCAGCCTGCGGGCAGCGGCGTGCCGTCCCGCCAGAGGGCGTGCTGCTCCTCGTCGTTGACGGCCACGAGATAGCGGGTCGGATCGCTCATGGGGTTACTCCTTGCGCAGTGCGGTGACGGCGGCGGTGACGCCGTGCACGGTAGGGGTGTCGAAGAAGACGTCGAGAGGGACGTCCACGCCGAGGTTCTGGTGGATGCGGGCGGCGATGGCGGTGATGGTCAGGGAATGGCCGCCGAGGTCGAAGAGGTCCTCGTCGGGCCCGAGGTCGTCCAGAGCCAGGACCTCGCGCCAGATGGCGAGCACCGCTCCGGTGGTGGGGTCGAGTTCGGCGTCCGTGTCGTCGGCGGCCGAGGGCCCGCTCCGGTCCGGGACCGGCTCCGGGAGCGCGGCCCGGTCCAGCTTGCCGTTGGGCGTGAGCGGGAAGGCGTCCAGCAGGGTGTACGTGCCGGGCACGGCGGCGGCGGGGAGCGTGGCGGACAGGTGGGCACGCAGCTCCTCCGCCGTGGGAGCCGGGCCTGCTGGGACGACATAGGCGCTCAGCCGGCGGTCTCCGTCCGCGCCGTGCACCGCGGCGGCGGCCTGGGCCACCGAGGGATGCGACGCCAGCCGTGCCTCGATCTCGCCCAGCTCGATCCGGTGGCCACGCAGTTTGACCTGGGTGTCGGAGCGGCCGAGGTAGACGAGCCCACCGCCGGGCAGCCGTCGGACGAGGTCGCCGGTGCGGTAGATGCGCGATCCCGGCGGGCCGTACGGGTCGGGGAGGAACCGCAGGGCCGTCAGACCCGCGCGGTGCCGGTAGCCGTGGGCCAGCCCCGCGCCGCCGAGGCAGAGCTCGCCCGGCAGTCCGTACGGGACGGGGCGCAGCCGCTCGTCGAGGACGTAGGCGCGGGTGTTGGCGAGCGGTTCGCCGATGAGGACCTGTTCGTCGTCGGTCATCGCGGGTTCCGCGAGGGAGGACCAGATGGTCGTCTCGGTCGGGCCGTAGACGTTCACGAGCCGCTTGCTCACGGCGGCCAGGTCCCTGGCGAGGGACGGGGGCAGCGCCTCACCGCCCGTGAGCGCCGTGAGCCCGGCCGCCGCGCCGGTGAGGCCCGCGTCGAGGAGCAGCCGCCATCCGCTGGGGGTGGCCTGGACGTGGGTGATCCCCTCGCCGTGGATGAGGCCGAGGAGCGCGGGGCCGTCGCGGTGGCCGCCCTCCGGTACGAGGACGACGCGCCCTCCGGTGACGAGGGGCAGAAGCAGTTCGACGGCGGAGATGTCGAAGGACAGCGAGGTGAGTCCGAGCCAGCGGTCCTCGGGGCCGGAGCCCAGATGGTCGCGCAGCGCGCCCAGGACGTTGGCGAGCGCGGAGTGGGGCACCTCGACCCCCTTGGGACGCCCGGTGGAGCCGGAGGTGTAGAGCACGTAGGCGGGATGGGAGGGCGTCGGACCCGGGGGCAGCGCCGGGGTGTCCGCGCCCTCGGGTGCGAGATCGGCCGGCACGAGGTCGCCGGGGCCGTCGGGGTGCGCGGTGATCCGGAGCGCGAGACGGGAGTCGGACCGGATGAAGGCCAGCCGCTCGGCCGGGTAGTCGGGGTCGAGCGGCAGGTAGGCGGCACCGCAGGCCAGGGTGGCGAGGACGGCGACCAGTTGGTCGCGCCCCCGGGGCAGGCCGATGCCGATCAGGGTGCCCGGGCCCGCGCCGTGGCGGCGCAGCGCGGTGGCCGCGTGCGCGACGAGACCGGAGAGCTCGCGGTAGGTCAGGATCTCCTCGCCGCGGACGACGGCGACCGCGTCGGGGTGGGCCGCCACCGCCTGGGCGAACAGCGCCGGCACGGTGCACCGGGCGAGTTCGGGCCGGGGGGCCGGTGCGGCGAGCTGGTCCGACCGTTCCCGGGGCGTCAGTAGCGGCAGGTCGCCGACGGGTGTGCCGGGGTCGGCCAGTACGCCGTCGATGAGCGTCTTCCAGTGCCCGGCGATGCTCCGGGCCGACTCGGCGGTGAGGGCGTCGGCCCGGTACTGCAGGCTCGCGTCGATCTCGGACCCGGAGTCGACGAGCTGGAGGTGGAGCAGGTTGCGCGCGGTGCCGCAGAAGCCGATCCAGCGGACCTCGGCGCGCACCCCGTCGCCGAAAGCGGGCTGTTCCGCGGCCGGTCGGCGCCGGTAGCTGAGGGAGAGGGGGGTGAGCGCGGTGCGCGGGGTCAGGCCGCGTACGGAGCGGCCCAGCGGGACGGCCCGGTGCCGGTACAGGGCGCGCAGTTCGGTGCGGACGGTCTGGGACCAGGCCGCGAACGGCGCGTCGGGGGCCGTGGTGCTGAAGAGGGGCAGCTCATTGACGGCCAGCCCCACGCCGACCGCCTCGCCCCGCGGACGCAGCGACAGTTCGATGGCCGTGACCGGGGCGGGGTCGCCGTAACGGGCCAGCAGGGCGTGCCAGGACGCCGTGAGAAGTTCGAAGCGGGTCAGACCGAGCCGGCGCGCCGTGGTGTCCAGGAGAGCGGTCCTCCCGGGTCCGAGGCTCGACGAGATCTCGGCGCCCGGCGCGGGGGCGGTGCCGGGGGCGCCGGACGGCACGAGGCCGGGCAGCGTGGGCGCGGCCGGCTCGCGCCAACGGGCGGCCCAGTACGCCTCCGCGTCCGTGAGGGCACCGGCGGAGGGCTCGACCGCCGGTCGCGGGGCGACGGGAGCGAGCGGACCCCGCCGGTAGGCGTTGGCCAGGTCGTTGACCAGCCGGTCCTTGGACTCGCCGTCGAAGACGAGGTGATGGGCGGTCAGGAGCAGGACGTGCCGTACCGGGGACAGCCGGAAGAGGACGAAGCGGTGCAGCGGACCGCCGACGAGGTCGAAGGGAAGGGCCCGCTCCCGGGCGAGGAGGGTGTCGAGCTCACCGGCGGCGCAGTCGACCACCCGCGCACGGGACGGTTCCGTGCCGGTTCGAGGTGTGCCGTCAGGAGCGAACACCGTGCTGAGGGAAGGGTGTTGGGCGGCGACGGCGGAGCACGCCCGCACCATGCCGTCGGGGTCGACGGGGCCGTCGAGGTCCACGGTCAGGGTCAGGTGATAGGCGGCAGCGGTGTCCAGGGTGCGCTCGGTGAGCCAGATGCCGTGCTGGGCGGGGCTGAGGATCGCGTTCACAGGGTGGCCTCGGGGTGGTCTTGGGCGAGGAGCCGGCGCAGATCGCGCTTGAGGACCTTGCCGGCCTCGTTACGGGGCAGCGCGTCGAGGAACAGCACGGTGGCGGGCAGTTCGTGGACGGCCAGGTGATCGAGCAGGAAGATCCGCAGGGCCGCCGCCGTCAGACCGGCGTCGGACACGACCACGGCGGCGACGACGCTCCCGAGCACGGGATGAGGTACTCCGACGGCGGCGGCGTCGCGTACCTGCGGATGGGAGTGCAGGGCGTTCTCGACCTGGAGGGTGGAGACCTTGTGGGCGCCCGACTTGACGACGTCGCGCTCCCGGTCGAGCAGGTGCAGGAAGCCGTCCTCGTCGATGCGGCCGAGGTCCCCCATGCGTACCCAGCGTCCCTGGAAGACCTCGCCGTCCGTCTCGCCCATGTACGCCCGCGGAGCCGAGGGCGAACGCAGCCACAGCTCGCCCGCCCGGCCCGCCGGGACCGGGAGCCCGTCGGGGGTGGTCACGCGCAGATCGGCCAGGGAGGCGGGCCGGCCGGGGGAGGCGGGACGGGCCGGATCGAACAGCAGGGTGATCTGCGCGGGCGCGGCCTCGGTGGAGGTGTAGTAGTTGACGATCTGCGCCTTCGGGAAGGCGCGGCCGAGTCCGAGCGCGACCGGCTGCGGCAGGGCGGCTGCCGTGGAACCGACCAGGTGGACGGAGTCGAGCGCGCCGGAGGCGGTGGCGTCCGCGAGGGCCGGTGACGCCAGCAGCTCGATCGCCATGGCGGGGACGAGGAAGACGCTTCCGACGTCGTGTTCGGACAGCAGGCGGAGGAAGCGCGCCGGGGTGAACTGCGGAGCGGTGACACACGTGGCGTGCGCGTTGAGCGCGTTGACCAGCATGGTCTGTCCGGCGTTCGTGCCGACCGGGAAGGCGTGCAGGAAGGCGGAGGAGTGGCGCAGCGGCCGACGGCGCTCGTCCAGCGTGCAGCCGTGTGCCAGGTTGGCGTGGCGGGCGCCGACGGCCTTGGGGGTTCCGGTGGTGCCGGAGGTGTAGAGGATCTGGGCGAGGTCGCCGGGTGCGGGGTCGGGCAGGTCCGGCCGGGCGGGGTGGCCTTCGGCGTCGGTTTCGGTCAACACACGTGTCCCGGAAGGGATTCCGGCCGGGAGGTCCGTCCCGCCGTGCAGCAGGAAGCGGGCCCCCGCATCGGCGAGCGCGTACGCCGTGGCGGCGGGCGCGGACCGGTCGGACAGTGGCACCGCCACCCCGCCGGCGCGCAGCACCGCGAGGAACGCGACGGCGAACTCCGTCCACCGGCTCGTGCCGTGCTGCAGCACGACGCGGTCCCCGGGCCGCAGTCCGGCGGAGCGCAGAGCGGAGGCGTACGCCCCCGAACGGGCCTGCCAGGAAGCGAAGTCGAGCCGTTCGCGGCCGGTGACGAGGGCCGTGCGGTCGCCGTGCACGGCGGCACGACGGGCGAGCAGGGCGGGCAGGGTGGCGGCAGCGTCGGTCACGTCCGGCTCTCCTTCGCACGGCGGGCGGCGGCGATCCGGGCACGCTCGCGCAGGCCGACCAGGTCGTCGGGCTCGGCTTCGGGGACGTCCCGGTCGAAGCGGGCCAGCACGGGAAGGCGCAGGCCGAGCGCGACCATGCCGAGCATGGCGCACCCGAACAGGACGTACATCAGGGCGATACCGCGCCCGGGGCCGGTGCCGATCAGGGGGCCGAAGACGGGGGCGAGCGCCCCTCCGCGTTCCATCAGCGGTCCCAGCAGCGAGGAGCCCAGCGGGGCGATGACTCCGTGCCCCAACGGCAGGGTGGACCAGGCGACCAGGGTGTTCAGGGCGAAGACGCGGCCGTGGAAGCGCTGGGGCACCTTGACCTGGACGATCGTGGAGTAGACGCCGTTGACGAGGGAGAGCGCGAAGGACATGCCGAACGCCCCGGCGGCGATCACCCAGAGACTGGCGTGCAGCCCGGTGACGGCTCCGGCCAGGGCCAGAAGCGCCGCGATGCCGAGCATGCCCCGCAGCCGGTGCCGGCGCGGGCCGCCCCAGAAGCCCATGACGATCCCTCCCAGGATCGCTCCGGCGCCGCCCGCGACGGCGACCCGCGCCGCGCCCGCGAGGTCGTCGAAGGCGAGGACCAGCGGAGTGATGAGCAGGAAGAGGGGCGAGAGGAAGATGTTGAGGCCCGCGAACCACAGCAGCATGGCGCGGAAACCCCGGTTGCGCCATGAATGCGTGAAGCCGTGCCGGATCTCGGACACGAGGGACTCGCGCCGCGTCCACGGAAGCGTCCGGGGGAACTTCACCGCGAGCAGGATGCCGATGGCCAGGACGTAACTGACCACGTCGATGACGAGAATGCCGCGTAGACCGATCGCCGCCATGAGCGCCACGGCCACCAGTGGAACGACGAACTGAGCTGTTCCGAATGCGAGTTGAACGATGCCGTTGGCGTGGCCGAGGTATTGCTTGGGCACGAGCTGCGGGACCGCGGACGCGTAGGCGAGCCGTTGGAACGTCAGGGCGAGGGAGAGTACGCCGAGCAGGACGTACACCTCCCAGGAGTGAAGGTTTCCGGTGACGAGCAGAGCGAGGAGTCCGGCCTGGGTGGTGCAGGCGGCGATGTCGCCGGCGAGGAGCACCGTACGTCGGTTCATCCGGTCGACGAGGGCTCCCGCGAGCGGGCCGACGAGGATGCCGGGGACCATGGCGACGACCGCGTACAGCGCGTACCGGGTGAGGGAGCCGGTGTTCAGCAGGATCCAGATCGGGAGGGCGAACTCGGTCAGCGCCGAGCCGGTGATGGAGACGAGCTGCCCGACGGCGACCAGGAGGAACCGGCGCATGCTGGGTTCGGGCCCGGCTCCGGACTCCGTGCCCTCGTGGGGTGGAGCAGAGGGCTGTTCGTCCGCCGGTGTGCCATCGGCCGCCGCGACGGGGCCGGTGTCCCCGTGGAACCACCACGAGTGGAGCGGATCGCGGGCGGGGAGTTCGTCGGTCAGCCCGTCGCGGACCGCGAGGTGCACCGTGGTGACCGCGTCGGCGACCTCGGCGGCACGGTACTTGAGGAAGAAGTGCCCGCCCTGGTCGAGGACGGCGACGGCGGAGCGTTCGGCCAGCAGCAGCCACTCCCGGTAGCGCTCCTGGTAGAAGTCGGCCGCCGGGTCCTGGTCGCCGATCAGGCAGACGAGCGGGGCGCGCAGCCGCGGAGCGCCGGCGGCGACGTCGGCGATGGCGCGGGTGAAGTAGTCCTCGGCGGCCTGGGTGTCGCGGCGCATGTTGCCGATGATGAAGGCGGCCTGCTCCTTGTCGAGGTCGGAGGTGTTCACGCCGAGTCCGATGAGCCAGTTCGCGTAGACCCGGTCGCCGAGCAGGGGTTCGAGGGAGGCGACGCGGCTGAGTGCGTTGAGAACGCGGCTGCGCGGCCGGGCGAACGGGAACTGGGCTCCGGCGTAGACGGCCTCCAGGGGATGGCCGGTCGCCTCCAGCAGCCGGGACACGGCGATCGCCAGCGCCGTACCGACGGCGCAGTGGCCGTAGACGACGACGGGTCCCTCCGTCCGTTCCCGTACCTCGCCCGCGATGCGCTCGGCGAGTTCGTCGAACGGCACGGACTCCTCCGTCACGCCGACGTCGTGGCCCGGCACGGCGACGGCCCACAGTTCGACGTCGGAGGGCAGCGCGTCGGCGACGGGCTGGTAGACGACGGGGCTGCCGCCGCCGTAGGGGACACAGACGAAGGTGCGGGTACGGCGGGCGGCGGACACGGGCGGGGTGAGCCGGTGCAGCAGGGGCCGCGGAGTGTCGTCGTGCTCGTCTCTTGCGGCGACGGCGGCCAGGTCGCGGATCGTGCGGTGGGTGAAGAGGTCCATGACGCTGACGGGCTGCGCGCCCGCCTCGGTGAGCCGGCCGCGGGCCCTGGCGACGACCTGGGTGGCGAGCAGCGAGTGGCCGCCGAGGTCGAAGAAGTCCTCGTCCGTGCCGACTTCCGTCAGGCCGAGCACCTCGTTCCAGATCTCGGCGAGCAGGAGCTCGGTCGGGGTGGTGGGCCGGGTGGCGCCGGCTGCGCGCCGCATCTGGGGAGCGGGCAGGGCGCGGCGGTCGAGCTTTCCGTTGGGGGTGAGCGGCAGGGCGGGGACGATGGCCACCACCGCGGGGACCTGATGCTCGGGCAGCACCCTCTTGAGCGCGGTACGGAGCCGTGCGGGGTCGGGCTCGTCGGAGCCGGTGGCGGCCACGACGTACCCGACGAGACGCTTGTCGCCGGGCCGGTCCTCGCGCAGGACGACGGCGGCGTCGGCGACACCGGGCTGGGCGCGCAGCGCTGCCTCGGTCTCGCCGGGCTCGATCCGCAGCCCGCGCAGCTTGATCTGCTGGTCGACGCGGCCGAGGTGCTGGAGAGCGCCGTCCGGGCGGCGGCGGGCCAGGTCGCCGGTGCGGTAGAGGCGGGAGCCCGGCGGGCCGTACGGGTCGGGCACGAACCGGGCTGCGGTCAGGCCCGGCCGGCGGTGGTAGCCGAGGGCGACGGCCGTGCCGCCGATGTGCAGTTCGCCGGGGGCGCCGGGCGGTACGGGGCTCAGAGCGGCGTCCAGTACGTACAGCCGCGTGTTGTCGATCGGGAGCCCGATCGGCACCGTCTCCAGGGGGCCGGAGCACTCCCACGAAGAGACGTCGACGGCGGCCTCCGTGGGCCCGTACAGATTGGCGAGGGCGCAGTGCGGCAGCCGGCCGGTCAGCTCGCGGGCGGCGTCGGGCGGGAGGGCCTCTCCGCTGCTGATCACGCGGCGCAGGGTCGTGCACCGCTCGATGCCCTCCTCGGCGAGGAAGACCGTCAGCATGGCGGGGACGAAGTGGGCGACGGTGACGCCGGCGGAGGCGATGAGGTCCCGCAGATAGCCGCTGTCCTTCTGGCCGCCGGGCTTGGCGAGAACGATGCGCGCACCGGTGGCCAGGGGCCAGAAGAACTCCCAGACCGATACGTCGAAGCCGACGGGGGTCTTCTGCAGGACGGCGTCCTCCGGCCCGAGGCGGTAGGTGTCCTGCATCCACTGGATGCGGTTGGCGATCGCCCGGTGAGTGTTGGGGACACCCTTAGGGCGGCCGGTGGAGCCGGAGGTGTAGATGAGGTACGCGGTGTCGTCGGGGCCGGGTCCCACGGGGCCGCGGCGCGACCTGGGTGGCTCCGCGGGATCGTCCAGCAGCATGACCTGAGCCGTGCAGCCGTGCGGTGTGGGCAGTCCGCGCTGGGTGAGCAGGACGGGCGCGTCGCTGTCGGCGAGGAGGAAGGCGAGGCGTTCGGCGGGGTAGCCGGGTTCCAGCGGGGCGTAGCCCGCACCGGTGCGCAGGATGCCGAGCAGACCGGCGACGAGTTCGGGCATGCGTTCGGAGCAGATGGCCACGAGGCTGCCCGGACCGACCCCCTCGGCGGCCAGGCGCGCAGCGATCCGGTCGGCCTGCGCGTCGAGCTGCCGGTAGGTGAGGGCCGCCCGGCCTTCGACGGCCACGGCGACCGCGTCGGGAGTGCGGGCGATCTGCTCGCCGACGAGGGCGGTGAGGGTGGTGGGCGCACGGTCCAGCGCGGTGTCGTTGAACCGGCGCGTCTCGAAGTCGAGTTCGTCCGGGGTGCGTCCGGCGAGAGCGGACAGCGGGGTCTCCGGGGCGGCTGCGACGGCCTGGAGGAGCCTGCCGAGGTGGTCGGCGAGGCGCGCGATGTCGGAAACGTCGAAGAGGTCGGTGTTGAAGTTGAAGGAGCCGTGCAGCCCGTCGGGCCACTCCTGGAGGAAGAGTTCGAGATCGAAACGGGTACCGCTGGCCCGCACCCCGAACGGTTCCGCCGCCAGGGGGCCGTCCGATCCGGCGTCGCGCTGGGTGGCGTAGTTCTGTACGGCCAGGACGGCCTGGAAGACGGGCGGTCGCGACACGTCCCGGGGGACCTTGAGCTCGCTGACCAGCTGCGCGAACGGCAGGTCCTGGTGGGCGTAGGCATCGAGGCAGGTCTCGCGGGTGCGGCGGAGGAGCTCGGCGAAGGACGGGTCGCCCTCCAGCCGGGCCGGAAGGGCGATCACGTTCACGAACATGCCGACCAGAGCTTCGAGTTCGGGTTCGTCGCGTCCGGCGACGGGGGAGCCGACGGCGAAGTCGCGCTGACCGCTGTAGCGGGCCAGGAGGATCTGGAAGGCGGCCAGGAGGACCATGTGGACGGTCGCGTCGTGCCGGCGCCCGAGCGCCGCGAGCCGGTCGAGGACGCCGCGGTCGACGGAGAACGCGTGCCCGGCGCCCTCGAAGGTCTGACGGGGCGGGCGGGGACGGGAGAAGGCGAGCTCCAGCGGCTCGATCCCGGCGAGCTCACGGGTCCAGTGGGCCACCTCGGCAGCGAGCCGCTCGCCGCTGAGCCGCTCGCGCTGCCACAGGGCGAAGTCCCCGTACTGCACGGCCAGTTCGGGGAGCGGATCCGGATCACCCGCGACGCGGGCGGCGTAGCCGCGCAGCACCTCGCCCAGCAGGACCTCGCTGGACCAGCCGTCGCTGACGCTGTGATGGACCACCAGGAGCAGGACGTGGTCGTCGTCGGCGAGCCGGATGAGGAGCGCTCGCAGCAGCGGCCCCTCCTCCAGGTCGAAGGGCACGGCCGACGCCTCGTCGACGAGGCGCTCGGCCTCGGACGGGCAGGCGGCTTCGGCATGGGTGAGATCGGCCGGCCCGGGCGGGTCGATGACCAGCACAGGGCGCCCGTCGTCGGTGGCCGGGTACCGCGAGCGCAGCGTCTCGTGCCGCGCCACGCTCGCGTCCAGAGCGGCGCGGAGAGCGCCGGTGTCCAGTGGGCCGCGGAGCCTGCGGACCACCGGGATGTTGTACGCGGCGGTTCCCGGAGCGAACTGCTCCATGAACCAGAGCCGTTCCTGCGCGAACGACAGCGGGACGGGCGTGCCGGGGTCCCGGCGGGGCACGGTGGTGCGGGCGGCGGCGCGCGAGGCCAGTCGGCGGCGCAGCAGTTCCTTCTTGGCGGCCGAGAGGCGGGCCGCGGCGGGTTCCGCCGGGTTGGCGGTGTCGGCGCTCATGAGACGGGCCGGCTTCCTTCCAGTGCGTCCTGCGCAGCGAGGAGTTCTTCGGCCGCCGTGTCCGACAGGGCGTCGATCTCGGCGGTCAGGGCGGCTTCCACGGCCTCGGCGAAGGCCGCGACCGTGCGGTGGGTGAACAGGGTGCGCAGGGGGACGGCGAGGTCGACGGCGGCGCGGATGCGGGCGACGACCCGGGTGGCGAGGAGCGAGTGGCCGCCGAGGTCGAAGAAGTCGTCGTCGGCGCCGACGGGACCCGTGCCGAGCACCTCCCGCCAGACCTCGGCCACCAGTTCCTCCGCCTCGGTCCGGGGCGGCACGTGCACGGCCCTCGCGGGTGAGGCGGCCTCGGGATCCGGCAGGGCCGCCCGGTCCACCTTGCCGTTGGGGGTGAGCGGCAGCTGATCGAGCACGACCCAGGCGTTGGGGACGAGATGCGGCGGCAGCACCGTGGACAGCTCCGCGCGCAGTCGCGCCGGGTCCGGCGCGGGCATCGCCGGCGCCGGTACGACGTGGGCGATCAGCCGGTCGTCGCGGGCGGACACCACGGCCTCGGCCACACCGGGCAGGGAGCGGAGCGCGGACTCGACCTCGCCGGGCTCGATCCGGAATCCGCGCACCTTCACCTGGCCGTCCAGGCGGCCGAGGAACTCCAGTTGCCCGTCGGCGCGACGGCGTACCCGGTCGCCCGTACGGTAGCGGCGGGCCCCGGGAGGCCCGTCCGGGTCGGGCACGAAGGACCGGGCGGTGGCGCCGGGGCGCCCCAGATACCCGTCGCCGACACCGGCCCCGCCGATCACCAGCTCACCGGGCGTGCCGGGCGGCACGGGCGTGCCGTGGCGGTCCAGCACGGCGACGGTCGTCGCGCCGATGGGGCGCCCGATGGGCGGCCTGCGCAGCTCGTCGGCAGCGCCCAGGTCCGCCGTCGTGGCGATGACGGTGGTCTCCGTCGGGCCGTAGGAGTTCACCAGTCGTACGGTGTCGCCGAAGCGGGCCCGCCAGACGGCGACCGCCTCGGCGCGCGCCTGGTCGGCGCCCAGGATCAGCAGGCGCAGCGAGTCGGGCCACGGGGTTTCGTCCAGGTCGGCGACGAGGTGGTGCCAGTAGGGGGTCGGAAGGTCCAGGACGGTGACACCGGCCGCGTACGGCTCGGCCAGCTGGTCGGAGAGGGCGGCTCCGGGCCGGGCCGTGACGAGGACCGCGCCCGACGCCAGTGCCGGGAAGATCTCCTCGGCGCTGGTGTCGAAGGAGAGTGAGGCGCAGTGCAGGACGCGGTCCGCCTCGTCGAGGCCGTAGCCCTGGCGCATCCAGGCGACACGCGCCGCGAGAGCGCGGTGCGGTACGAGGACGCCCTTGGGCGTACCGGTGGAGCCCGAGGTGTAGATGACGTACGCGGGGTCGTCCGGGCCCGCCTCGGTATCGGCTCCGGGGAGAGGCCCGGCCGCGTTCTCCGGGCGGTTCGGCGGGGTGACAGACAGGACAGGGAGGTCGACGGTGAGACCCGGGACGGGCGCGCCGTCAGCCGTCACCAGGAGAGCGGCACCGCTGTCCCGGAGCATGAAGTCGAGTCGTGAGGAAGGGTAGTGCGGGTCCAGAGGGAGGTATCCGGCGCCGATGCGCCAGGCGGCGAGCATCGCCACGACCGGCAGCGGACCGCGAGGCAGACAGAGCGCCACGAGGTCCCCGCGGCCGACGCCGTGGGCCAGGAGCCGGGCAGCCAGGGCACGGGAGGCGTCGGCGAGTTCGCCGCGGGTGAGGCTTCCGTCCGGACCGATGACGGCCACCGCGCCGGGGACGAGCGCCGCCCGGTCGATCGCGGCGAGGACCGTCGGAGGGTGCGGGGGGAGAGCGGGTCCCGCATCCTCGCCCCGCTGCTCCGCCCGTTCGTGCGCGTCGAGCAGGGTCAGTAGGTGCACTGGCGTGTCGGGTGCTGCCAGGGCGGCACGCAGCAGGACCTCGAAGCGGGCCGCGATCCGGGCGGTCTGCGCCGCGTCGAGGAGGTCGGTGCGGTAGCCGAAGACGGCGTGCAGATCGTCTCCGTCCGGGCGGACGTCCAGGCTCAGTTCGAACTTGGCGGCCGTGTGGCCGCCGTCGCCCTCGGCGCACACGAGGTCCGCGAAGCGGTGCTCGCCGAGAGCGCCGCCGCTCTGCGTGTGCACGGTGAGAAGCGTCTGGAAGACCGGCGTACGGCCGGTGTCACGGTCCTGCCGCAGCTCCTCGGTGAGCCGTTCGAACGGTACGCGGCCGTGCGTCAGGGCGCGGAGCCAGTCACCGCGGATCCGCCGCAGGACGACGTCGAAGGACGGCGCCCCGGCGAAGTCCGCGCGCAGGACCAGGGTGGAGGAGAAATAGCCCACGGTCCGCTCGCTGTCGACCGTGGTCCGCGCCGCTGTGGGCACCCCCACACAGAAGTCGTCCTGGCCGGTACAGCGGTGGAGAAGAGCCTGGTAGGCGGCGGCGATCACCATGAACGGGGTGAGGCGCCGTGACCGGGCGAAAGCCTCCACCACGGGGACGAGACCGTGCAGCACCTGGGTGGAGTAGGCGCCGCCGCTGCCCGGGACCTCGGGTCGGGGGCGCTCGACGGGAAGCGCCAACGGCGATGCGCCGCTGAGCAGTTCCCGCCAGTGGTCGAGGGCCGAGATGGCCTCGGGCCCGTCCAGCCACGCGCGCTCCGCGGCGGCGTGAGCCAGATAGGACGGCGGCTCCGCCAACTCCGCCGTAGTCCCCATGCGGTGCGCGGAGTAGTGCGCGGCGAGTTCGGACCGCAGGAGACCGAGGGACCAGCCGTCGGCGACGATGTGGTGCACCACGAGGCAGAACGTGTAGGCACTTTCCCCGGTACGGAACAGTGCGGCCCGCAGCAACGGACCTTCGGCGAGATCGAAGGGGCGATTGGTGAACTCGCCGACGCACGAGGTGATGTCGGTGTCCGAGCGGCCCCGCAGGTCGCGGGTGTCGAGCGGTACGGGAGACGGCGGATCGACGACGACGTACGGACGTCCGTCGACGGCGGGAAACCGACTGCGCAGCGCCTCGTGCCGACCGGCCACCGCGTCCAGGGCGCCCCCCAGGGCCTCTGGCGAGAGCGGTCCCGTGAACCGGAGTACCAGCGGAATGTTGTAGGCCGCGTCCCCCGGTTCGAACTGGTCCAGGAACCAGAGACGTTCCTGCCCGACGGAGAGCACGGCTGCGTCGTGAACCCCCGCCGGCCCTGTTTCGCTCGCCGGTACGGGGTGGGACTGCTGGTCGGGTACGGGCATGACGCTCCTGGGGGCCGGGCCGTGGGCGGTCGGCCCGAACTGGCTTGAACCGCACACGTATTCCGCGTGCGAAGGGTGAAGCGGAGGGAGGAGGACAGCTGCCCTGATGGGCTGTCGTGATGCCGCAGATGCTAGAGAGAGACCGATCGGCGGGTCAATGGTCTGGACCAAATATTTGGCGCCGAGGGGGCTGCTGGACGTGCATCGGCCCAGGAAGAACGCGATGGCCTCAGCGTGGGCGGCGGTTCCGTGCGCTTTGGTGAGTGGCCCCGGCGCCTCTCACGGCAAGGTCGGTGGGGCGGGGGTGGGGCCGGTTGCGCGTCGGGCGTGCGGAAGCTCCCGCTCGGGACGCTCCACTGCGCCGGATCGGGGGCGATCGGCTGAAACCCGCCCCCGGATCACCCCCCGTCCGGCCGCCGAGCCCTCACCCGCGCTCCCGCCTCGACCCGCAGCGCCCGTTCACGTCGGCCCGCTACGTAGACACCCACCTGGTCGTGAACTACGGGGAGATCGGGACGGCAACGACGGGCGACGAAGACTGCCCACTCCCGGCAGTGACATCGGAGCCCCTGGAGTGGGACGTTCCCACCGACACCCGACCACGGAGGAACTCACCCATGAGACTGACCCGCGTTGCCCTGCTCGTAGCGGCCACCGCCCTGACATCGGCCCTCGCGACCCCGGCGTTCGCCACGGGCACGTCGGCCGTGCCGACGACCGTCACAGCCACGTCCCGGACGCCGGTGGACGAGGCGCCGGCGGGCGGAACCTCGGAGGAGGACGATCGCGTCGCTGTCTTCCGTATCCTGCACCTGGCGCAGCAGAACGGTGACAGGGCTGTCGTCCGGGAGGCCAACGAGGCGCTCGACGACGGTAGTCCGGAGGCTCTGCGTGCCTTCTTGGAGACCGGTTACCGCCTGGCTCAGGCCGAGGACGATCGCGTCGCTGTCTTCCGCATTCTGTACGTGGCGCAGCAGAACGGTGACAGGGCTGTCGTCCGGGAGGTCAACGAGGTCCTCGACGACGGTAGTCCGGAGGCTCTGCGTGCCTTCTTGGAGACCGGTTACCGCCTGGCTCAGGCCGAGGACGATCGCGTCGCTGTCGCCCGCATCCTGGCCGATCCGACCATCAGTGCGGCTCTCCGTGCGGCGGCCGAGGAGGTCATCGACGGTACGCCGGAGGAGCTGCGGTACTTCCTGGAGGTCGGGCGGTACGAGGTGGACACCCCGTAGGCACCGAGGCCGGAGCCGCGTGCGGGGGGCCGGGGGCGTGGCCGTCCGGCGCGTACTGTCGGGCACCGCCGGGCGGTGCGGCGTTCATTCCGGCTCCTGTGGGTTCCGAGGGTTGGGTCGACGGTCGGCCCGTGGCCCCGCCTCCCCAGACGGGCCAGGGGCTTCCCGGTCAACCGGACCATAGGGAGACGCCGTTACCGGCGCATTACTGGAGGCGGGTTCCCTTGCCGCCTCACGACGTCAGCCAGCCCTTGCGCAGGGCCTGTACCCCGGCCTGGAAGCGCGTTTCCGCGTTCAGGACGCGCAGGAGCCGCTTGATGTGCCGCCGGGCGGTGTGCACGTGCACGTTCATCCGGCGGGCGATGGCCTCGTCCTTGAGGCCGGAGGCCAGCAGCGTCAGGAGTTCCCGGTCGTCGGCCGTGACGTCGCCCTGATCGCCCGGACCGATCGGCATCGCCCGGTCCCATACCGACTCGAACAGGGGTACCAGCACGTGGTGCAGCATGGCGTCCTTCACGACCAGCGCAGACGCCGTCGGGTCGGCGGTGTCCGTGGGCGGCAGCAGGCTGACCCGCCGGTCGGCCACGATCAGCTTCGTCGGCAGGTCCCGGGCCACCCGGATCGAGACCCCCTGATCGGCGAGCTCGTTGAGCCCACGGACCCGCCCCGGATGGTCGAAACCGTCACGGTCCACCACCACGCGTACGGCGACACCGCGCTCCACGAGGTCGGCGACCGCGAGCGGGGCGGGCGTACCGCTGCCGCCCCGTGACGCGTACGGCGGACGGTCCAGAAGGGTCAGTTCGCTGGTGGCCGAGGCCATCAGTGCCCGCACCCGAGCGGCGATCGCCTCCTGGCCGCGCACCGCCTCGATCCCCGAGGACCGTTCGTCGGGGAGGCCCCCCGGCAGGCGCGCTGCCAGGCGGTCGACCGAGGCGCTGAACATCTCCAGGCGGGCCGACCGGCCGAGGAGTTCGGCCTGGCGGAGACGGATCAGATTGCGCAAGGCGGTGGCGGGTGGGACCGCGCTCGGAAGCGCATCGCCGGGCGCCGGAGGAAGGGCGAAGCCCTGATCCGTGAGTGTGCCGAGAGCGGTCGCGACCCGGGCCGACGGCAGGCCCGTCGCCTGGCCGAGAGCGGCGAGCGAGGCCGGCCGGCTCGGCGCGAGGAGAGCCTCGTAGAGCGTCAGTTCATCGGGCCCGAGACCGAGCTCTTCCCAATCGGAGTTTCTGTCAGGCCAGTTCATGGGGAGGGATCTTTACTCGAAGGTCACAGGCCACACAAGTGAGTGTGTCCACTATTCGGAACAGGTGATCCGTTGTCCGGACCGGATCTTCGCGGCGGCCGACACCGGAAATCGCGTGCTCCGGCTGGGCGGCACCACCGCCTCGACGAACCCGGTGGAGCGCGCCCGCCCCCGGCCGGGACCTGCTGAATCCGGGAGAGGACGGTGGTTCCAGGATCCGAACGAAGCGGACGGGGGCGGGGAGCGACGGGGTCCTCGGCCCGCCCGCAGGTGTGTGTCCAGGTCCTTGGGCGGGCGGGCTCGGACACGGTTGACGAGACTGCGACATGACGTGATGTCGACAGGCCGGCGGACGTGATCGATGATCACGCGGTGTGTGCCCCGCCCCTCTCCTCAGGAGCCACCTTCCCTGGGCCCGCTCCCGGCCGTGTGCCGGGGGCGGGCCCTCAGCGTTGCGGCCCCCCGCCCGGAGTAAGGGCCGGGCCGGGGGGCCGCGCGTACGGGTGGAGCGGACGATCAGACGGGCAGCTTGGCCAGCACGATTCTCGTTCCGCCCTGCGCCTCACGGTCCATGGCGTAGAACGCCACCTCACCGCGGTTGTTGACGCCGATGCCCTCCAGCGGGACCCAGCGGGTCGAATCGACCATCGCCTTCAGGTCGTACATACGGCCCTCGGGGTCCCACACCACGGCGGTCTCGACCTCCGGCTCGCGTTCCACGGTGCCACTGACCCAGCCGGCGTCGTTCACACTCAGCGCCTTCGCGTCGAACCCGTAGTCGGGCAGCCGGGTCATCGTGCCGCCGGGCTTGAGGACGAACGCGTCGTCGCCGCTGGTGCCGACGATCACGCCCGAGGCGTTGACCGACCTGGCGGTGCTGTCGGCCATCCCCGGCAGCACACCGAGATCGGTGATGGTGCCGTCGGCGTCCCACCGTACGGCGTGTCGCACGCCGTTCACGGACGAGTGCCCGACCGCCTCACCGGAGTCGCTGAGGGCGACCGGCTCGGTCAGCGTACGGCGGTCGGTCAGGTGCGCCAGCTTGCGGAAGCCGCCCTCCGCCGTCCACACGAAGGGGTCGTTCACCTGGAGGCTGCGGCCGGTCGCCGGGTCCTTGATGTAGCCGGTCGCGTTGCCGACCACCGTGCCACGGTCGTTGACGGCGAAGGCCCGCGCGAAGCTGTACGCCTCCCAGTCGGGCAGCGGCAGTGCGGTGAGCTTGCCGTCCGCGTCCCACACGGCGGCCCGCGTACCCTCCGCGAGGGTCAGCTGGCCGACGGCGTGCCCGCCCGACCGGCTCTGGTTCAGCACGTGGCCGTCTCGCGCGTCCGCGTTCTCGACGAACTCGACGCCGTGCTCCGCGTCCCAGCGGACCGGCCGGCCCTTGCCGGACACCTGCTGGGAGCCCGCGACCCGGCCGGTGTCGTCCAGGCTCATGCCGACGGCGGGACCGAACCAGCCGGTGACCTCGGCCTGCGGCTGCGTCACCCTGCCGAGCAGCACGTCCGCGCTGCCCAGTGCCGTGCCTTCCTCGGTGGCCAGCGAGAACCGGCCCACCAGACGCTTGCCCGCGGGCGGCACCGCGGCGGGAACCAGCCGGCCGCCGACCTTCGCCGACTCGCCGGGCTCCAGACGCACCGGGGCGCCCTCGTCCACGGTCACCGAGCCGAGCGACGCGGAGAACATCGTGTCCTGGATGTCGAAGGTGGTGCTCCCGGAGGGCACGTCGGTGCCCGCGATGTAGAGCAGGTAGTACCCCGGCGCGGGGTCCTTCACCGTCAGGGACTCACGCGCGCCGCCGTTCGTCGACGAGGCGACGAGCGCGCCGGACTGCGCGATCAGATACAGGTCCAGGTCGGCGTCCGGGTCGGAGGCGTTGCCCATCGACACCTCCAGACGGGTCGCGTCCCGCGGCACCGTCACCGTCTTGCCGGTCATCTGCTGGTCGCCCAGCGTCGGCGTGGCCTGGGCCAGCGCGCCCAGGGAACCGCCCACGGCGTGAGCGGTCACGGGAGCGAACAGGTTGACCGCCGTGAAGGACTTCTCGGCGGGGGCGTGCAGCGCGGCCTCCTCGATCACCGAGGACGGCTCGTCGAAGCGTGCGCCCAGTACGGTGGCGTCCAGACGGAACGGGTTCTCCAGGACCGGCGACGTACGCCGCGCCTCCACCTCGAACTCCCAGACGCCCGGCATCGGCTGCTCGTACGTGCGCGAGGCCGGGTCGCAGTCCTTCGCGTCCGAGTAGTTGGTGTAGCAGCGGGCGACCCCGGTGTCCTCCGCCGGCTTGCCCTGCGGGTCGATCGCCAGGAAGCGGGTCTGGCTGCCCTCGGCGACGCCGCTCAGGCCGACCGTGAGTGCCGCGGCGCCCTCGGGAACGGCCACGAACACCGACCGCGTCGCGTTGCGGTCCACCGCGCCCTTGTCGGACACGGCGTACGACGGCTTCGCCGGGGCGGCGGCGGCCACGACGGTGACCGGAACGAGCCGGTCGATTCCGGGCGTTGCCGGGTCGTCGACGCGCAGCAGCGCCGAGTGGGCGCCCGCGGACTTCGCGTGCGCGCGCACCGTGACCTCGGTCGGCCTGCCCTCGGCCAGCCGCACCGAGCGCGGGGCGTCGAACGTGCCGTCGTTGCCCAGCCACGAGAGCTCGGCCACGCCGCTGCCGGCTCCCGTGCGGGTCAGCTCGATGTCGTAGTTCCTGGGACGGTGCACGGTCTGGCCGCCGTCGCCGGGGGCACAGCGGTTGTAGATGCCGGCTCCCGCCTTCGGGGTGGCGAGCAGCGGCGCGAGCACGCCGCACACCGGCGCCTCGACGGCGTAGGCCGTGGGCCGGAGCTGCTTCGCGAGCAGCTTCCACGCACCGGGCACGGAGATCAGACCGGCGCCCTGCGCGTACGCGGGCTGGTCGTCGAGATGGCGGGCCGAGCTGCTGAGCGCCGTGCGCAGCGCCGCCGGCGTCACCTTCACCCCGGCGTCGGCAGCCGAGGACAGCAACAGCGCCACTGCGCCGGCCGCCTGCGGCGAGGACATCGACGTACCGTTGAACATGCCGTATCCCGAAGGAAGTTCGTAACCGGTCTGCGGTACGCCCTCGCCCGGCAGCCAGGTCGGTATCGCCGAGACGGCTGCGCCCGGGGCGACGATCTCGGGCTTCATGCCGCCGTCCTCGCGCGGACCGCGTGCGGAGAACGGGAACAGCGACTGGCGGTCCCGCACCTGCGAGCCGTAGTCGGCCCACCAGGTCTCCCTGCTGACCGAGGCGCCCACCGCGATCACCTTGTCGGCGACGGCGGGGTCGGAGACGGTGTTCATGCCCGGGCCGTCGTTGCCCGCCGACGACACGATCTGGACGCCGTAGTCCTCGATCAGCCGGTTGTACAGAACGGCCCGCACGTTGTTGCCGTCGTTGAGCGTGGGCAGTCCGCCGATCGACAGGTTGACCACGTCCGCGCCCTTGTCCACGACGACGTCGATCATGCCTTCGGCCAGGGCGTAGGAGGTGCACCCGGAGGCGAACAGACAGACGCGCTCGGAGATGACGCGCGCACCCGGCGCCGCTCCGTCCATCTCTCCGCCGAACAGGCCGTTGCCCGCGGCGATGCCGGCGACGTGGGTGCCGTGCGCGCCGGAGACGATGCCGATGTTCACGAAGTCGGCGGTCTTGCCGACACTGGAGCCGCCGCGTGGCGACAGGTCGACGTCGTCGCGGTGCTCGACGGTGAACGCCATCGACTCGTTCACCGCGGTGTCCGGGTCGTCGGTACCGAACGTGCCCCACGTGCCGCTCTGCGCGTACGGCTCGACGACGTCGCCGTCACCGAAGGTGTGATCGAGGTCGGCGTCCACCCAGACGGTGTGGTCCGACGTGCGGTACAGGACACCGAAGGCGTCCTTGTAGTCGCCGTCACGGTTCACGTCACCGGCGAGTTCACTGCCCCAGGTCCCGCCCTCCTCGAAGATCTGGAACGTGTAGTCGCCGTCGGGCGCCTTCCAGTCGATGCCGCCGTACCGGAACGTCCCGTTCTTGGCGGTCGCCTTGATGCGCATCTCGAGCCAGGTCGGGTCGGCGTCGCCGACCGGGTCGGTCGCGGTGACCCAGTCCTGGATCTTCGGATCGCCCGTCGTGGTGGTGCGCAGCGCGGGGTGCGACGGGTCGACGCCGGTGTCGAGGATCCCGATCGTCACCTCGCGGCCGTCCCACCCGGGGTGGTCCTCGGTGAAGTCGGTGGCGCCGATCTCGCCGGTGGGCAGGTACGGGTTGTCCGCCGGGGTGTTCTTGCCGGGCGCGGCCGGGCCGCCGCCTTCGGCGGCCGTGTTCCCGCTTTTCCTGGCCCCGTTCTTCCTGTCCTGCTCCGTGACCGGGGACGGATCGGGGAGCTCGAATGTTTCACCGAGGTCGACGGCGCGGACCGAGGCCAGCGCGGCGAGCGCGGTGACCTTCCCGGTGGGCACGGTGGCACGCACATAGCCGAGCGCGTCGGCGAACCTGCCTACGTGGCCGCCGATGTCGGCGACCTCGGCGCGCAGCTTCTCGGTGTCGCCCGCACCGGTGGCCAGCAGGAGGGTGACCGTCTTCTCCTTCTTGCTCTCCGCCTTCTGCAACAGGGAGCGGTCGTGCGAGCCCAGCTTGTCGCGCGCCGAACCCGGCGGCCCCTTGGGGGAGTCGGCGACGGCCGTACCCAGCGGTTGCGGCACGTCGGCCGCCTGGGCAGGGAGCGCCGACAGGCTCAGCAGTGAGCCCGTCAGACCGGCCGCGAGGACGGCGGCGGTGAGCCGCGGTCTGCGGAGCGGGTGGGAGCGGGGCATGGGTTGCCTTTCGGTGAGGGGGAGTTCAGGGCCACGTTGGCCGAGCCGGGCGGGCCGGCGCAGCGGAGACGGATGGCGGGTGTCCGACACGGCGTGAAGTCGTCAACCGGGCCCCGGCGTCTGCCGGTCCGTGCCGCGGGCCGCGGCACGGAGCCCGGCGGATGGCGAGTCGGCGCCACGGCGCACTCTCGCCAGCGGATCGCCTTCCCGCTGGTCAGCGGCTCGTCGATGCTCGTACGATGCCGGCTTCCCGCCCGACGGCGCGGCGGGCAGTACCGTTCCCGTCCTGAGCGGAGCCAAGGAACCAATGACGCAACACCCGGGGCGAATACGCCTCGTCATGACAGCCGCTGCCACCGTGCTCGCCACCCTGACAGCCGCGACACCCGCGGCAGCGGCCACGCAGCCCTCGGAGGAGGGCACGGCGACCGCACGCGAGGTGCTGGCCTCCCTCGACGGCCAGGAGATCCAGGCCCTCCACCGGATGGCCACCCTGGACCTGGGCGGCCTGCACGTCACCGACGCCGCCGCGCTGCGCTCCACCGAGCCCGTCGACGTGATCGTGCAGCTGCGTACGCCGCCCGCACACGCGGCCCGCCTCCTCGCCGCGGCCGAGGGGCGCAGCCTCAGCGACGCCGACGCGCAGGACGCGGTCAAGAAGTCCCACGCCGAATTCCGCAGCGCACTGGGGGAGATGTTCCCGGAGGCAGGTGGCAGCACCGCGGGGAAGAAGTCCGGCGACGGGCCTGCCGCGCCGCGCGTGCGCCGCAGTTACACCCGCAGCTTCGACGGCGTGAGCCTGAGTCTGCCCGGCAACCGGGTCGCCGAGCTGCTGGAGCACGACGAGGTCGAGGCCGTGTGGCCGGACGCCGAGGTGAAGGCGCTCGCCGACCCGGAAGCGGCCGGCGCCACTGTCGCCGAGGGCACGGTGCAGACCGCCCCACGTCCCGCTGACAGCGGTGCCGTCGCGACCGGCATCGCTCGCCTGCACGACGAAGGTGTCACCGGCAAGGGCGTCAAGGTCGGCGTCATCGACACCGGCATCGACTACCGCCACCCCGACCTCAGGACGGCCTACGCCGGCGGCCACGACTTCGTCGACGACGACGCCGATCCGATGGAGACCACGTACGCCGACTGGAAGGCGTCCGGCCAGGCCGAGACCAACCAGGGCGCGACGTACTACACCGAGCACGGCACCCATGTCGCGGGCATCGTCGCCGGCCGCGGCGCGACGTCGAAGGAGCGCGCCGCACACGGGCTCGCGCCGGACGCCTCCGTGTACGCGTACCGGGTGCTCGGCCCCTACGGCCGGGGGAACACCAGCGACATCATCGCCGCGATGGACCGGGCCGCAGCCGACGGCATGGACGTCGTCAACATGTCGCTCGGCGCAGCGGTCAACGACCCGCTCACCCCCCAGTCGGTCGCCGCCGACAACCTCGTCCTCGCCGGCGTCACCACCGTCATCGCCGCGGGCAACAGCGGGCCGAAGGCGAACACCCTCGGCACCCCCGGCGCCGCCGCCCTGCCGCTCACCGTCGGCGCGCACGCCGACCCGATGACACTCCCGTCGTACACGCTGGCCGCAGGCACGGCGAGAACCGAGGGCAGACTGCTCGCCCAGCCCTACGGCGACGCACTCGACACCCTCGTACGGGACACCTACGCCGTGGCCGACGTCGGCACCGGCAGCGCCGCCGGGTACACCGGCAAGGACGTCACCGGCAAGGCCGTCCTGATGCGCCGCGGCGGCATCAGCCTCGACGAGAAGGTGCGGCGCGCGCGGACCAAGGGAGCCGTGGCCGTCCTCCTCGTCAACGACAACGCCGACGAAGGCCACATCCCGCACTACATCGGCGAGAACGCGGCCTACGTTCCCGCCTTCTCGCTCACCGCGGCCGACGGCGCCGAACTGGCCGCCGGAACCGCCGACGGCACCGCTCGCCTATCCTTCGCTCCGGCCGGGTCGTTCGCCCTCGGCGACGGCTCCCTGGCCGACTTCAGCTCGCGCGGCCCCGCGTACGGCACCGGTGCGATCAAGCCCGAGGTCACCGCCCCCGGGGTCAGCGTGCTGTCCTCCGTGCCGGCCGACACTGTGGCACCGGAGACCGGCGACTACACCTACGCCTACGCCCGCCTCAGCGGCACCTCCATGGCCGCGCCGTACGTGGCCGGAGCCGCCGCCCTGCTGCTCCAGAGCGACCCCCGCCTCACCCCCGACGACATCAAGACGTCGCTGATGAACACCGCGCACCCGCTGCCGGGCAAGGTCAGCGTCTTCGAAGAGGGCGCCGGAGGCATCGACCCTTACGCGGCCGTGCACGCAGGCGTCTCGGTCCGGGTCCCCGCGCGGACGCCGTACGTCGAACTCGACGGCACACCGTCCGAACTCGACCACACCACCGGCGCCTTCGACATCGGCGTGCTGCCGCTCGGCGAGGACTCCAGGCGCACCCACGGGCTGCGCCTGGTCAACGACAGCGGCGCGCCCGCCACGTACACCGCTGCCGCCGAGTTCACCCGTGGATCCGGCACGTCAGGGGACGCCGAAGCCGCCGGTATCACGCTGACGACGGACGGGCGTGTCACCGTCGGGGCTCGCGGAAAGGCGACGGTCCGCACGGCCCTGCACGTCCCCGCGAACGCCCCCGCCGGTTACTACGAGGGTCACCTGACCCTGACTCCCGTCCGGGGCACGGGGCTTCATCCTCTGCGCGTGCCCTTCGGGATGCGCGTGGCCGCCTCGGGCTTCTCCGAGGTCGACATGACGAAGCCGGTGCTCTCCACGGCCCGCTTCTCGGCCGAGGGCGCCGTCGGAGGCGGCGCGGCACAGTTCGACTTCACGATGGCCGGGCAGCTGCGCACCGTCGAGGTGTTCCTCGCCGACAAGGACGGCAAGGACCTCGGGTACGTCGGCGGTGTCAACACGTCCGGCCTGACCGAAGGCGTCCTCTACGGTCCGGTCACCGTCGGAGCCTGGTACTACCCGCTGACCGGCAGCTCCGGCACTCCCGTCGACCCGCGTGGCCGCTGGATGGACGACGGCGCCTACAAGCTGCGCATCGTGGGCACCGACGCCCAGGGCACCGCGCACACCGAGATGCGGGACGTCTACGTCGATTCCAAGGCGCCCTCCTACGAGGACGCGTACGGCGCATGGGACCCGTCCCGCCCCGTGGTCGTCGAACGCCCCGCCGATGCCACGTCGTTCACCGTCGGCGGCACCCTTCGCGACGGTGAGACCGACGCGATCCGTGCCGCGGGCCTCGACATCGGCCAGGACGACAACATCCTTTACCACTCCGTCTACAGCCCCAACGCCCCCACGGGTCACACGGCCGCAGACGCCGAGGGCACCGTGAGCGCCCGGTTCGATCTGCCCGCGGGCCCGCCCACCACGTACCTCAAGCTCTGGCCCACCGACGCCGCGGGCAACATCGGCGACGTGCGGGTGCTGAACCTGATGAAGAAGGGCCTGCCGTACGTCGTGGGCGCGGCGGACCGGCCCGCCGCGCGGGCCGGGGACCGGGTCACCTACACCCTGACCGCGCACCACCTGGACCGGTGGAAGTCGTACACCTCCCAGATCCGCTACGACGACCGGAACGTGAAGCTCGTCGGCATCGAGCCGACCGCCGAGCTCGCCGCCCACGGGCCGTCCGAGATCCGGACCACCGACGTCTCGGCCGGAGCCTCCTCGTACCGCACGGTCTCCTTCGACGTCTCCGACGCCGAGGGCCTGACCGGTGACTCGATGCCGCTGCTGAAGGTGACGTACGAGGTGACGGGCGACCACTGGACGGCGTCGGCCGGCCTCAACACCGGCACCACCCGTGCCGTGGACACCGCGGGCACCACCGTGCCGCTGAACATCCAGTTCTACGGCTCCGTCCGGATGCTCAACCCGAAGTCCACCTTCAGCGCACGCCCCGCCGCCGAGGCGCTGCTGACCGAGGGCTACAGCTACGACGCGGCCCGGGACTACGGCCTCGACGGCATCGAGGCGAGCCTCACCGCCCCCGACGGCACGCGGCAGACGCTGACGGCCGACAAGGCGGCCAGGATGTCGGCCGGTGGCCTCGAGCCCGACGAGCGGCCGTACCGGTTCCAGGTGGCCGTTCCCGGACACTTCGGATGGACCGAGGACATCGACCTCGCCCTGCGCGGGAGTTGGGGCTTGGCGGGGACGGGCGCCGGCTCGCCGGCGACGCTGGTCGCCGGTGACGTCAACGGCGACGACGTCATCGACGTCCGCGACGCAGCCGCCGTGTACGAGGCCCGCGGTACGGACACCCGCTCGGCCGACATCGACCACGACGGCACGGTCGACGCCCAGGACCTGAACTGGGTGGTGCGGAACTACCTCCGCCAGAACTCCATGGCCGACCGCTACACCGACCCGGTGAAGCGGCTGCGCGGCCTGACGCTGGACGACTTCGTCAGCCGGATGTGACGACCCCGGCCCGGCCTGCCCCCGCCCACACCGCGCGGGGGCAGGCCGTCGTCATACCCAGTTGTTGCGCATCGCGTACCAGCCGAGCTGGACGCGTGAGGAGACCCCGGACGCGTCCATCAGGGAGCGGAGGCGGCGCTGGAGCGTGCGCGGCGAGGTACCGAGCTGGTGCGCCGCCGCGGCGTCGGTCAGCCCGGACAGCATCAACTGCAGGATCCTCCGGTCCATCGGATCCAGGTCGCCCTCCTCGGGCAGGTAGGGCCGGGAACGGCGCCATACCGACTCGAACAGCTCGGTCGCGAGCAGCACCATCGGAGCCCTCAGCACCATGGAGCGGCCCGGCTCCACCTGCATCACGCCCGTCTCGCCGTCGGCGACGACCATCTTCCGCAACGGATGGTCGACCACACGGACCTGATGACCCGCCGCCAGCCGTTCGTCCAGCGCGCGCAGCGCAGCGGGCTCCGTGAGAAACGCGCTGTCCACGACGACGCGGTAGGTGGCGTGGGGATTGCCGGTATGGAGCGGCACCCACGCCTCCTCGGCCTCGGGAGCCCCATCGGTGTCCGCGTCGGCTTTCGCGTCGGGCTGCGGGGCGAGCGGCGTCAGCCCGGCCGTCCCTCCGGTGTCCCGTCCGGAAAGCTGCTCGGCCGCGTCGGAAGCCTCGTCCTCCGACAGCGTTGTCGGTACGGGGGCAACCGTGTTCGCCCCCGACTGGAAGACGAGCAGCGAGGTACGCGCCCCGTACTCCAACGCGTACAGTCCGCGCGCCTGCGCCTCGCGCCCCTCCCAGAACTCGATCCGCTGCCCCTGCTCACCGATCTGCTCGGGCAGCCGCTCGTCGAGCATCCGCGTCAACGACGCTTCGGCCCTGCGCAGATCCTCCTGCAACCGGACGAAAGAGGAACGCAGCGAAGGGTCGGGATCGTCGGCGCCCGGGGGGTACGTCGGGGAGGGCGACGGACGCCCGGCAGCCGGCCACGAGGGTATTCCGGGATCGGAGGACATGACTCCAGTGTCGTCATGGCACGAACCGGCCTCACACCACCCCCCTCCGGCGCCCGCGCGGCAGGGCACGGCCGCGCCCCGTACGACGCCCGCGCGCCCTGACGGGATTGCGTCATGACGCCCAGTCGCCAGCCCACACGCCCCCGTGGCGCCGGGGAATTGGTCAGGCTGCTCATCACCAAGATCCCTTCCTTCCTGGAGCACACCTATGCGACGCACCGGACCATGGCGCAGAACGGCGGGCGGTCTCGCCGCCGTCGCCCTGCTCGCCGCCGGATCCCCGGCGGCTTCGGCCGACACCGCGGGCGACGGCACGGTCTCCCTCGCCACGGCGACCGCCGGCGACCGGGGCCGCTCCGTGACCGTCACCCTGATCACCGGTGACATCGTCGACGCCCGCGTCGGCCGCGACGGCCGGGTCCTGTCCGCGGCCCCGCGCACCAACGGCGCCAACGACCACGCCGCCGCCGTCTGGCAGGACGGCGAGAGCGTCCACGTCTTCCCGCAGGGTGTCGAACAACTCGTGGACGCGGGACTGGTCGACGCGGCACTCTTCGACATAGGCAGGCTCGTCGCCGACGGCTACGACGACGCGCACAGCGACGCCGTACCCGTCGTCGTCGAGTACGCCGGTGGCCGCACCCCCCGCGGCATCGCCGTCGGCACCGAGGTCACCGCCCGGCTCGAATCCCTCGGAGGGGCCGGACTCACCGTCGCGAAGACGCGGGCGGCCGACGCCTGGCAGGACCTCGCCCCCACGGCGGGCCGGTCCCGGTCCGCGACCGGCGTCACCAAGATCTGGCTCGACGCCAAGGTCGAGGGCACCGCCGTCTCCGGCCTCGGCACCCCGACCGTCCCCCTCACCGGCGCCGGGGCCGCGCACCGCGCCGGGCTCGACGGCAGCGGCGTCAAGGTCGCGGTCCTGGACACCGGGGTGGACGCCGACCACCCCGACCTCGCCGGCCGCCTCCTCGAAACCAAGTCCTTCGTCGGCGGCCAGGACACCGAGGACCGCACCGGTCACGGCACCCACACCGCCTCGACCGTCGCCGGAACCGGCGCCGCGTCCGACGGCACGTACGCGGGAATGGCCCCCAAGGCCGGTCTCCTCATCGGCAAGGTCCTCGGCGACGACGGCTCCGGCACCCTCAGCGGCATCGTCGACGGCATGGAGTGGGCCGTGGAACGCGGCGCGCAGGTCGTCTCCATGTCGCTGGGCTCCTCCGGCTCGTCGAGCTGCTCGGGACCGGGCGTGGAGGCCGTCGAACGCCTCAGCGACCGGGCCCTCTTCGTCGTCGCGGCGGGCAACGCGTCCCTGCGCGGCACCGTGTCCACGCCCGGCTGCGCGCCGAGCGCCCTCACCGTCGGCGCGGTCGACCGCGAAGACGACACGGCCTCCTTCTCCAGCCGCGGCCCCTCGGTGGACGGCGTCTCCGCGAAGCCCGACATCGCCTCGCAGGGCGTCGGCGTCGTCGCCGCCCGGTCGGGAGGCCGCGACGGCCAGGCGTACCAGAAGATGTCCGGCACCTCGATGGCCACCCCGCACGTCGCGGGCGGCGCGGCGCTGCTGCTCCAGCAGAACCCCGAGCTGACCCCGGCCCTGCTCAAGGCCACCCTGACCTCGTCCGCCAAGGCCACCGACGTACCCGTCCTGGAACAGGGCGCGGGCCCCATGGACGTGGCACGCGCCGTGACCCAGCCGGTCGTCGGCGCGCCCGCGCCGCTGCTCGGTGACTTCGCGTACCCGCAGGCGGGCCTCGCCCCCGTGGAGAAGCAGGTCACCCTGACCAACCTCGGCGACTCCGACGTCAGGCTCGACCTGGCCGTCGACGACGTCCGGGGCGACGACGGCGACAGGGTGAACGGGTTCGCCCGGCCCGCCCGCACCTCGGTCACCGTCCCCGCGGGCGGCACGGCCGACGTACCGCTCCGTATCGACCCGTCCGTCCACCTGGCGGCCGGACAGTACGGCACCCTCACCGGCCGCCTGGTCGGCACCGCACGCGGCGGCGTCCGAGTCGTCGTCCCGTTCGGCGTGCACATGGAGGCGCCGTCGGCCGACCTCACCGTCAAGGGCCTGGACCGGCACGGTGAGCCGGCCGTCTCCCCGTCGACGTTCCAGGTGTTCGACGACCACCGCGACACGGCGGCCCGTTACACCCTCGGCTACCCGGAGGCGGGCAGCACCACGATCCGCGTGCCGCTCGGTACCTACGCGCTCGGCGGGGTCGTGATGACGCGCGACGAACCCGGGAACATCGGCAGCGTGGACTCCGTGTCCCAGCTGTACCGCCCGCAGGTCACCGTCTCGGGCGACACCACCGTCACCCTCGACGCCCGCGACGCGGAGCGGATCTCCTGGGACACGGACCGGCCCGGCCAGGCGAACGGCTTCGCTCTGGGCGTGGGGTTCGGCCTCGACGACGCGCGGCAGCTCAAGGCCGGGTACCTGACGGCCGTTCCGTCGTACGTGAAGGCGGTGTACGCCCAGCCCGTACGCCGTGACGACCGGCTCACCTTCCTCGCCTCGGCGCGGCTGACCGCGCCCCTCGCGCGGCTCACCACCGCCGGTGGACGCACCCTCGACAGCCTCCCCGTGCAGAAGGCCACGGAGTTCGACGGCCGGGGCTCGGCCGAGGTGGTCCACATCGGCAAGGGGACGGACGCCAACTTCGCCGCCCACGAGCTCAAGGGCCGGATCGCCCTCGTCGACGCGGGTACCGGCGGAGGAAACGCGTACACCTGGGAGAAGGCCGCCGCGCAGGCCGGAGCCGTCGGAGTGCTGGCGGCGTCCCCGGACACGGAGGGCCGCTTCCAGCTCATCGGCTCCGAAGGCGTGCCCCTGGCCACCATCACCTGGGACGACTCCCTGGCGATCCAGGCCGAGTCGGCGCAGGGAGCACCCACCGTCTCCTGGTCCGGCACGGCGACCACCCGCAGTCCTTACGTCTACAACCTGGCGTACTCCGCCCACGGTTCGGTCGTCCCAGGGAAGAAGCGGGTCCACGACTCCCGCCTGGCCCGGACCGACACCCGCTACCACGTCCAGAGCAGCGCCGACACGACCTACTGGTCGGACGTCCAGGTCGGCCTGCCCGGTATGCCCGCCGTCTGGGCCGGCGGCACCACACTGCCGGTGCACGCACCCCAGCGCCGCACCGAGTTCTTCACGCCGTCCGACGACGGAGGCGGCCCGACCTGGACGACGCTGATGCGCCGGGACCTCGGCCCGTACGGCGGCACCGCCTACGACGGCCCGCGCGCGGCCGAAAAGGGCCGCACGACCGCCGAGTGGTACAAGTCGCCCTACGGCCCGGTGCTCAACACCTACGACCGGGCGCTGATGACACGCGACGGCGACCGTCTCAGCTGGGTCATCGCGCCGGTGGGTGACGCCGGCGGCCACGATTCCACCCTCGCCCGCAACGACTTCGGCACCCGCCAGCTGCTCGTGAACGGCGAGCCGCAGATCCCGGTCTCCGGTATGTACACCCTTCCGCAGGATCCCGCCGAAGTGACGTTCCGCCAGCAGTGGCGCCGCCTGGCGTCGGCCGCGGACCGTACGGGCCTCGCCTACGGCACCGAGTGGACGTTCCGCACAGGTCCGGAGGACCAGGGAACCCAGCGTCTGCTGATCCCGGTACTCGACGTCCCGTCCGACCTGCGCAACGCGCGGCCCGCGGCCGAGGAGACCCTCATCGGCCTGAGCGCCGTCGCCGACGGAGCGGCCCGCCCGGTCGACCTGGACGATGTCCGCCTGGAGTACGCCTACGGCGACCAGACCACCGTCGACGCGGTCACCGACTGGCACCCGGCGCGCGTGGTGCGCGCCGGCGGAAGGTGGCAGGCCCACCTCCCGGCCGACGCCCCCGCGGGCACGTTCGCGCACCTGCGTGTCACCCTCGCCGACGGCCACGGGGCGGAGGTGAGCCAGACCGTGATCCGGGCGTACGAACTGCGCTGACAGGCCCCGTTCTCCTCGGCCGCTGATCCCCGCCGCCTGCTCACGGCTCGGGATCGGCGGCCGAGGTACGTCCGCGTCCTGGGGGGGGGCTTCCGCGGTGTCCTCTGCTCCTGCCGAGGGCAGCGGGCCTGCCGGATACCGTTCCGCCATGGCAGCAGAACCCGGCTCGGCCGAGGAGGCACTGTGATCACGTGGCGAAGGGTGGCCGAGGCGGACTTCGGGCTGTTGCGGGAATGGCTGGCCCAGCCGCACGTGGCCCGGTGGTGGCACCACGACACGTCACCGGAGGCGGTCGCGCGGGACTTCGGGCCGGCGGCCCGGGGGGAGGAGCCGTCCGACGACCTCGTCGTCATGCTGGACGGCACCCCGGTGGCGCTGGTTCAGCGGTGTCGGTTCGCGGACTACCCCGCATACCGCGCGGAGCTGGCCGGGCAGATCGACGTGCCCGAGGCGGCGGTCACGATCGACTACCTGCTCGGTGACCCCGCGAGGGTGGGGGTGGGGCTGGGCCCGCGCGTCATCCGGGCGATCGTGGCGGCCACCTGGACCGACTGGCCGGACGTGTCCGCCGTCGTCGTCCCCGTCCATGCGGACAACCGGGCGTCGTGGCGGGCCTTGGAGAAGGCCGGGCTGCACAGGATCGGCACCGCCGAGCTGGACCCCGACAACCCGGCTGACAGCCGGGCCCACTACGTCTACCGGATCGACCGGCCGGCCGACGCACCCACCCGCCACGGTGGCTCGGAGTCGTAGCGCCGGCCTGCCGACCGTGAGCGGCGAACCGCTGCCCTCAGGAAATCCGGGCGACTCCCGCCCGTCCGGCTGACACGCTGGCGCACATGACCACGCCGCCGACCGCGAGACACCGACTTGCCGGGCTCCACAGGTATGCGGCCGTGAACGGAGAGGACTTCACGCGCCTGGACCTCGCTTCCGTCCGCACGTCCCAGCTGCGGTTCACCCGCTGCTCGTTCGTCGGGGCCGATCTGCGCCACGCCACCCTGGACGGGTGCCGGTTCACGTTCTGCGACTTCGGCGGTGCGGATCTGCGAGGGGCCTCGCTGCGCCAGGTCGGCCTGGCCGGATGCGATCTCCGGGGCGCTGACCTGCGCGACACCGATCTGTCCGATGCCGGGTTCGGCAGCGTGAACACCGGCAGGCCCCCGTTCGGGCTGACCGACGTCACCGGGGCCCGGTTCGAGGGAGCGTCCCTGCGGAACGTCCGGGCGGACGAGGTCATCGGATGGCCGCCCCGCGTGCGCCGACGGTGAGGAAAAGGGCTGGCGGCTGCGAGTCCCCACGGACGACCATGGACCACATGAGTGATCAGCCCGAACGATGGACCCAGGCAACCGTCTACCCCGATATGTGGGCGGACCCGGACGACGACCCCCGCAACAGCGAAGGAGTCAGTCCGGACGGTGAGCTCGCGACGCTCCAGGACTTCCTCACGAGCTACCGCATGACCCTGCGGATGAAGTGCGAGGGCCTGGACGCCGAGCAGCTGGCCCGTCGGTCGGTCCCGCCGTCGACGATGTCGTTGCTCGGTCTGCTGCGGCACCTCGCCGAGGTGGAACTGGACTGGCGCAACTGGATCAGCGACGGTGATCCGCTGCCGAAGCTGTACGGCGTGCGGGACGCGGACTTCGACGGAGCCGTCGGCGAGCAGGCCGAGGTCGACGCCGCGTACGCCACCCTGGCGCGCGAGCAGGCCGCGACCGATGCGGCACTGGCCGAGCACCCGGACCTGGGCGAGCGTCTGGGGAAGGACGGGATCGCGGTTCGGGAGCTGATGGTGCACAGGATCGAGGAGTACGCCCGTCACTGCGGGCAGGCCGACCTGTTGCGCGAGTGCATCGACGGAAGAGTGGGGCAGTGACGCGGGCTGGGGACTGAACCCGCCGCCGAAGTTCCCGTGCGTCACGCGCACGTGGTCACCCGAGAACGACACGGAAACGGCCCGCCGGATGAACCGGCGGGCCGTTCCTCTCATCTCGACGCTTCGAGCCTTCGGCTCGATTACCTCAGATGAAGTTTGAGCTGATGGTTGCGTTCTGTGTGCTCGACCACGACGCCGGTGACCGAATCACCCACCTCGGGCCAGAGCACCGTAGAACCGTCGGCGCCCCCGTGATGCATTCCCGCTACATCCGCGAAAGCCTCACTCAGGTGCAGACCCTCCACCGAAATGAAGATTCCGAAGGGCGCGACCTGGTTGACGGTGCCGTTGACCGTGGACCCATAGGGGAACTTCCGCTTGGCGGCGTCCCATTCGTCTTCTGTCACCTGTGCCACAGTCTTTCGTACGAGTTCAGCCGACCGAACATCTCGGTAGGTACCGGCACCTCTACTTCGTCGCCGCCTTCGTACGCCTTCTCGTAGCCCTTGAAGTAGCGATTGTAGTCGTCCTCGGGGATGCGGATCTCGATGATGCCGTCCCCGTAGTACCGAGCGTACTTCTCGTCCACCAGGCTGTACTTCCTTCCGAAGTACGCCGCACCCTTCTCCTTAGCCGAATCAGGGAAGTCCGCCGCCTGGTATCCGTTCTTGTACTGACCCGCTCCCTTCCCGCTCTGCGGCGCCTTGAAGAGCGAGATGTAACCGTCCCTGTCGCCGTACTTCTCCTGCTTCGGCGTGGTCGGCGTCTTGGGCTTCGGCGCGGGCGGCGTCTTCTTCTTGGGCATGGCCCCCGGCGACGGCGTCATGGAGGGCTTCCTGCCGACCAGATCCGCCACCATGCTGGGCAGGGTGTACGTCCACTTGTCGGTGTTGTAGCCCTGACTCGCGGCCCAGTTGTCGAACGTGGCGCCGTAGTCGCAGCCGGGCGCACCGGCCCCGCCGTTCCAGCAGTCGCCGTCGACCATCCAGCCGGCGTACGACGCCGTGTCCGGAATGTTCGACACCAGTCCGTAGAAGACCTCACCGGTGCCCATGTAGATACCGCTCGCGGTGTCCGCGATGGCGTCCCCGGTGGCGTCGACCGCGCTCTCGCACCAGTCGATTCCGAAGCAGTGCCCGTCGAGCTCGACATTGCTGACCGGGTTACCGCCCGAGAAGGCGTACCGGTTTCCGGTGTACGGGTCGCTGCCGAGCCGCATGTCGGCAAGGGCACCGTTGTACATGTCCCGCGTGGTGAAGCGGTTCAGGCCCGGGTTGTAATCCCTGAAGCCCATGTCGTACGTACCCGAAGCGGCGTCCCACCGCTTGGAGTTGAAGCGATAGGGGTTGTACGCCTCCTTGTCCGGCTGGGCCGCCTCGGGCTTGTCGATGCCGGTGAACTCGGCCTCGTCGTCCTTGCCGTAGGCGGTGTAGCCGTACGTCGCCTTGGTGTCACCCGTGCTGTCCGTGAGGATCTCGGCATCGGTGTGGCTGTTGTAGCCGTAGACCCCGAGCTCCTCGGTGCCGTCGCTGCCGTGCTTGATCTGCGACAGGCGCTTGCCCCACGGGCTGTACTGGTAGGACTTGGTGATCTCACCCGCCACCCGCTCGTCGAGCACCTCGCCACCGGTACCGAGGTAGTTGTAGTCGGTGGTCTTGGTGCCCTCGGTCTTGGCCGTCTTGCGGTCCAGCGGGTCGAACTTGTACTTCGTCGTCTTCGACGAGCCGTCAGGCTGGAGCTTGGTGTGCTCCGTGACGTGGTCGAAGCCGTCGTAGGTGTTGTCCTCCACGGTCTTGCCGCCGGAGACGACGGTGTCCAGCCGGCCGTAGGCGTCGTAGTTGTACGTCGCCGCGATCCCGCCGGAGGTGGCGGTGGTCAGCCGGTTGCGGTCGTAGTCGAAGGTCGTCGAGACGCCCTTCACCGTCTGGCTGATGACGTTGGCGTTGTTGTCGTGGACGTAGGTCTCGGTGCCGGCACCGCTACCCGTCTTGGTGACCTTCCCGATCCGGTCGGCCGGGTCGTAGACGAAGTCGCTGGTGCTGTCGAGGTACGCCGAGTGGTTGTCGGCGTTCATCTTCTTCGCGACGTCCTGCGCCTTGTTGCCGTTGGCGTCGTAGGTGTAGACGTGCGAGGCGACCAGCGCGCCGCCGGACTTCTTCTCCGTGGTGCTCTTGAGCGCCCCGTTGAGGAAGTAGGCGTAGTCGACCGTGTTCTTGTTGGCCTTGGTCTCTCGCAGCATCTTGCCGCGGTCGGTGTAGGTGTACTCGGTCAGCTCCGGCGTGGCGTCGGTCGGCGTTTCGCCGACCTTCACCGACTTGACGAGCTCGCGCGGGTCGTACGTGAACTGGGAGTACTGGTCCGGATGCGTCACGCTGTCCGGCTGGCCGTTCGCGTCGTACACGTACGACGTGGTCTTCTTCGCCTCACCGGCCAGCGCCTCGGTGACCTTCTCGACCTGGTTGAGGCCGGTGTAGGTCATCGTGTACGCGTCGATCCCGGCACCAGCGGAGGTGTCGTTGATCGACGTGGTGTTGCCGTTGGCGTCGTAGGCGTAGGCGAAGGACTTGCGCTCCGCGCCCGCGGAAGGCGCGTCCGTACGGGTCTTCATGGACCCGTCCGGCCAGTAGCCGGTGGTCATGGTCCGCGAGGGCGAGCCGCCCGCACCGGTCAGGGTGCGCGTGGTCTGCCGGCCGCTGGTGTCGTACTCGTACGCGGTCCGGATGTCCCACGTGTCGGTGGACGTTCTGACCGAGCCGTTGTCGAAGTAGGTGTAGGTGGTCTCGTTACGGGCCGTCTCGCCCGACGACGGCGGCGCCGACACCTTGGTCACCTGGCCGACAGCGTCGAACACCGTCTGGGTGTAGACGTTCGGGCTGTTGAAGCGGGCATCGGCCGGGTCGTAGGGCTGGAACTCCTTGACCGCCCGGCTGAGTTTGTCGTACTCCGTGCGGAGGGTGAAGTCCTCGGTGTTGGAGGTGTTCACGCCGCGCGGGGTGATGACCTTGGTCCGGTTGCCGACCTGGTCGTACTCGAACTTGGTGCTGCGGACCGTGGTGCCCTCGTAGGGCTCCTTCTTCTCGACGGGCATGGAACGCTCGTCGTAGAGGAGCTCGGTCTTGTTGCGCTCCTTGTCCGTGGCCGCGACCACCAGCGAGTCCTTGTCGTACACCGTGGTGGTGTACTTGCCCGCCGAGTCGGTTCCCTTGACGACCCGGTGGTTGAGGTCGTACGTGGACTTGGACGTGTAGTCGGTGGTGTCGGCGGTGGCGTTCTTCTTCGGGTCGACGACCGTCACCATGTTGCCGACGTTGTCGTACTCGTAGGAGAGCTTGTCGCCCTTGGAGTCCACCACGCTGGTGAGCTGGTAGGCGGCGTCGTAGTGGTTGGTGGTGACGAAGTCCGTGGCGTCCGTGGTGGTGGCCACGCCCTTGGGCTCGGTCGTCGTCTTGAGGTTGCCGACCTTGTCGTAGGTGTAGGCGGTCTTGCGGCCGATGACGTTGTTGTCGGGGCCCGTGGATTCCTTGAGCTGGTCCCCTGCGTCGTACACCGCGGTGGTGGGCACACCCGCCGGGTCGGTGGACCGGGTGACGTTGTCGTTGGCGTCGTAGTCGGGCGCCAGCGTGGTGATGTAGACCCCGGCCGCCTGGTCCTTCGGCACCTTGCTGACCATCGGTCGGCCGAAGGTGTCGTAGGTCTGCGTGGTGGTCTTCTGCAGGGCGTCGGTGACCGTGGTGACCTGGCCCCGCTCGTCGTAGACGAACGTCGTGGCGTGGTTCTCCGCGTCCGTGATCGTCTTCGGATACCCACTGGGTTCGAAGTCCGCGTTCACGCTCGAGTTGCCGTTGGCGTCGACGGTCCTGGTCTGCTGGCCGTAGACGTCGTACTCGTACTTCGTGGTGTAGTCGCCCACCGTCGTGGTGGCGACACCCTTGGGGTCGGTGACCGCCGTCAGGTTGCCGAAGGAGTCATAGCCGAAGTTCCACTTGCGGCCCTCCGGGGACGTCTTGACGGTCAGGTCCGCCGAGTAGCCGTCCAGGCGGGTGGTGTAGGCGAACTTGGCCGCGCCGGGCAGGCTGCCCTCGTTGGCCGGGTCGCAGTAGTAGGTGGCGACCAGCTGCGCGGACGTCCAGCTCTTGGTCGTCTCGGCGTCCCACTCACGCAGCGGGTAGCCGGTCTTCTGGTCGTAGCAGAAGGCCGACTTGGCTCCGTTGGCCTCCTCGATGTACGTGACGCTGTTGTCCGCGTCCCAGTTCATCTTGGTGGTCTCGGACTTGGCGTTCGTGACCTGCACCTGACGGCCGAAGTCGTCGAGCACATAGTTGGTGGCGCGGCCCTCGGCGTCGGTGACCTTGGCGTCGATGAACTTCGCGTTCGAGGCGTTCGCCTGGTAGACGTACGTCGAGGCGTTGTTCAGCCGGTCGGTGACACTCTTGGTCCACCAGTGGAACTTCGGGTCGTCACCGGCCTGCGGTGTGTTGTAGGCCAGCGAGGTGCCATTGCCCCGCGGGTCGACGGCCTTGACCAGCTTGACGTTCTTGTTGCCCTGGGTGGCGTCGTAGGTGAACTTGAAGTTCTTCGGCTGGCTGGAGCCGACACCGTCGGTGAGCTGGCCGAGCAGGCCCTTGTCGGTGTAGTAGAAGGAGATCTTGCGGCCCGAGATGTCCGTCATGGACTTCACGTGGTCGTAGATCTTGGAGTTGGTCAGGTTCGAGCCGGTGACCTTCGCGCCCGAGTCGTTGATGTAGTCGTAGGACGCGTCACCCTTCTTGTAGTACTCGACGGTGAGCGACTGACGGCCGGCCGGGTCCGTGATGTAGGTCAGGAACTTGGTCGGCTTGTTGTTGGACTTGCGCTCTTCGTACGTGTGAGTCTGCGCGTTGCCGTTGTTGTCGACGGTCGACGTCATGTAGCCGTCGCAGCCGAAAATGAACCGAGTGCCGTCGGGGCGCGTCAGCGTCCACGCGTCGGGAACCGGGTCCTTCAGCGGGGTGCAGTCCAGTCCCGGCTTGGCGGCCAGCTTGTAGTGGACACCGGCCGGGGCCTTCCAGCTGCCGTCGGGCTGCTCACGGAAGACGTGGGTGGTGCCGTCGCCGTCGGGGAGCCTGATCTCGGTCGGGTGGGGCTTGGGGTGGAACTCCAGCGGTGCACCCATCCGGATGGGACCGGCGGCCTGCCCCGACCAGCCCGCACCGAGAACGGTGTCGGATGTGTCGAGGGAGTTGTAGGCGAACCGCGCGAAGGTCGTGAGCCCGCGACCGGGGTTGGTGAACGCGTTGTACGACCAGACGCTGTTACCGGCCGAGAGGTTGTTCATCACCGTCGAGCCGGCACCGGTGTTCTTGCCGGTGTAGGAGTAGAACTTCTCCATCCCGAGGGTGTTGGAGGTGGGATCCTCGACCGCGACGTTCTGCACCAGGGACGGAATGGCACCGGTACCGGCCGACAGCCAGGAGCCGTCGGATATCTTGCGGACGTCCCAGCCCAGGACGTAGTCGGTGCGCTTGTTCCCGGAGTCCGAGTTGATCGGGGTCTTCACCTGAGCCTGGAGGGCGGCGGACTCGCCGGGATCCAGTGCCGGGACCGGCGTGGCGATCTGGTTGCCACCGTTGGTCACGTCCGTGCCGTCGGGCAGCTTCCAGGTGTAGGACAGCTCCCGCTCACCGGCCGCCCACGCCGAGGACGTGGTGTTGGTGAGGTTGAAGTCGACCGTGTAGGTGGTGTTCGGCGTCATCCGGGCCGGGGTCTGCGGCGCGAAGTACGTCGAGGCGGTCGTCGAGTCGATGTACGTGACGACGATCTTCGGGTGGAGCTTGGCCTCGGCGCCCTCGGAGGACAGGAACAGGGTGCGTTCCTGCTGGAGGGACTCGTCGGCCATCTTGATGGCGACGCCCTTCTGGGACGCCGGGGTGGTCACCCAGGACTGGGCGAGCGAGGTGACGTTCCAGTCGTGGCGGGCCGGGTCGTTCGTCATCGACCCGGTGTCCGACACGGTCGCACCGACGTCACCGCCCGGAGCGGTCCAGTTGGTCGTCGCGTTCGCCTTGGTCCAGGTGGCGGTCTCGTCGAAGTCCTTCGTCAGGGGCTTCAGTTCGTAGATCGCACCAGCGTTTTCCTGGCTGGTCTGAGTACCCCAGAGCCGTACCGTCGCATCCAGGACGCGTGCGGTCGCGGGGATGCCCAGCGCCGGGAACTTCAGCAGCGCACGGGTGTCACCGTAGGTGAGGGAGTTGTTCCCCGCCGAGATCCAGGTCTGCGGACCACCCTCGGTGAGCGTGTCATGCGCGAGCGCGGGCTCAGCCGAGGAGAGAGTGGTGTCCGCGGACGCTTCCAGCACCTTGGTCGTGCGCCCCGCCTTGGGGAGCCTGACCAACTGCGTCTGCGCGGGCAGGACCTGACGGTCCTTCGTCTTCACCGCGATCATGTAGTAGTACGCACGACCGAACGGATCCGGATCGTCGGCCTTGGTCGGCACGGCGGACGTGTCGGTGAAGGCCGTGGTACCCGGTGCGACGGGAGCGACCATCGTGGCGGCGGACGGGGTGAACGTCTGGTTGATCGAGCGGTGGACCTGGTACTCGACCAGGTCGTCATCCGTGTTCGCGGCGGACGGGTCGACGTACGTCGACCAGTTCAGCTCCGCGCCGGTGTCGTGGATGGTCGTCGGGGCGGCGAGGTCGACGCCCTGGCGGCCGTAGGTCAGCACGAGCTTGGGGTAGTTCGCGGACTCGCCCGCGTAGCCGAACTCGCTGCCCTCGTAACGCGGCCCGCCCTTGGGGCCGTTCGCGCTCTCGTCACCGGCCTTGATGACGAAACCGTTGTTGGTGTTCGTCCCGTCGATCCACGACTGGACCGTCTTGGTCACCGGGAAGGTGTGCCACGCGTTGAGCTCATTGGGCTTCTTCGTGACCACACCGCCCTTCGTGAAGCGGACGGCGTCGGCCAGAACGGTCGTCGTCGTGGAGGCGGGACCGTCACCGAGGACGATCTTGCCGAGGGTGCCCGCCTTGAACGGGTGCGTACCCAGGGTCTTCCACACACCGGCGGTGCCGGCCTGCTGATTGACCGTGTACGCCTTGGTCCCACCGTTGTAGGTCACGGTGTAGGGGGTGTTGGTGGCACGGTCGGTGGCCGGGACGTAGTGCGTCTCGACCTGGTAGTCACCGTCCTCCGGAAGGCTCGGCTGCCAGGTGTAGGTGTCCCCGGCGACCGTGTCCTTGTTGTAGAGGTAGTCCTGGTTCGTCGCGTACTGCGTGTACGCCGTGTTCGCCGACGCCGGCCAGGCACCCACCGCAGCGGTCCGCCCCGCGTCACCGTCATCGACGAGCACCGAGGTACCGGACAGCTCACCGGTGAAGGTGTTCGCGCTGTTCCACGTCGCGTCCGCCTCGGACCACGGCTGCGTGGCCCGGTGCGCCTCCAGCTGCACCTCGGTGTCACCCGCGGTGTGCGTCTGGTCGTAGTACAGCTTCAGATCGGCCGAATCCAGCTTGGTACCCGCCGGGACGGTGCCGAGGGGGAAGCGGATCAGGGCCCGCGAGGAGCCCGTACTCGTATTACCGACCGACAGGCGCCAGTTGTCGTCGTAGTTCGACGCCGGGCCGTCCGAGGAAATCATCACGTCCTGCGCCGAAGACGGCGTCGGCGCAATCGTGATCGTCGGATCGACCGTGACCGGGTACTGCCGCTCCTTCGCGGCCAGCCACTTCGCATCCGGTGTGACCGTCAGCTTCCAGTCCTTACCGGACTTGGTGAGCTTCTGCTCCACGGCGGGGCTGTAACCGGCACCGTAGGGGGCGGTCGCGGTCTTCTTCGCGTCCGTCATGAACGCGGCGGGAATCACGAGAACCGGATTCGGAGCCTCGCCGTAGAACTCGACCGAGCCGTCCTTGCCCGACTTCGGCGTCAGCCCGCCCGCGTCCAGCGTGAACGTGAACGACACCGGACCCGTGGGCCGCTCCGCGAGAACGATGTTCTCCTTCACCCGGCCCGGACCCACCACATAGGACAGGTCCGCGCCCGGCACCGCGTTCTTGTACGTCACGGTGTTGCCGTCGGCCACCGGTGCGAGCTTTCCCGCACCCTGAAGGCCCAGCGTCACCGCATGGCCGTCGGCCTCGAAACGCAGCAGCTTCCCCGCGTCCGTACCGAACCAACTGCGCGCCGCGTTCGTCGTGTTCGCCAGCGCGAAGCCCTTGGCGTCGGTCTCGGTGACCGTCGGATCAATGTTCTTGAACGACTTCCCCGAGCGGTAGCCGGTCGGCTCGACCGACACCTCGGTCTGCACCCGGCCGTCCGACAACCGCCAGAACCGCTGATTCGCCGTCCGCCGGTCCGTCAGCTCCGCAACCCGCTTCGCCTTCGGAGCCGCCTTCCCCACCGGCAGCTTCTCCCGGCTCGGCAGAAGAGGACTTCCACCCGTCCTGGGCGCCTCTGGCTCGTTCTCGCCCTCACTGTCGGAGAACCAGCCCTTGACGGCATCGACGATTCCGCTGCCGTCATCGCCCGACACCTCAGCCGCATAAGCGACTTGCGGCAACAACGTCGAAGCGACCGCCGACACCACAAGGCAGGCAGCAGCCCGCCCGAATCTGACTTTCACGCCATTCCCTTCATCAGCGCCCCTCCCGCGCGCACGCGAAAGGGGAGCTCTGGCACGCCGGCGTGGCCACTGCGCCGCCGGTCGTGTGGACCTGAGTTCGACCGGGGCACCTCAGGAAATGCCGAATCAGGCCAATTTCCGCATGCGGAAATTGGCCTCGCCGGAAGCAACCAATCGTGGCGGGGTGATCTTGCATCATGGGGCTGATACTTCGTCAACCGATTACGCATATAGGTCATTTCACTGATGGCGGCCCGCTGATGAGGGGTCGACATGCCCCATTTCTGTGCCGCCTGGCGATCGACTGGTCCGATGGTGTAATGCGCGCGAGAAGGTGGACTCGGCGTGCAGATCCGGCCATGGGGACGATGTTCGGGCGCGTGAGTGGGACCGGCGGTTTCTGAGCCCTGAAGAGCGCAGGGAATTCGTCTTACCGCAGCCATCCGGGTAATGGCTGCCGCGCTATCGCATGCGTGCTGACCCGCCCGCGCCGTGCCGAGGCCGTGAGTGATCCCGACGACGCGACGAATCAACGACGCGACGACCCGGCGTACGGACATCGGCTGCCGTGGAGTGTCCGCGGCCGTGGTCCCTTCGCGTACCCCAGTGGTCCGACCAGGCCCCGTAGCGGTCTGCGGGAGCCCGGTCATGGCTCGACCGGGTGCCCCGTGGCATCCCTCGCCACGTGCGGAGACGTGCTTTTCGTCTGCTGCGGTCACCTCGCATTCACCGCATCACCGGGCGTCGTGGTGACGCAGTTACCCAGGGGTGATTAAGGGCGGCTAGGGGTGTGGAGCGCGGTTCGAATGTCTCTACGGTTTGCCCCGTCGCCAGTTTTCGGGGCTATGAGACGGGGTCTGGAAATGGACAGCCATGCGCACGTGGGCGGCAGCCGGTCGGCGGGCACTGCCACGGATATCGAAGGTGCGGACGAGATACCAGCCGTGGGCGGAGCCGCGGAGGCGGCCGACGGCCCTGGTGGTGAATTCGTCCATGAACTGCTCGACAAAGCCGTAGCCGCCACCCCCCACGCACCGGCTGTCCGGGACGCGGACGGGCGGTGGAGCTACGCCGAACTGGACGAGGCGAGCCATGCCGTGGCCGTCTGGCTGGAGCGGCACGGTCTCGGAGCGGGGGACCGGCTCGTCGTTCAGCTGCCCACCGGCCGGGAACTTGCGGCGATGTTCTACGGCGCCTCCCGCCGCGGAGTCATCTTCGTGCCGCTCAACCCCGCGATGAAGCCGTTCCACCTGCGGTCCGTGGTGGCGAACTGCCGCCCGGCCCTGTTCGTCACGGACCACGACGGCGATGCCCGCGCGGGCGAACTCATCCTCCCCGCCGAGGGCGACGCCCCCGCCGGGCCGGTGTCCCGCACCCTGTTCGAGGAGATCTGGCCGGAGATCGCCGCGCTGCGTGACAGCGGGGTCCGCACGGCCCCGGTCCCGCTGCGGTCCGAGGACCCGGCGGCCCTCATCTACACCTCGGGCAGCACCGCGGCACCGAAGGCGGTGATCTGTCCGCACGCCCAGGTCACCTTCGCCACCCGGGCGCTGGTGAGCTCCCTCGGCTACCGCGCGGACGACGTGGTGTTCTGCCGCTTCCCGATGTCCTGGGACTACGGCCTGTACAAGGTCCTGATGAGCTGCGCCGTCGGCAGCGAGATCGTGCTCGCCGACCGGGCGGAGGACCTGCTCCTGCTGCGCCGGATGCGCGAGGTCGGCGCGACCGTGGTCCCCACCGTGCCCTCTCTCGCCAGCATGATCGTCAAGCTGGGACGCCGTGCCGACGGTCAGGTGCCCCCGGTCCGGATGTTCACCAACACCGGAGCCGCGCTGCCGCCCTCGGTCATCGACGAGCTGCGGGACCTCTTTCCCGGCTCACGGGTGGTCCGCCAGTACGGCCAGACCGAGGCCAAGCGGATCACCGTGATGCCCCCCGAGGAGGACCAGGAGCGACCCGACGCCGTCGGGCTGCCCCTGCCCGGCACGCGGGTCCTGATCCTGGACGAGCAAGGTCGTCCGGTGCCGGTCGGCGAGACCGGCGAGATCGTGGCCGAGGGCGGTCATGTGATGCCCGGCTACTGGGGCGCCCCCGAGCTGAGCGCACGGACCTTCCGTCGCGACGCGGAGTCCGGGCAGCTGCGGCTGCACACCGGCGACTACGGCAGCCTCGACGCCGACGGCTACCTCTACTTCCGCGGCCGGCGCGACGACATGTTCAAGCGCAAGGGCTTCCGCATGAGCACGCTGGAGATCGAAGCCGCCGCCATGGACATCCCCGGTGTCCGGGCCGCCGCGGCGGTCCCGCCCGGCGACCGGCACGATCTCGCGCTCTTCGTGGAGACCGAACTCGACCCCAGGGTCGTCATCAAGGAACTCGCGGTCCGTCTGGAGCCGGCCAAGGTACCGGCGATCTGCCGTGCGCTGGCCGAGTTCCCGCTGACCCAGCACGGCAAGAACGCCCGACAGGAACTGGCCCGGCTGCTCGACGGGAGAGACAAGTGAACGCCCCCACCGGTCCGGATCCGGAGGATCTGGCCAAACGCTACGGCACCCCCCTGTACATCTACGACCTGGAGAAGGTACGGGCCGCCCGCCACGATCTCTTCCAGTCACTGCCTGAGGGCTTCGAGGTCTACTACGCCTTCAAGGCCAACCCGCACGTCGATCTCGTACGCACCCTGCGCGAGGGCGACGGCCCCTCCTGCCGCGCCGAGATCAGCTCCACCGGCGAACTCGCCGCAGCTCTGGAAGCGGGCTACGCGGGTAGAGACGTCCTCTACACCGGGCCCGGCAAGACCTACGAGGAACTGCGCACGGCCCTGGAGAGCGGCGTACGCCTGTTCTCCGCCGAGTCGCTGGGCGACCTGCGGCACATCGGCGCGGCGGCCTGCGAACTCGGTGTGACCGCCGACTGCCTGCTGCGTATCAACAGCGCCACCGGGTCGGCCGGCACGGGCATCCGGATGACCGGCAAGCCCACCCAGTTCGGCATCGACAGCGAGACCGTCCCGGAACTGGCGGAGCAGCTGCGGGACGTGCCGGGAACCGACATCGTCGGCCTGCACCTGTTCTCCCAGAGCAACGCGGCCGACGAGGAGGCGCTGCTCGGAGAGTTCCGGCACACCATCACCGCCGCGGCCCGCATCCAGGAGGAACTCGGCGTCCCCCTGCGGCTGCTGGACATCGGCGGCGGATTCTCCGTGCCGTACGCCACGGCCGGTGAGCGCGCCCGCTACCCGGGCCTGGCCGCCGGTCTCGCCGAGGCCCTGGACGAGGCGTTCCCCGCCTGGCGCGAGGACAGTCCCAAGGTCGCCGTCGAGTCCGGCCGTTACCTGGTCGGCGACAGCGGCACGCTGGTCGCGGGCGTCAGCAACGTGAAGGTCAGCCGCGGTCAGAAGTTCGTCATCCTGGACACCGGGATCAACAGCTTCGGCGGGATGTCGGGACTCGGCCGGCTCCTGCCGGTCACGGTCCAGGTCGCCGTCGGCGCCGAAACCGAACGCGCCACCCTGGCAGGACCGTTGTGCACCCCCGGCGACCTTCTCGGCCGGCAGGTCGAGGTGCCGCTGCTCACCGAGGGCGACATCGTCACCGTGCCCAACGCGGGCGCCTACGGGCCGACCGCCAGCCTGCTGATGTTCCTGGGACGCCCGGCGCCCACCGAAGTCGTGCTCGACCGGGACGGGGTGGTCTCCGTCTCGCGCATCGAGCATGTCCGCCGCAGCCGCGAAGAGGAGCCGACGGATGTCTGACGGGGCGGCGGTGGCCCCCGCCGAACGCACGCTGCCCGCGCAGGGCAGCAAGGGCACCGTCGTGGTCACCACGGTCGCCTCCGACTCCCACACCTGGAACCTGGTCTACCTCCAGCTGCTCATCGAGGAGCTCGGCTACCGGGTGATCAACCTGGGCCCGTGCGTACCCGACGACCTGTTGGTGCGGGAATGCCTGGAGACCGCCCCCGACCTGCTGGTCGTCAGCTCGGTCAACGGCCACGGCCATCAGGAGGGGATGCGGATGATCCGCCGGCTGCGCGAGCAGCCCGAACTCGCCGCGACCCCGGCCGTGATCGGCGGCAAGCTCGGCATCACCGACGAGGCCGACGCGCTCTCCGAGCAGCTCACCGAGGCCGGTTTCGACGCCGTGTTCCCCGACGACGCCGACCCGGTGATCGCCTTCCGCTCCTTCATCGAGGTCCTGGAGAGTTCCGCCCGGACCGCCGGGAACCGGGCCTTGCCCGGGCCCCGGATCACCGCGTGAAGCCAGCCCGGCGGCCGACGCACTCCCGTCCCGTGCCGACGACGGAGCCCGGGCAGCAGTCCGCCGACTTCGGCGCCTTCGTGCGGGCGCACGGGGCGCGCGGCCGGCTCGTGGTGCAGCCCCGCATGGGGTTCGGCGACCCGGCCCGCATGCGGGCCGGGCTGCTCGCCACCCGCCGAGCCGACGCCCACACCGTGGGCACCATCACCCTGGACAGCCACACCCGCGTCGGTCATCTGCAGGCCGTCGAGGAGGCGCTGCGCGCCGGCTTCGACCTCAACGGCTACCCGGTGGTCAGCCACCCGGCCGAGACGACCGAACGGGTCCTGGACGGCATCCGCGGCCCCGACTTCCCCGTACAGGTACGGCACGGCTCCGCCGTCCCCCGGGACATCTTCGCCGCCATCGCCGCCCTCGGCCTGACCGCCACCGAGGGCGGACCCGTCTCCTACTGCCTTCCCTACGGGCGCACCCCGCTCGCCGAGGCGGTCCGGGAATGGACCGTGTGCAGCGAACTGTTCGCCGAACTCAGCGGCAGCGGTGCCGAACCGCACATCGAGACCTTCGGCGGATGCATGCTGGGTCAGCTCTGCCCACCCAGCCAGCTGGTCGCCATCAGCCTCCTGGAGGCGATGTTCTTCGTCCAGCACGGGGTGCGCAGCGTCTCCCTCAGCTATGCCCAGCAGACCCATCTCGGCCAGGACCAGGAAGCGGTCGCCGCCCTGCGCCGCCTGTGCCGGGAACATCTGCGCACCGACGACTGGCACGTGGTCGTGTACGCGTACATGGGGGTCTACCCGCAGACCGACAACGGCGCGCTGCGGCTGCTCGGCCAGGCCGCCGAACTCGCCGTCACCACGGGCTGCGAACGCCTCATCGTGAAGACCGTCGCGGAAGCCCGGCGCATCCCCACGATCGTCGAGAACGTCCAGGCGCTGGAGTACGCCGCGGCCGTGGCCGAACGCACCCCCAGGCCCGCAGCGATCGCCGGCTCTCCGGTGGAGACGGACTCCCAGACGTACCAGGAGGCCCGGGCCCTGGTGGAAGCGGTGCTGTCCCTCCATACCGACATCGGCACCGCCCTGATGCGCGCCTTCCAGCACGGCTACCTCGACATCCCCTACTGCGTGCACCCCGACAACTGCGGTCGCACGCGCAGCTACCTGGACAGCGAGGGCCGGCTGCGCTGGGCGGACATCGGGTCCCTGCCGCTGGGACATCTGGTGACCGGCCTGCGTGCGGGGCGCGTCACCGCGCCGGGTCTTCTCGGCGACCTCTCCTACGTACGCAGCACCTTCGACGAAGCTCGGCTTCCGCCGGTTCTGCTCGACGGCAACTGACGGTTCCGGAAGGGGCGGCAGGCTGAGCGCCCGGCGGGACTCCGCGACGGGAATTGCGGCCGTGTGCGCGACGACGGCCGCGATATCCGCGGGGCACCGTCGCGCCGGGCAATGGCCTGCCCCGCCGGAAGAGGCCCATTACCGGGCGCCACCACCGGCAACCGGGGTCACTAGGGGTGTCAGCCGGAACCCCGCCCCCCTACGTTGGCGATATCCGGTCGGAATATCCGGACCGGACCGTCGCTCATGGCAGCGATAGCAACAGCCATAGCGCCAGCTTTAACAACAGCTTTAGCACCAGCAATAACGACGAACGAATCCGAAGACACGATTTCCGTAATGGCCGGCACACCGTAACAAGGCCGGGTGTAGGCATATTCGCGCGCCGTCAACCGCGCGCGAACCAGTGATGACCGTGGAGTGCGCTGATGACCGAGCCCGGTTCCCTTTCCTCTTCTGCCGACAAGGCGAATACGTCGCACGCCGAAGCGGGTGACCATTCCGAACTGGTCCGCCGGCTCGAGGCGCTTCCGGTCGCCGAGCAGACGCGGCAGCTGACCGACCTGATCTGCCGCGAGGCCGTGGCGGTGCTCCGGCGCCTGCGCCCGGACGAGAAGCGGGTGGCTGTCGACGCGCGCCGCCCCTTCCGCGAACAGGGCCTGGACTCCCTCGGTCTGGTCGCGCTCCACACCGGGGTCAACACCGCGACGGGACTGGCGCTGCCGCCCACGGTCGGCTTCGACCACCCCACGCCCGCGCTCCTCGCCGAACACCTGCGCACCGAGGCACTCGGACTGCCCGCCACCGCCGCGGTCGTCGACCGCCCGGCCGCCGGACCCGTGGACGACGACGACCCCATCGTCGTCATCGGAGTCGCCTGCCGATTCCCCGGCGGGGTCACCAGCCCCGAACTGCTGTGGCAGCTGCTCCAGGAGGGCGGAGAGGTACTCGGTGAGTTCCCCCGCAACCGCGGCTGGGACGTCGACGGCATGTACGACCCGGACCCGCAGGCGCAGGGCAAGAGCTACGTCAAGCACGGCGGCTTCCTCGCCGACGCCACCGACTTCGACGCGGACTTCTTCGGGATCAGCCCCCGCGAGGCCCTGGCCATGGACCCGCAGCAGCGGCTGATGATGGAGACCACCTGGGAGGTGCTGGAGCGCTCCGGCATCGACCCGCACCGCCTGCGCGGTACGCGCACCGGCGTCTTCGTCGGAGCCGAGGTCCACGAGTACGGTGTCCGCGTGCACGAGGCCCCGGACGGTCTCGACGGCTATCTGATGACCGGAAACGCCCCGAGCCTGGCGTCCGGGCGCGTCGCCTACACCTTCGGTTTCGAAGGCCCGGCGATCACCATCGACACCGCCTGCTCCGGCTCCATCGTCTCCCTGCACCTCGCCGCGCAGGCGCTGCGCCGCGACGAGTGCTCCCTCGCCATCGTCGGCGGCGTCACCGTGATGGGCAGCCCCGGCATGTTCACCGCGTTCAGTCGCCAGCGCGGCCTGGCCCCCGACGGGCGCGTCAAGGCGTTCGCCTCCGCCGCCGACGGCACCGGCTTCTCCGAAGGCATCGGCCTGCTGGCCGTCGAGCGGCTCTCCGACGCCCGCCGCCACGGCCACCAGGTGCTCGCCGTCGTCCGCGCTACCGCGGTCAACCAGGACGGCGCCAGCAACGGCCTCACCGCGCCGAACGGCCTGTCGCAGCAGCGGCTGATCCGCGACGCCCTGGCCACCGCCGGACTGACCGCCGCCGACGTCGACGCCGTCGACGCGCACGGCACCGGCACCACGCTCGGCGACCCGATCGAGGCCCAGGCGATCATCGCCACGTACGGACAGGGGCGCCCGGAGGGCAGCCCGCTGTGGCTGGGCTCGGTCAAGTCCAACCTCGGCCACACCCAGGCCGCGGGCGGCGTGGCGAGCATCATCAAGATGATCCTCGCCATGCAGCACGGGGTGCTTCCCAAGACGCTCCACGTCGACGAGCCGTCCCCGCACATCCGCTGGGAGGCCGGCGACGTCCGGCTGCTCACCGAACCGGTGGAGTGGCGCACCGGCGACCGCCCCCGCCGCGCCGGTGTCTCCGCATTCGGTATCAGCGGCACCAACGCCCACGTCATCCTTGAGGAACCCACGGACGAGAAGGCCGCTGCGGCTCTCGCGTCCGGCTCCGTGGAAGCCCCCGGCACCGACACCGGCAGCACCCGCGACGACGCCCTCGACATCGACGCCCTCGACATCGACGCGGCGGAGACCGTCGCCGGGCTCCTGCCGCTGTCCCTCTCCGCCCACAGCGAGCCCGCGCTGCGCGCCCAGGCCGACCTGCTCCGCTCCCACCTCGACGCACACCCCGGCACTCCGCTGCCGCACCTCGGCCACTCCCTCGCGACCACCCGCGCCGCGCTCAGCCTCCGGGCCGTCGTCACCGTCACCGACCACACCGGGCTCGACAGCGCGCTGCGCGCCCTCGCCGAGGACACCGCCCACCCCGACGTGGTGCGCGGCGAACCCGCCACCGGCCGGCTCGCGTTCCTCTTCACCGGCCAGGGCAGCCAGCGCGCCGCCATGGGGCGTGAACTGTACGAGCGGTACACGGTGTTCGCGGAAGCCCTCGACGAGGCCATCGGCCATCTCAACGTCCAGCTGGAGCACTCCCTCTGGGACGTCCTCTTCGCCGACGAGGGCACCGAGGACGCCGCACTGCTGAACCAGACCCAGTACGCCCAGACCGGTCTCTTCGCGCTGGAGACCGCACTGTTCCGGCTGCTGGAGTCCTGGGGCCTGCGGCCCGACTACCTCGCCGGGCACTCCCTGGGCGAGCTGTCCGCCGCGCACGCCGCCGGAGTGCTCTCCCTGGAGGACGCCGCGACCCTGGTCGCCGCGCGCGCACGCCTGATGCAGGAACTGCCCGCGGGCGGTGCCATGGTCGCGGTCCAGGCCACCGAGGCGGAGGTCGTCGCAGCCCTCGCGGACGGCGACGGCACGGTCTCCCTCGCCGCCGTCAACGGCCCGAACTCCGTCGTCGTCTCCGGCGCCGAGCAGGCCACCCTCGCCCTGGCCGAACGCCTCGCTGCAGGCGGCGCCAAGACCAAGCGGCTGCGCGTCTCCCACGCCTTCCACTCGCCCCTCATGGAGCCGATGCTGGAGGAGTTCCGGGGGATCGCCCGACTGCTGGAGTACCGGGCACCCCTGGTACCGATCGTCTCCAACGTCACGGGCGAGATCGCCACCAGTGCCGAACTCTGCGACCCCGAGTACTGGGTGGGCCACGTCCGCCGGGCCGTCCGCTTCGCCGACGGGATCGACACCCTCGCCGCCGCCGGAGTCACCACCTTCCTGGAGCTGGGCCCCGACGCCGTACTCACCGCCATGGCGCAGGAAGCACTGACCGACGCCGGTGACACCACGTCCTCCGACGACGCGCCCGCCTTCCACTGCCTGCTGCGCCGCGGCCACGACGAGCAGCGGGAACTGCTGACCGCCCTCGGCGCCGTCCACGTCCGCGGCTTCGACGTGGAATGGGGCGCCGCCTGCGCGCCGGACGGCGCACCCCGCGTCGAGCTGCCCACGTACGCCTTCCAGCGCCGCCGCTACTGGCTCACCCGCGGCATCACCGACTCCGGCGACCCCACGGGTCTCGGCCAGGTCGCCGCCCGCCACCCCCTGCTCGGCGCCGTCATCAGCCGCGCGGGCGAGGACGGCATCATCCTCACCGGCCGCGTCTCGCTGCGCTCCCACCCCTGGCTCGCCGACCACGCCATCGCGGGCACCGTCCTGCTGCCCGGCACGGCCTTCGTGGAACTGGCCGTCCGCGCCGGTGACCAGGTCGGCTGCGACGCCATCGAGGAACTGACCCTCGCGGCCCCGCTCACCGTCCCCGCGGACGGCACCGGCATCGCTCTGCAGATCCAGGTCGCCGCCCCCGACGGCAGCGGACGCCGCGCCATCACGTTCTTCTCGCGGCCCGAGGACGCCACCGACGACGAGCCGTGGTCCCAGCACGCCGACGGACTGCTCGCCCCCCTCGGTGCCCCCGCCGCCGACCGCGCCGGCTTCGGTCTCGCGGAGTGGCCCCCGAACGGCGCAGAGCCCGTCGACATCACGGGTCTCTACGAGGACATGGCCACGAAGGGCTACGGTTACGGCCCGACCTTCCAGGGACTCCGCGCGGCCTGGCGGCGCAACGGCGAGGTCTACGCCGAGGTCGCCCTCCCCGAGGGCGTCCACGGCGACGCCGGCGCGTTCGCGCTCCACCCCGCGCTGCTCGACGCGGCCCTGCACGCCACCGACTTCACCGACGACGGAACCGCGGACGACATCACCCGTCTGCCCTTCGCCTGGCACGGCGTGACGCTCTACGCCACCGGTGCGTCCGCCGTCCGGGTCCGGATCGCCGCCACCGGCACCGACTCCGTCCTGCTGCATCTGGCCGACACCACGGGTGCACCCGTGGCCGTCGTCGACGGCTATCTGGTACGTGCGGTCGACACCGCGCAACTCGCCGCCGCAGCACGCACCGACAGCCTCAAGCGCATCAACTGGGTGGAGACGGCCGCCGGTTCACCCGCCGACGTACAGAACTGGGCGATCGCCGGGGCGGACCCGCTGCGGCTGGCCGACACCCTCGGCGTTCCCGTCCACCCCGCACTCGCCGAGCTCGGCGCGGCGGCCGACGGCGGCGGGACCGTCCCCGACGTCGTCCTGGTCACCCACCGCACGGAGGCCACGGCCACCGACACGGACCCGCTGGCGACCGGCCGTACGGCCCTCGCCCAGCTCCTCGACACCGTCAAGAACTTCCTCACCGACGAGCGGTTCGCCGGCTCGCGGCTCGTGCTGCTCACCCAGGGCGCCGTCGCAGCCACGGACGACGACACCCCGCCCGCCCTCGACACCGCACCCCTGTGGGGTCTGGTGCGGGCCGCCGAGGCGGAGAACCCCGGCCGGTTCGTCCTGCTCGACTGGGACGCCGCCGATGCCTCGGCCGCCGCGCTGCCTGCGGCGCTCGCCACCGGCGAACCCGAGCTCGCGGTGCGCGCGGGTCGCCTGCTCACACCGCGCCTGGTCTCGGTCGCGCAGGCCGCTCAGGTCGCGTCGGCGGCCGATGGCGCCGAAGGTTCCGCCGAGCGTGCTGAGGCCGGTGCTTTCGGTGCGGGTACGGTGCTGGTGACGGGTGGTACGGGTGGTCTGGGCGCGCTGGTGGCGCGTCATCTGGTGGCTGAGCACGGTGTGCGCAGTCTGGTGCTGACGAGCCGTCGTGGGTCTGATGCTCCGGGTGCGGTCGAGCTGGCCGCCGAGCTGGAGGAGTCGGGTGCTGTCGTCACGGTCGCCGCGTGCGACACCGGGGACAGGGACGCACTGGCCGGGCTGCTCGCCGGCGTCGACGCAGACCACCCCCTCACGGGTGTCGTCCACCTCGCCGCGGTCCTCGACGACGGTCTCACCGAGTCCCTCACCCCCGAACGCATCGACGCCGTGCTGCGGCCGAAGGCCGACGGCGCCTGGTACCTCCACGAGCTGACCCGGGACCTGCCGCTCCAGCAGTTCGTGCTGTTCTCCTCGACCGCCGCGTTCCTCGACGCCGCAGGACAGGGCAACTACGCGGCGGCCAACGTGTTCCTGGACGCCCTGGCCGCCCACCGCCGGGCCGCCGGACTGCCCGCCACCGCACTCAACTGGGGCCTGTGGACCGGAGACCACGGCATGGGCGCGGGCCTCGACCACGCCTCCGTGCAGCGCATCGCCGACCTCGGCCTCACCCCCCTGAGCGCGGAGGAGAACCTCGCGCTGCTCGACACCGCGGTGAGCGACGAGACCGCCGTTTCCGTCGTGCCCGTACGCATCGACACGCGGGCGCTCCAGCGCCGGGGAGAGTCCCTCCCCGCCGTACTCCGCGGCCTGGTCCGTACCCCCGCCCGCCGCACCTCGGCCGACAGCGGGCCCGGCGCCGTCCCGGTCGAGCAGACCCTCGCCCAGCACCTGGCGACGCTTCCCGCCCCCGACCGCGCCGACGCCGTCCTCGGCCTCGTCCGCACCCACGTCGCAGGCGTACTCCGCCACAGCGACGCCGACGCGATCAGCCCGCAGCGCGCGTTCAGCGACATCGGCTTCGACTCCCTCGGCGCCGTCGAACTCCGTAACCGCCTCAACTCCGCCACGGGCCTGCGCCTGCCGGCCACCCTGATCTTCGACTACCCCACACCGCGCGGTCTCGCCGAACACATCGGCAGCAAGCTGCTCGCCGTCGAAACCGCCGCCCCCAAGGCCCCGGTCGCGCCCCGCACCCCCGCCGACGAGCCCATCGCCATCGTCAGCATGGCCTGCCGCTTCCCCGGAGGAGTCACCTCTCCGGAAGAGCTCTGGAACCTCGTCTCCGAGGGCCGCGACGGCGTCTCCTTCTTCCCCGCCGACCGTGGCTGGGACACCGACGGTCTGTACGACCCCGAGCCCGGCACGTCCGGCAAGTCCTCCACCCGCGAGGGCGGATTCCTCTACGACGCCGCGGACTTCGACCCCGAGTTCTTCGGCATCAGCCCGCGCGAGGCCCAGGCCATGGACCCCCAGCAGCGACTGCTGCTGGAGACGGCCTGGGAGGCGTTCGAACGCGCAGGCATCGATCCGCACAGCAAGCGGGGCTCGGACACCGGCGTCTTCGCCGGCGTGATGTACCACGACTGGAGCACACGCCTCACCGACGTTCCCGAGGACGTCGCCGGATACCTCGGCAACGGCGGCCTCGCGAGTGTCGTGTCCGGCCGCGTCGCCTACGCCCTGGGCCTCGAAGGCCCGGCCGTCACCGTGGACACCGCCTGCTCCTCCTCCCTCGTCGCCCTGCACTGGGCCCTCCAGGGGCTGCGCCGCGGCGAATGCTCCCTCGCACTGGCCGGCGGCGTCACCGTGATGTCGACCCCTGACACCTTCATCGATATGAACCGGCAGCGCGGGCTGGCATCCGACGGCCGCTGCAAGTCCTTCTCCGCCGCGGCTGACGGCACCGGCTGGGGCGAAGGCGCGGGCCTCCTGCTCCTGGAGCGGCTGTCCGACGCCCGGCGCAACGGGCACCCGGTGCTCGCGGTCGTACGCGGCTCGGCCGTCAACCAGGACGGTGCGAGCAACGGACTCACGGCCCCCAACGGCCCCTCGCAGCAACGCGTCATCCAGCGGGCCCTGCACGACGCCCGGCTCACCCCGGCCGAGATCGACGCGGTGGACGGCCACGGAACCGGCACCACGCTCGGCGACCCGATCGAGGCCCAGTCGCTCCTGGCCGTCTACGGGCAGGAGCGCCCGGACGACGCCGAACCGCTGTGGCTGGGCTCCGTCAAGTCCAACGTGGGCCACACCCAGGCCGCCGCGGGCGTCGCCGGAATCATCAAGATGGTCATGGCCATGCGCCACGGCCAGCTGCCCAAGACCCTGCACGTCGACCGTCCCTCCGACGAGGTGGACTGGTCGGAAGGCGCTGTGGAGCTCCTGACCGAGTCGCGCGACTGGCCGGCGACAGGCCGTCTCCGACGGGCCGCTGTCTCCTCCTTCGGCATCAGCGGCACCAATGCCCACGTGATCGTCGAACAAGCGCCGCTCAGCGCCGCACCGGCCACCGCCGCGACGACGGTCTCCGCTCCGTCGGTCCTGCCCTGGACCCTCTCCGGCACGTCCCCGCAGGCGCTGAGCGCCCAGGCGGAACGCCTGCTGCGACACCTGGACGCGCTGCGGGACGATGAACTCGCCACCGCCGGCCGCACCCTCGCGATCGGCCGCGCTGCCCTGGACCACCGAGCGGTGGTCGTCGGCGGCACCAAGGACGAGCTGGCCGAGGGGCTGCGGGTGCTTGCGGCGGGTGGCACGAGCGGCGTTGCCGTGGGTGCTGTGCGCACGGGCAAGTCCGCCTTCCTGTTTACGGGTCAGGGTGCGCAGCGGGTCGGGATGGGCCGTGAACTCCACGATTCCTTCCCGGTGTTTGCGCAGGCGTTCGACGCGGTGGTCGCGGAGCTTGACGGCCACTTGTCGGGGTCGTTGCGGGATGTGGTGTGGGGTGAGGACGCGGGTGTTCTGGAGCGGACGGAGTTCACTCAGCCGGCGTTGTTCGCCTTCGAGACCGCCCTGTTCCGTCTGCTGGAGTCGTGGGGTGTGCGTCCCGACTTCGTCGCCGGGCACTCGGTGGGTGAGCTGACTGCCGCGCACGTGGCGGGTGTCCTGTCGCTGGCTGATGCGTCGCGGTTGGTTGCGGCGCGGGCTCGGCTGATGCAGGCGCTTCCGGAGGGTGGCGCGATGGTCGCCGTCCGGGCGTCGGAGGATGAAGTCCTTCCGTATCTGACGTCGGATGCGGTGAGTATCGCGGCGGTGAACGGTCCGGACGCGGTGGTGATCTCCGGAGCCGAGAAGGAGGTCCTGGAGGTTGCGGCTCGCTTTGAAGAGCTGGGCCGTAAGACGAGCCGACTGCGGGTCTCGCACGCGTTCCACTCGCCGCTGATGGAGCCGATGCTGAAGGAGTTCCGGACGGTCGCGGAGAGCGTCGAGTACGGCGAAGCCCGTATCCCCGTCGTCTCCAACGTCACCGGCGAGCTCGCGACTCCGGAGGATCTGCGCACTGCCGAGTACTGGGTGCGTCACGTCCGCGAGGCCGTCCGCTTCGGCGATGGCGTTCGTGCGCTGTCGGCTGCTGGGGTCTCGGTGTTCCTGGAGGTCGGTCCCGACGCCGTCCTGACCGCGATGGCACAGAACGCCCTCGCGGACGAGAGTGAAGCCGGCGATGCCCCGGTCTTCACCGCGCTCATGCGTCGTGAACGCTCGGAAGCGCGTGAGCTGTTGCTCGGTCTCGGCCGCGCCACCGCCCACGGCGCCCGGCTCGACTGGGACGCCCTGTTCGCCGCATACGGCCCGGCTTCAGGGGTCGTCGACCTTCCCACGTACGCCTTCCAGCGCAAGCGCTACTGGCTGAATGCCACCGTCAGCACGGCGGCGGCGGGCGTCGGGGGCGCCGGGCTGGAGCCGGTGAACCACCCGCTGCTCAGTGCCGCGGTGGTCGTGCCGGACTCCGACGGTGTGATTCTCACCGGCCGGCTCGCCGCCGGTACGCATCCCTGGCTGGCCGATCACGAGGTGCTCGGAAGCCTCCTGCTGCCCGGCACGGGCTTCGTCGAACTGGCCGTACGCGCCGGTGACGAGCTCGGCTACGGCCGAGTCGACGAGCTCACCCTCCAGGCACCGCTGATCATTCCGCGCCGAGGCGCCACGGACCTGCGCGTCACTGTCGGCGCGACAGGCAGTGCCGCCGGCGCGGACACGGACGACCTCGCGGGCGCCCGTACCGTCACCGTCCACTCCCGACCGGAGGGGGCGGCGCCCCACGCGTGGACGTTGCACGCCACCGGTGTGCTCACTGCCGCGCCGGCCGTGCCGGACTTCGATCTGGTGCAGTGGCCGCCGCCCGGCGCCGAGCCGATCCCCGTGGAGGGCGCCTACGAGCGCCTCGTCGGACGCGGTTACGGCTACGGTCCGGTCTTCCAGGGGCTGAAGGCCGCCTGGCGCAACGGTGAGGACGTCTACGCCGAGGTCGCACTGCCGGAGGACGCGGGGACCGAAGCCGGGCGCTTCGGCCTGCACCCCGCGCTGCTGGACGCCGCGATGCACGCCGACCTGCTGGACGAGCAGGGCGCCGCGGACGGTGCCACCCTGCTGCCGTTCTCCTGGAACGGCGTCACTCTCCACGCTTCCGGCGCCACCGAACTGCGCGTCCATCTGCGCCGGCTGCGCGGCGACGAGCTCTCCGCGCTCCGGGTGGCCGACGCCTCCGGACGGCCTGTGGCGACCGTCGAGTCGCTCGTGTCGCTGCCGGTCTCCGCCGCCCAGCTGGACGGCTCCGGTGGCCGGTCCGACGCGCTCCGTCGGATCGACTGGAAGCCACTGCCTCTCGCCCTGCCTCTGAGCGGGCCGACCGTGGCACCTGTGCCGGCATCTCTGGGTGCCACTCCGCTCGCGGCCGGAACGGTCACCGAGTACGCGGACCTGGCGGCGCTTAAGGCCGCTCTGGACGGCGGCACCCCGGCACCGGAACACGTGCTCTGCCCCGTGCCCGACCTCACCGGCGACCACGCGCTGCCGGACGCGGTCCGCTCCACGGCCCACTGGCTGCTCACCACCGTCCAGCAATGGCTCGCGGACGAGCGCTTCGCCCTGTCCCGGCTGGTCGTGGTCACCCGTGGTGCGGCCACCGCGCCGCCCGGCGCGGCAGCCGACGCCCAGGCCGCGGCCTCACTGACCCAGGCCCCGCTGTGGGGTCTGGTGCGGGCCGCCGAGGCGGAGAACCCCGGCCGGTTCGTCCTGCTCGACTGGGACGCCGCCGATGCCTCGGCCGCCGCGCTGCCCGCAGCGCTCGCCACCGGCGAACCCGAGCTGGCACTGCGCGACGGTTCCGCCACGGTGCCTCGCCTGGTCTCGGTCGCGCAGGCCGCGTCGGTGGCCGATGGCGCCGAGGGTTCCGCCGAGGGTGCTGAAGTTGGTGCTTTCGGTGCGGGTACGGTGCTGGTGACGGGTGGTACGGGTGGTCTCGGTGCGCTGGTGGCGCGTCATCTGGTGGCTGAGCACGGTGTGCGCAGTCTGGTGCTGACGAGCCGTCGTGGGTCTGATGCTCCGGGTGCGGTCGAGCTGGCCGCCGAGCTGGAGGAGTCGGGTGCTGTCGTCACGGTCGCCGCGTGCGACACCGGGGACAGGGACGCACTGGCCGCGCTGCTCGCGGGTATCGACGCAGACCACCCCCTCACCGGTGTGGTGCACGCGGCGGCGGTCGCCGACAACGGACTCACCGGCACCCTCACGGCCGAGCGACTGGACGCCGTGCTGCGGCCGAAGGCCGACGGCGCCTGGCATCTGCACGAGCTGACCCAGGACCTCCCGCTGAAGCAGTTCGTGCTGTTCTCCTCCGCGGGCGGCCTGGTCCTCGCCGCAGGGCAGGGCAACTACGCGGCGGCCAACGTGTTCCTGGACGCCCTCGCCGTCCACCGGAGGGCCGCGGGGCTGCCCGCCACCTCCCTGGCGTTCGGCATGTGGGCCGTGGACACCGGCCTCGGCGGCTCCCTCTCCGAGGCCGACCTCGACCGGATGAACCGGCTCGGCACCCCTGCCTTCGCCGTCGAGGAGGGGCTCGCCCTCTTCTCCGCCGCGCTCGGCACCGGACTGCCCGCCCTCGTCCCGCTGCCCGTGGACGCCGCCGCGCTCTCGGCCCGCTCCGGCGAACTTCCCGCCCTCCTGCGGGACCTGGCGCACCGCCCCGGCCGCACCCCCCGCCGCGCCGCTGCCACCGGCGCCGCCGGGGCAGATGCCCGGCTCGGCGGACTCCTCGTCGGCACCGCGGCGGAACGCTCCCGGGCCCTGCTCGAACTGGTCAGGGCCGAAGCCGCCACCGTGCTCGGCCACAGCGGTGCCGACGGCGTCAGCCCGGACCGGGCGTTCAAGGACATGGGCTTCGACTCGCTCGCGGCGGTGGAGTTCCGTAACGCCCTCACCGGTGCCACCGGTGTACGGCTGCCGGCCACCCTCGTCTTCGACCACCCCAACTCCCGCGCGGTCGCCGACTTCATCGGAGCGCGGCTGGACGGCGTCTCCGCCCCCGCGGCACCCGCCGTGCGGGCCGCCGTGCCCGCTGCCGCCGACGACCCGATCGCCATCGTCAGCATCAGCTGCCGCTTCCCCGGCGACGTCAGAAGCGCCGAGGACCTGTGGCAGCTGGTCTCCGAGGGCCGCTCGGCCATCACCGGATTCCCCGCCGACCGTGGCTGGGACGCCGACGCCCTCTACGACCCCGAGCCCGGCACTCCCGGCAAGACCTACGCCCGTGACGGCGGATTCCTGCACGACGCCGCCGACTTCGACCCCGAGTTCTTCGACATCATGCCGCGCGAGGCCCTGGCCATGGACCCCCAGCAGCGGGTGCTGCTCCAGGGGGCCTGGGAGGCCATCGAGCGCGCCGGGATCGCTCCGGACTCGCTGCGCGGCTCCCGCACCGGCGTCTACGTCGGCATCATGTACCACGACTACGGCTCCCGGGCCGGCGCCGTGTCCGACGAGCTGACGCCCTACCTGGGCAACGGCAGTGCCGGATCCATCGCCTCCGGGCGCGTCTCCTACGCCCTGGGCCTGGAAGGCCCGGCGGTGACGGTCGACACCGCCTGCTCGTCGTCCCTCGTCGCCCTGCACTCGGCGATCCAGGCCCTGCGCTCCGGTGACTGCGACATGGCACTGGCAGGCGGTGTGACCGTGATGCCCAACCCGGACATCTTCGTCGACTTCAGCCAGCAGCGGGGCCTGGCGGCCGACGGCCGCTGCAAGTCCTTCTCCGCAGGCGCGGACGGCACCGGCTGGTCCGAAGGACTCGGCCTGCTCCTGGTGGAGCGGCTGTCGGACGCCCGGCGCAACGGGCACCCGGTGCTGGCAGTGGTACGCGGCTCGGCCGTCAACCAGGACGGTGCGAGCAACGGGCTCACGGCCCCCAACGGCCCCTCGCAGCAGCGCGTCATCCAGCAGGCCCTGGCATCCGCCGGACTCACCACGACCGACGTCGACATGGTCGAAGGCCACGGCACCGGGACTCGTCTCGGCGACCCGATCGAGGCCCAGGCCCTGCTGGCCACCTACGGCCAGGAGCGCCCGGAAGGGCAGCCGCTGTGGCTGGGCTCCATCAAGTCCAACATCGGCCATGCCCAGGCCGCGGCCGGCGTCAGCGGCATCATCAAGGCCGTGATGGCACTGCGCCACGGCCAGATGCCCGCGACTTTGCACGTGGACCGTCCCTCGGACCAGGTGGACTGGTCGGAGGGCGCCGTGGAACTGCTGACCGAGGCCCGTGACTGGCCGGAGACCGGCCGCCCCCGCAGGGCAGCTGTCTCGTCCTTCGGGCTCAGCGGTACCAACGCCCACATCATCCTGGAGCAGGCTGCGGAGCCCTCGGCCCCGCAGGCCCGGAAGCGCCTCGCGGATCCGGTCCCGGACGCCGTACCCGTACCGCTCGCCCTGTCCGCGGCCAGCGCCACGTCGCTGGCCGCCCAGGCGGAGCAGCTCCACACCCACCTGTCCGACCACCCCGAACTCGACCTGCACGACCTCGGGTTCTCCCTGGCGACCTCACGTGCGGTCCTGGAACACCGCGCGGTGGTGCTGGCGGGGGACACGGAGCAACTGCTCGCCGGTCTGGTCGCGTTGAAGGAGGGACGCGAGAACTCTGCTCTTGTGCAGGGCCTTTCGCGGTCGGTCGGCGCATTGGCTCTCTTGTTCACGGGTCAGGGTGCGCAGCGGGTGGGGATGGGCCGTGACCTGTACGGCGCGTTCCCGGTGTTCGTTGAGGCGTTTGATGCGGTGGTCGCGGAGTTGGACGGCCATCTGTCGGGGTCGTTGCGGGATGTGGTGTGGGGTGAGGACGCGGGTGTTCTGGAGCGGACGGAGTTCACTCAGCCGGCGTTGTTCGCGTTCGAGACGGCGTTGTTCCGTCTGCTGGAGTCGTGGGGTGTGCGCCCCGACTTCGTCGCCGGTCACTCCGTCGGTGAACTGACCGCCGCACACATAGCGGGAGTTCTCTCGCTGGCAGATGCGTCGAGGCTGGTTGCCGCGCGGGCTCGGCTGATGCAGGCGCTTCCGGAGGGTGGCGCGATGGTCGCTGTCCGGGCGTCGGAGGATGAGGTTCTTCCGTATCTGACGTCGGATGCGGTGAGTATCGCGGCGGTGAACGGTCCGGACGCGGTGGTGATCTCCGGTGGTGAGAAGGAGGTCCTGGAGGTTGTGGCTCGCTTTGAAGAGCTGGGTCGTAAGACGAGTCGTCTGCGGGTCTCCCATGCGTTCCACTCGCCGCTGATGGAGCCGATGCTGGCCGAGTTCCGGACGGTCGCGGAGAGCGTCGAGTACGGCGAAGCCCGTATCCCCGTCGTCTCCAACGTCACCGGCGAGCTGGCCACTTCGGACGATCTGCGCACTCCCGAGTACTGGGTGCGTCACGTCCGCGAGGCCGTGCGGTTCGGGGACGGTGTTCGTGCGCTGTCTGCTGCCGGGGTCTCGGTGTTCCTGGAGGTCGGTCCCGACGCCGTACTGACCGCGATGGCACAGAACTCCGCGTCCGACGCGGTGTTCGTGCCCGGCCTGCGTCGCAACCAGAGCGAGCCCGAGGCTCTGGTGACCGCGCTGGCGCGGCTGCACACCGTCGGCCACGCACCGGACTGGGCCGCGTTCTATGCGCCCAGTAGTGCGCGCCGGGTCGACCTGCCCACGTACGCCTTCGAGAAGCGGCACTTCTGGCTGGACGCCGCCGAGGCGCCCGCCGTTGACGCTGCCGGTCTCGGTCAGGTGGCCGCCGGGCATCCGCTGCTCACGTCCGTGGTGGTCTCGCCCGAGGGCGGCAGTGTGGTCCTCACCGGCCGGCTCTCGGTGACCACGCACCCGTGGATCGCCGATCACGACGTGCTGGGCACGGTGCTGCTGCCCGGCACCGGCTACGTCGAACTGGCGCTCCGGGCCGCCGAGGAGGTCGGCTGCGACCTGGTCGAGGAACTCGTCATCGAGGCGCTGATGCCGCTGCCGGAGAACGGCGACGGGGTCGCGGTGCAGGTGGTCGTCGGCGCGCCCGACGATGCGGACCGCCGCTCGCTGGCCGTCTACTCGCGCGTCGAGGACGCTCCGCCGCAGGTGGAGTGGACCCGACACGTCTCCGGATATCTGGCCGTCGAGAACCGTGAGCCGGTCACCCCCGAGGAGTTCGACGTCGGCCACGGGGTCTGGCCGCCGGCCGGCGCCGAACCGGTCGACGTCAGCAACGTCTACGACTACCTGACCGCGCAGGGCTACCACTACGGTCCGATGTTCCGCGGCCTCAAGGCGGTCTGGCAGCGCGACAAGGAGGTCTTCGCGGAGGTCGCCCTCCCGGACTATGCGCGGGACGAGGCGGCGCGCTACCGCATGCACCCCTCGCTGCTGGACGCGGCGCTCAGTGCCACGGACTTCCTCGGCGGCCGGAAGCCCCAGGACGTCGGTGCCTCCATGCTGCCGTTCTCCTGGTCCGGTGTGTCCCTGCACTCGGGCGGCGCCGCCTGCTTCCGCGTACGGATCAACTGGACGGGGTCCGACGAGTCCGTCGGCTCCGACGCGGTGCGGCTGGAGCTCGCCGACGAGCACGGCACGCCCGTCGCGACCGTGGAGTCCCTGGTGGTCCGGGCCGTCACGCCCGACCGGGTGTCGGCAGCCGCCGCGGCATCCACCGGAACCCGTCACCTGGAGTCGATGTTCCGGCTGGGCTGGAGCCAACTTCCGGTCGGCGCACACTCCGACGCCACAGTCGGCGACTGGGCGGTCCTCGGCGAGGACGATCTCGGTCTCGCCGCCGACCTCGGTCTCGCTCCCGGCGCCCTGCCGGTCCACGCCGACCTCGCCGCACTGCGCGCCGTCGTCGACGCCGGCACCAAGGCGCCCGAGCTGGTCCTCCACCGCTGCCCCGGCGCGGCGGAGGGCGACGACGTGGCCGAGCGCACCCACCGGACGGCGGCCGAAGTCCTCGGCCTCGTCCAGGACTGGCTGGCCGACCCCCGGTTCGCCGACTCGCGGCTCATGCTCGTCACCCACGGCGGCGTACTCACCGAGACCGAACCCGCCGAGGGAACACCGAACGATCTCTCGCAAGCCCCCGTCTGGGGCCTGATCCGGTCCGCTCAGCAGGAACACCAGGACCGTCTGGTCCTGGTCGACCTGGACGGCTCGGACACCGCCCGCCGGCTGCTGCCCGCAGTGGCTTCGCTCCGCGAACCGGAAGCTGCGGTACGCGGCAGCGAGGTGAAGGTGCCGCGGCTGGCCCGGGTCTCCGCGGCCGAGGGAGACACCCCGCAGACCTGGGGTCCGACCGGCACCGTCCTGGTCACCGGTGGTCTCGGCGGCCTCGGAGCGGTGCTCGCCAGGCACCTGGTCAGCGCCCACGGCGTCCGCCACCTGGTGCTCACCGGCCGCCGTGGCGCCGAGTCGCCCCGTGCCGCCGCCCTGCGCGACGAACTCGGCGCACTGGGCGCCGAGATCACTGTCGCGGCCTGTGACACGGCCGACCGTGACGCCGTGGCCGGCCTGCTCGCCGCGATCCCGGCGGACCAGCCGCTGACCGCGGTGGTGCACGCGGCCGGAGTAATGGACAACGCTCTGATCGACGCGCTGACCACCGAGCAGCTCGCCGGGGTGTTCCGGCCCAAGGTCGACGCGGCCTGGCATCTGCACGAACTCACGCGGGACATGCCGCTGAAGGCGTTCGTCCTGTTCTCCTCGGTGTCCGGCCTGGCCATGGGAGCGGGCCAGGGCAACTACGCCGCGGCCAACCGCTTCCTGGACGCTCTCGCCGCCCACCGCAGGACCCAGGGGCTTCCCGCGGTCTCGCTGGCCTGGGGCCTGTGGGCCACCCGGACCGACCTCGGTGGTGCCGGAGTCGACGAGGACCTCGAGGAACAGCGGATGGCGGCCATGGGCCTGCCCGCGCTCTCCTCGGCGGAGGCGCTGGTCCTCTTCGACCAGTCGCTCGGCCTGGCCGCACCGACCGTGGTGCCGCTGAGGATCGACGCTGCGGCCATGACCGCGTCCGGCTCCGTGCCGGCCGTGTTCCGGGAAGTCGTGCAGCGCTCCACCGCGCGCACCGCCCGCCCGGCCGGCGGCAGCCAGGGAACCCGCGGCACCCAGCGTGCCCGGAGCTCCGCACCGGACACGCAGAGCACGCAGTCGCTCGAAGAGCGTCTGGCGGCACTGCCGGGCCAGGAGCGCGACCGGGTCCTGCTGGACACCGTGCGTACCCACGTCGCGGCCGTCCGGCACGACGAACCGGATGCGATCGATGTGGAGAAGGGCTTCACCGAGCTGGGTCTCGACTCGCTCGCCGCGATCGAGCTGCGCAACCGTCTCAGCTCGGCGACCGGGCTGCGGCTCCCCGCCACCCTGATGTTCGACTATCCGAACCCGATGACCCTGGCGAAGTTCCTCCTGGAGGAGCTGCTGCCCGGCATCGAAGCACTGGCGCCGCCCGCTTCCGCTCCGGCCGCGAACGGTACGGGCGGTGGCGCACAGGGGCCGGCCGTGTCCGGTGACGACGCCGAACTCCAGCGGCGGATCGGGACCGTCTCCATCGCCCGCCTCCGCGAGGCCGGACTGCTGGACACCCTGCTCCAGCTCTCGGCCGAGACGGGGACACCCGGCAACGGGTCCGAGGAGTCCGGCAGCAACGGCGGCAGCGACAGCAACCGCAGCGACGCGATCAAGAGCATGAACATCGAGGACCTGGTACGGGCCGCTCTCGGCACCGACAAGTCCTGACAGCATCCGGTCACCCAGCGAGAAACCAGGGACAATCACGTGGAAGCATCCGCTGAGCAGATCGTCGAAGCACTGCGCTCGTCCATGCTGGAGAACGAACGGCTGCGACAGCAGAACCAGCAGCTCACCGACCGTGCCGACGAACCCGTCGCCATCGTCGGCATGGCGTGCCGCTACCCCGGCGGCGTGCGCACCCCGGAAGAACTGTGGCGCCTGGTCCGCGACGGCAAGGACGCCGTCGCCGGGTTCCCCACCGACCGGGGCTGGAACCTCGACGCTCTGTACGATCCGGAGCCCGGCGCCGCCGGCAAGTCCATCGCCCGCGAAGGCGGCTTCCTCTACGACGCCGTGGACTTCGACCCCGAGTTCTTCGGGATCAGCCCCCGCGAGGCGCTGGGCATGGACCCGCAGCAGCGGATGCTTCTCGAGACCGCCTGGGAGGCGTTCGAGAGCGCGGGCATCGACCCGGCGTCCGCCAAGGGCTCCGCGACCGGTGTCTACGCAGGCGTGATGTACCACGACTACGGACCCGGCAGCAGCGACGGCAGCCTGGTCACGGGCCGGGTCGCCTACACCCTGGGGCTGGAGGGCCCGGCGGTCACCGTGGACACGGCGTGCTCCTCCTCGCTGGTCGCCCTGCACTGGGCCGCCCAGGCCCTCCGCAAGGGCGAGTGCACACTCGCCCTCGCCGGCGGCGTCACCGTGATGACGGAACCCGACATGTTCGTGTACTTCAGCGAACAGCGGGGCCTGGCGGCCGACGGCCGTTGCAAGTCCTTCTCCGCGGGCGCGGACGGCACAGGGTGCTCCGAAGGCGCCGCGCTCATCCTGCTCGAACGCCTCTCCGACGCCCGCGCCAACGGACACCCGGTGCTCGCGGTGATCCGGGGCTCCGCCCTCAACCAGGACGGCGCCTCCAGCGGGCTCACCACGCCCAACGGTCCCTCCCAGCAGCGGGTCATCCGGCAGGCCCTGGCCGACGCCGGCCTGACCGCCGCCGACATCGACACCGTGGAGACCCACGGCACCGGCACCACCCTCGGAGACCCCATCGAGGCGCAGGCCCTGATGGCCACGTACGGCCGTGAGCGCGCCCCGGGCGGAGAGCCGCTGCTCCTCGGCGCGCTGAAGTCCAACCTGGGACACACCCAGGCCGCGGCCGGGGTCGGCGGCGTCATCAAGATGGTCCTGGCCATGCAGGAAGGGTTCCTGCCCGGCATCGTCCATCTGGACGAGCCCACCCCTCAGGTGGACTGGTCCGCGGGAGCCGTGGAACTGCTGACCGAAGCCCGGGAGTGGCCGGAGACCGGCCGTCCCCGACGAGCCGCCGTCTCCTCCTTCGGCATCAGCGGTACGAACGCCCACGTCATCGTCGAACAGGCCCCGCCCGTCGACGAGGCCACCCCCGCCGACGCCGACGACAGCCCGCGACGCACTCCATCCGTCATTCCCTGGGTGCTCTCCGCGAAGACCCCGCAGGCCCTCATGGCTCAGGCCGACCGGCTGCGCGGTCACCTCGCGGCCCGCCCCGAAGCCCGGGCCCTCGACATCGCCCACTCCCTGGCCACGGGCCGGGCCACGCTCGAACACCGAGCGGTGCTCATCGGCGAGAACCGTGCCGAACTCGACGCCGCACTCGACTCCTTCGCCCGGAGGGAAATCCCCGCCACCCCGCGCCGCCGAGGCCGCACCGCCTTCCTGTTCACGGGGCAGGGTGCGCAGCGGGTGGGGATGGGCCGTGAGCTGTACGGCGCGTTCCCGGTGTTCGCCGAGGCTTTCGATGCGGTGGTCGCGGAGCTGGATGGCCACTTGGCGGGGTCGCTGCGGGATGTGATGTGGGGCGAGGACGCGGCGGTGCTGGAGCGGACGGAGTTCACTCAGCCGGCGTTGTTCGCCTTCGAGACGGCGTTGTTCCGTCTGCTGGAGTCGTGGGGCGTGCGGCCCGATTATGTTGCCGGGCACTCGGTGGGTGAGCTGACCGCCGCGCATATAGCGGGAGTTCTCTCGCTGGCTGATGCGTCGAGGTTGGTTGCGGCGCGGGCTCGGCTGATGCAGGCATTGCCGGAGGGTGGCGCGATGGTCGCGCTCCGGGCGTCGGAGGATGAGGTTCTTCCGTACCTGACCTCGGACGCCGTGAGCATCGCGGCGGTCAACGGTCCGGATGCGGTGGTGATCTCCGGTGCGGAGAAGGAGGTGCTGGAGGTTGCGGCTCGCTTTGAAGAGCTGGGTCGTAAGACGAGTCGTCTGCGGGTCTCGCACGCGTTCCACTCGCCGCTGATGGAGCCCATCCTGGAGGTGTTCGGCCAGCTTGCCGCCACCCTCACCTTCAACAGCCCGACTCTCCCGGTCGTGTCGAACGTCACCGGGGAACTGGCCACCGCCGCCGAACTCCGTTCGCCCGAGTACTGGGTGCGGCACGTGCGGGAGGCCGTGCGCTTCGCGGACGGCATTCGCTGCCTGGAGTCCAAGAACGTCACGACATTCCTCGAACTCGGACCCGACACCGTACTGACAGCGCTGGCGCAGGACTGTGTCTCCGGAGGCAGCGAGCAGCAGGACGCCGTCGCCCTCATCCCGACACAGCGGCGCAACCGTTCCGAGGAACGCGAACTGTTGGCGGGACTCGGCGCGGCACACCTTCGAGGCGTGCCCGTCGGCTGGAGCGCATGCCTCCAGAACACCGGTGCCCGCCGCGTCGACCTGCCCACGTACGCCTTCCAGCGGCAGCGCTACTGGCAGGAGAGCTTCACCAACGCGGCCGGCAAGGGCGATGCTGCCGGTGCGGGGCAGACCCCCCTCGATCACCCGCTGCTCCGAGCCGCCGTGAGCACGCCCGACGGGGGGATGGTCCTGACGGGCCGCCTCTCCACCAACTCCCAGCTCTGGCTTGCTGATCACAGTGTGCTGGGCAGTGTGCTGGTGCCGGGGACTGGTTTGGTGGAGCTGGCCGTCCGTGCGGGTGAGGAGGTCGGGTGCGGCCTGCTGGAGGAGCTGACTCTTCAGGCGCCCCTGATGCTCCCTGACAGCGACGGGGTGCAGGTCCAGGTAGTCGTCGATGCTCCGACCGAGGACGGCGGGCGGCCGGTGGGCGTCCATTCGCGGCCGGAGGGCGACTCCGAGGCAACCTGGACGTTGCACGCGGAGGGGATGTTGCGCCCGGACGCGCCTGCTGCTGACTTCGATCTGGTGGCGTGGCCGCCGGCTGGTGCCGTGTCGGTGCCTGTCGTGGGTGCGTATGAGCGGCTTGCGGATCAGGGGTACGGGTATGGCCCGGTGTTCCAGGGGCTGAAGGCTGTCTGGACGCGGGGCGAGGAGATCTTCGCCGAGGTCGCCCTTCCCGACGAAGCCCATGAGGATGCCGGCCGGTTCGGTCTGCATCCTGCCTTGCTCGATGCTGCCCTGCACGCGGCGATGGTCACCGAGGTCGCTGACGACGGTGCTCCGCACCTGCCGTTCTCGTGGACGGGTGTGTCGCTGTTCGCGGCGGGTGCGTCGGTGGTGCGGGTGCGGATTGTGCGGGGTGGTAAGGGTCAGCTGGGGTTGGAGATGGCTGATGGTGCGGGTGCGCCGGTGCTGTCGGTGGGGTCGTTGGTGGCGCGTGAGGTGTCTGCCGAGCAGTTGAGTGCCGGTGGGCGTGGGGCTGCTGGTGGTTCTTTGCTGGCGGTTGAGTGGGGTGTGGTTGCTGAGGGTTCGGTGGCCAATGGTGTGGGTTCGTTTGTGTGGTGGGAGGACGTTGCGGGTGGTGGTGAGGTGGGTGCGGATGCGGTGGTGTTCGCCGTCCCGGAGGCTCCAGCGGATGCGCTTGGGGAGGGTGTTCCGGGGGCGTTGCGGGGTGCTGTTGGTGGGGTTTTGGGTGTGGTGCAGGGGTGGTTGGCGGATGAGCGGTTTGCTGATTGCCGGTTGGTGATTGTGACGCGTGGTGCGGTGTCGGTGGATGGTGGTGGGGTGTCTGATCTGGCTGGTGCTGGGGTGTGGGGTCTGGTTCGGGCGGCTCAGGCGGAGAATCCGGGGCGGATTGTTCTGGGTGATGTGGATGGTTCTGCTGGTGCGGTGGAGCTGGTGGTTGGTTGTGGTGAGCCCGAGGTGGCGGTGCGTGAGGGCCGGGTATGGGCTCCGCGTCTGGTGCGTTCGGCTACGGGTCCGGTAGCGGGTGATGGTGCTGGGTCGTTCGGTGACGGCACGGTACTCGTCACCGGTGGTACGGGTGGGTTGGGTGCGTTGGTGGCCCGGCATCTCGTGGCGGCTCATGGGGTACGCGACTTGTTGTTGGTGAGTCGTCGGGGGCTGCGGGCTCCGGGGGCTGAGGAGCTGGTCGCGGATCTGGAGGCGGCTGGGGCGCGTGTGTCGGTGGCGGGTTGTGATGTCGCGGACCGCGGTGCGTTGGCAGCGGTGCTGGACCGGGTTGCCCTGACGGGTGTGGTGCATGTTGCTGGTGTGCTTGATGACGGTGTGATCGGTGCGATGACGCCGGAGCGTATGGACGGGGTGTTGGCGCCGAAGGCGGATGCGGCCTGGCATCTGCATGAGCTGACTCGGGACATGCCGTTGAAGGCGTTTGTGATGTTCTCGTCGGTGGCTGGGTTGTTGGGTGGCCCGGGGCAGGCGAATTATGCGGCGGCGAATGCGTTTTTGGATGCGTTGGCTGTGGTGCGGGTGGCTGGTGGTTTGCCGGGTCGGTCGTTGGTGTGGGGGCCGTGGGTCGGTGTTGGTGGGATGGCTGACCGGTTGTCGGTCGGTGATGTGGAGCGGTTGGCTCGGCAGGGTTTCCCGGCGCTGGGTGCGGTTGAGGGTCTGGAGTTGTTCGACGCGGCGATGAGCGTGGATTCGGATTCGGGTGTGGGTGGGGCGGTGATGGTGCCGTTGCCGTTGGATCTGGTGGCGTTGCGGTCCCAGCCGGCCACCGTCCCCCACCTCCTCCGCCACATGGTGCCCGCCGCGCGCAAGGTAGTGCGTTCCGGTGCTTCATCGGGCGCGCTGACAGCCCGGCTGTCCGGCCTCAGTGCCGAGGAGCGGGAGCGGTTGCTCCTGGACGTGGTGCGGGAGCAGGTCGCTGGCGTACTCGGCCATGCCACGGCCAATGCCGTCGAAGCGGACCGGGCCTTCAAGGAACTCGGTTTCGACTCACTGACATCCGTCGAGCTCCGTAATCGCCTCAATGCCGCAACAGGCCTGCGGCTGCCGGCGACGCTGGTGTTCGACTACCCGAGTGCGCGAGCCGTGGCCTCCTACCTCGATGCCGAGTTGTCGGAGAGCGGGGCAGCGCAGGCGGGCGGTGACGTGGTCGTACGCCAGGTGATCGCCGACGACGATCCGATCGTGATCGTGGGGATGGCCTGCCGCTACCCGGGTGGTGCGGAATCGCCCGAAGGCTTGTGGGACGTGGTGGCCGAGGGGCGTGACGCGGTCTCGTCGTTCCCGGAGGACCGTGGCTGGGACACCGGACGGTTGTACGACCCCGAGCCGGGCACGCCGGGCAAGTCGTACACGCGCATGGGCGGATTCCTGCACGACGCGGCTCGGTTCGACGCCGACTTCTTCGGGATCAGTCCCCGTGAGGCGTACGAGATGGATCCCCAGCAGCGGCTGCTGCTGGAGGTGTCGTGGGAGGCCATCGAGCGGGCGGGCATCGTTCCGTCGACGCTGGCAGGTTCACGGACGAGCGTGTACGCGGGTGTGATGTACCACGACTACGCGGCGGGCGCCAACGAAGGCAGCCTGGTCTCCGGCCGCATCGCCTACACGTTGGGTCTTGAGGGATCGGCGGTGACGGTGGATACGGCGTGTTCGTCGTCGTTGGTGGCGTTGCATTCGGCGGTGCAGTCTTTGCGTTCTGGGGATTGTGATTTGGCGTTGGTGGGTGGGGTTGCGGTGATGGCGACGCCGGAGACGTTTGTGGAGTTCAGTCGTCAGCGTGGGTTGGCTGCGGATGGGCGTGCGAAGTCGTTTGCTGCGGGTGCGGATGGGACGGCGTGGGGTGAGGGTGCGGGGATGCTCCTTGTGGAGCGGCTTTCCGATGCGCGTCGCTTGGGTCATCCGGTGGTTGCGGTGGTGCGGGGTTCGGCGCTGAATCAGGATGGTGCGAGTAATGGTCTGACGGCTCCGAATGGTCCGTCGCAGGTGCGGGTGATTCGGCAGGCGCTTGCGAATGCGGGTCTGACGGGTGCCGATGTGGATCTGGTGGAGGCGCACGGTACGGGTACGACGCTGGGTGATCCGATCGAGGCGCAGGCGTTGTTGGCCACCTATGGGCAGGATCGGGTTGAGGGTCGGCCGTTGTGGCTGGGTTCGGTGAAGTCGAATATGGGTCATACGCAGGCTGCTGCTGGTGTGGCGGGGATTATCAAGGTTGTTCATGCGATGCGGCATGGTGTGTTGCCGAAGACGTTGCATGTGGATCGTCCGTCGGATCAGGTGGATTGGTCTGCGGGTGCGGTGGAGTTGTTGACGGAGGCCAGGGAGTGGCCTGAGACGGATGGTCCGCGGCGGGCTGCGGTGTCGTCGTTCGGGATCAGTGGCACGAACGCGCACGTGATCATCGAGCAGGCACCGGAGCAGGAGCCCGCCCAGGGCGAAGGATCCGAAGAGTTCCCGGTGCTTGCCTGGCCCCTCTCGGCCGCCGGCGTCGACGCGTTGAAGGCGCAGGCCGCCCGTCTGCTGACGCAGGTGGTGGAGGCGCCGGAGATACGTCCGGTGGATGTCGGCTTCTCGCTCGCGACTTCGCGCGCGGTGCTGGACCACCGTGCTGTGGTGATGGGCCACGACAGGGACGAACTGCTCGCAGGTCTGCGCAGGTTGGTGGACGGCGATGAGGTCCCCGGCGTGGTGCAAGGGGTCGCCCAGTCGGCAGGTGCGTCGGCCTTCCTGTTTACGGGTCAGGGTGCGCAGCGGGTGGGGATGGGCCGTGAGCTGTACGGCGCGTTCCCGGTGTTCGTTGAGGCGTTTGATGCGGTGGTCGCGGAGTTGGACGGCCATCTGTCGGGGTCGTTGCGGGATGTGGTGTGGGGTGAGGACGCGGGTGTTCTGGAGCGGACGGAGTTCACTCAGCCGGCGTTGTTCGCCTTCGAGACCGCCCTGTTCCGTCTGCTGGAGTCGTGGGGTGTGCGTCCCGACTTCGTCGCCGGGCATTCGGTGGGTGAGCTGACAGCCGCGCACGTGTCGGGTGTCCTGTCCCTCGCCGATGCGGCGAGGTTGGTGGCGGCGCGTGCGCGGCTGATGCAGGCGCTTCCGGAGGGTGGCGCGATGGTCGCCGTCCGGGCGTCGGAGGACGAGGTCCTTCCGTATCTGACCTCGGACGCGGTGAGTATCGCGGCCGTGAACGGTCCGGATGCGGTGGTGATCTCCGGAGCCGAGAAGGAGGTCCTGGAGGTTGCGGCTCGTTTCGAGTCGGAGGGTCGTAAGACGAGTCGTCTGCGGGTCTCGCACGCGTTCCACTCGCCGCTGATGGAGCCGATGCTGAAGGAGTTCCGCGCCGTCGCCGAGAGCGTGACGTTCGGGGAGCCGCGTATCCCGGTGGTCTCCAACGTCACCGGTGAGCTTGCTACTTCGGACGATCTGCGCACTGCCGAGTACTGGGTACGTCACGTCCGCGAGGCCGTCCGCTTCGGGGACGGTGTTCGTGCGCTGTCGGCTGCCGGGGTCTCGGTGTTCCTGGAGGTCGGTCCCGACGCCGTCCTGACCGCGATGGCACAGAACTCCGCGACCGACGCGGTGTTCGTGCCCGGCCTGCGTCGCAACCAGAGCGAGCCCGAGGCCCTGGTCAACGCGCTCGCGCGGCTGCACACCGTCGGCCACGCACCGGATTGGGCCGCGTTCTACGCACCCACCGGTGCCCGCCGCGTCGACCTGCCCACCTACGCCTTCCAGCACCAGCACTACTGGTCGCTCCCGACCCGTACAGGAGGCGACCCCGAGTCGCTGGGGCTGGGCTCGGCGGGACATCCGCTGTTGGGTGCGGCCGTTGCTCTGCCCGACGGGGGAGCGGTGTTCACCGGCAGGCTCTCCCTCGCCTCCCATTCCTGGCTTGCCGACCACAGCATCCTGGGCAGTGTGCTGCTGCCGGGGACGGGCCTGGTGGAGCTGGCCCTCCGTGCGGGTGACGAGGTCGGCTGCGGGCTGCTGGACGAGCTGACGCTTCAGTCACCGTTGGTGCTGCCGGACTCCGACGGATTGCAGGTCCAGGTCGCGGTGGGCGCTGCCGCGGACGACGGCGCGCGTGTGGTGCGTGTGCACTCCCGTGCGGAGGACGACCGGGACGTCCCGTGGACGCAGCATGCGGAAGGGATCCTGTTGCCGCAGGCGCCCGCTCCCGAGTTCGACCTCGTGGCGTGGCCGCCGCAAGGAGCCGAGCCCGTTTCCGTCGACGGCGCGTATGAGCGACTGGCGGATCAGGGCTATGGGTACGGGCCGGTGTTCCAGGGGCTGAAGGCTGCCTGGCAGCGGGGCGAGGAGATCTTCGCCGAGGTGACCCTTCCCGAGGAGGCCCGCGCGGACGCCGGCCGATTCGGGTTCCACCCCGCCCTTCTCGATGCCGCCCTCCACGCCGTACTGCTCACCGGTTCGAGCGGGAGCAACGACGAGGAAGGCACCGAGGAGGACGGAAAGACGATGCTGCCCTTCTCCTGGAGCGGTGTCGCGCTGCACGCCGTGGGAGCCGCCGACCTGCGCGTGCGGTTGGTGCAACAGGGCAGCGTGTCCCTTATCGAAGTGGCGGACGGTGAAGGCGGTCCTGTGCTGTCGGTGCAGTCGCTGGCCGCCAGGGCTGTCGACCCCGACCAGCTGCGTGGGACGGACGCGGGTGGCGCCGATCCGCTGCACTGCCTGGACTGGACGGCAGAGTTCGCGGTGCCGGCAGGCGCCCCGTCCCTGACGCCCTGGGCCGACGTGGCCGACCGGGCCGTCCCGACGGATGCGGACGTTCCCGAGATCCTGGTGTTCACCTGCCCGGTGACCCCCATGGGCGAGGGGGTGGGTGACCGCACGCGTGCTGTTCCGACTGCGGCGCGTGAGGTCACCGGCACCGTTCTGGAGGTTCTGCAGCGATGGCTGACGGATGAGAAGCTCGCCGATGCGCGGCTGGTGATCGCCACACGGGGCGCGGTCTCCGTAGACGGCGAGCAGGTGACGGATGTGGCCGCCTCCGCGGTCTGGGGGCTGGTCCGTGCCGCCCAGGCGGAGAATCCCGGCCGTATCGTCCTGGCCGATCTGGAGGGGGCGGCGGATGGTTCCGGTTCCTCCGCATCGGCCGATGAGCTGCCGGGCGCGGTGCAGTTCGCCGTCGCTTCGGGAGAGTCCGAAGTCGCCGTGCGGGGCGGCCGGATACGCGTGCCCCGACTGGTCCGTACGGTCTCCGAGGCCGTGGCCCCCGGTGACGCCGAGGAGGTCGCCGGTGGCGGCCGTGCGTCGTTCGGGGACGGCACGGTGCTTGTCACCGGCGGTACAGGTGGCCTCGGAGCGGTGGTGGCACGCCACCTCGTGGCCGTACATCAGGTGCGGCACCTGGCGCTCGTCAGCCGCCGGGGCGCTGACGCCCCCGGCGCCGCGGAACTGGCCGCGGAGCTCGAGGCCGCGGGCGCCCAGGTGACCGTTGCGGCCTGCGACGTCTCCGACCGGGAGGCGCTCGCCGCCCTGCTGAAGGAGTTCGACGCCGAGCAGCCGCTGACCGGAGTGGTGCACGCGGCGGGCGTACTGGACGACGGTGTCCTCACCGGCCTCACCCCGGAACGCCTCTCCAGGGTGTTCGCGCCCAAGGCCGACGCGGCCTGGCATCTGCACGAGCTCACAGCCGGCCTGGACCTGTCGGCGTTCGTCATGTTCTCCTCCGTCGCGGGCGCTCTCGGCAACCCCGGGCAGGCCAACTACGCGGCGGCCAACGCCTTCCTGGACGGCCTGGCCGCCCACCGCCGGGCACAGGACCTGCCCGCGCAGTCGCTCGCCTGGGGACTGTGGGAACAGGACAGCGGAATGACCGGACATCTCGCCGCCGACGACACGTCCCGCCTGGGGGTCGCCGCGCTGCCCGCCGAGGCCGGGCTCGCCCTGCTCGACGCGGCTGTGTCCTCCGGTGAGCCGCAGCTGGTGGCGGCCCGCCTGGACCTGCCGGAGCTGCGGCGCCGGCGGGACACGCTGTCGAACGTGTTCCACCGCCTGGTGGGCACTCCGCCCCGGCGTGCCGGGGCAGCCGCGGGGACGCGGCAGGAGGGTTCGGGCGACGAGCTGCGCCGCCGGCTCGCCGGGGCGGATGCCGAGGAACGGCGCCAGGAACTGCTCACCCTCGTGCGGTCGCAGGTGGCGAGGGTCCTGGGTCATGAGCGTTCCGAAGCCGTCGACGTCAACCGGGGATTCATGGACGCCGGTATCGACTCGTTGATGGCGCTGGAGCTTCGCAACGGAATCGGTGCGCTGCTCGGTCGCCGTCTTCCGGCAACCTTCGTCTTCGACTATCCGTCGGTCTCCGCCGTGGTCGGCTATATGCTCGACGAACTCTTCGGTGGAGAAGCGGAGAACGGCACCGATCTGCTGGAGGCCGAACTCCGCAAACTGGAATCGATGATGGCCGGAGTCACGGCGGACGAGAACGGTCGCACCCGCATCGCCGATCTCCTGCGCGGCATCGCCGCCGGCTGGGCGGAGAACTCCGCGGACGGCACCGCACCGGAGGACACCGGGGTCGACCTCGACTCCGTGACCGCCGACGAACTCTTCGGCATTCTTGATTCCGAACTCGACGCCCGGAACTGAGGTATTCCTCCGGCTGTAGCTCTTCCGGGATAACCCGCGGCCCAGCGCACCCCTTGCCCTGGGCCGCCCCTCAACCCCTTCGGTGCCTCCCCCCGTACCGAAGGCGGCTGCGCGCCACCGTGTACCGAATCGTCTGCCAGCTCAGGCGGTACACGTCCTCCGGCCGCTCGGTGCCCCCCACCGAGCGGCGGACCGGACGTGGCGGTGCACGGTGGCGCGCCATTCCATGTCCCGCCCAGGTGGGATTGCGGGCCGCGCCCCTAGGGGCGGCTAGGGGTTGGCCGCCCCTCGGCACACTCAGTAACGTCGCTATCGGTGAATCGGCTCTTATGGCCGGATGCTTTCCCTGGCGATGCTCGCTGCATTTCCTGGCATTCGGAATTCCTGAGCCAACGTGAACTCTTTCGGTCGTGGACCAATTCAGTGGGGTGACTGGTGAGCAGCGAGGAGAAACTTCTCGACTATCTCAAGCGAACGACTGCTGAGCTACGGGACGTCCGAAAGCGCCTCACGGACAAGGAACAGCACGACACCGAGCCGATCGCTATCGTGGGGATGGCCTGCCGCTATCCCGGCGGTGTGGAATCCCCCGAGGATCTGTGGCGATTGGCGGCGGAAGGCCGGGACGCGGTATCCGCATTCCCGCAGGACCGTGGCTGGGACACCGATCATCTGTACGACCCCGAGCAGGGCAAGCCGGGGAAGACCTACACGAAGGACGGCGGATTCCTGCACGGGGCCGCCGGCTTCGACCCGGCCTTCTTCGGGATCAGCCCCCGGGAAGCCCACGACATGGACCCACAGCAGCGGCTGCTGCTGGAGGTGTCGTGGGAAGCGATCGAGCGGGCGGGCATCGTTCCGTCGACGCTGGCGGGCTCGCGAACGGGTGTGTTCGCGGGCGTGATGTACCACGACTACACGGACGTCGGCGCGACCGGATCCATCGTGTCCGGGCGGGTGGCGTACACGCTGGGTCTTGAGGGGCCGGCGGTGACGATGGATACGGCGTGTTCGTCGTCGTTGGTGGCGTTGCATTCGGCGGTGCAGTCTCTGCGGTCGGGGGACAGTTCGCTGGCGTTGGTGGGTGGCGTGACGGTGATGGCGACGCCGGAGACGTTTGTGGAGTTCAGTCGTCAGCGTGGGTTGGCTGCGGACGGTCGGTGCAAGTCGTTCGCGGCGGCGGCCGATGGCACGGGCTGGGGCGAGGGCGTCGGCGTCCTCCTGGTGGAGCGCCTCTCCGATGCGCGGCGCAACGGTCACCCGGTGCTCGCGGTCGTACGCGGCTCGGCCGTCAACCAGGACGGTGCCAGCAGCGCACTTACGGCCCCGAACGGACCCTCGCAGCGCCGCGTCATCCAGGAAGCACTGCGGAACGCCCGACTGACCACCAGAGATGTGGATCTGGTGGAGGCGCACGGTACGGGTACGACTTTGGGTGATCCGATCGAGGCGCAGGCGCTGCTGGCCACCTATGGGCAGGATCGGGCTGAGGGTCGGCCGTTGTGGCTGGGTTCGGTGAAGTCGAACATGGGTCATACGCAGGCTGCTGCTGGTGTGGCGGGGATTATCAAGGTTGTTCATGCGATGCGGCATGGTGTGTTGCCGAAGACATTGCATGTGGATCGTCCGTCGGATCAGGTGGATTGGTCTGCGGGTGCGGTGGAGTTGTTGACGGAGGCCCGTGAGTGGCCTGAGACGGATGGTCCGCGGCGGGCTGCGGTGTCGTCGTTCGGGATCAGTGGCACGAACGCGCATGTGGTTTTGGAGCAGGTGGTGGAGGAGTCCGCCGCTGTTGTTGGTGTGCCGGTGGTGGATGGTCCGGTGGTGCCGTGGGTGGTGTCGGGCCGGAGTCCGGAGGCGTTGTGTGATCAGGCCGGGCGTCTGCTGGATCAGGTGGTGGGTGCGTCTGAGATACGTCCGGTGGATGTCGGCTTCTCGTTGGTGACGTCACGTGCGGGGTTCGAGCATCGGGCTGCTGTCGTGGGCGGGACGCGAGAGCAGCTGGTCGAGGGGCTGCGGACGCTGGCGGCGGGCGGTTCGAACGGCGTTGCCGTCGGTGCTGTGCGCGCGGGGAAGTCCGCCTTCCTGTTTACGGGTCAGGGTGCGCAGCGGGTGGGGATGGGACGTGAACTCCACGGTGCGTTCCCGGTGTTCGCTGAGGCGTTTGATGCGGTGGTCGCGGAGCTCGATGGCCATCTGTCGGGGTCGTTGCGTGATGTGGTGTGGGGTGAGGATGCGGGTGTTCTGGAGCGGACGGAGTTCACTCAGCCGGCGTTGTTCGCCTTCGAGACCGCCCTGTTCCGTTTGCTGGAGTCGTGGGGTGTGCGTCCCGACTTCGTTGCCGGGCATTCGGTGGGTGAGCTGACAGCCGCGCACGTGTCGGGTGTCCTGTCCCTCGCTGATGCGGCGAGGCTGGTGGCTGCCAGGGCGCGGCTGATGCAGGCGCTTCCGGAGGGTGGCGCGATGGTCGCCGTCCGGGCGTCGGAGGACGAGGTCCTTCCGTATCTGACCTCGGACGCCGTGAGTATCGCGGCCGTGAACGGTCCGGACGCGGTGGTGATCTCCGGTGCCGAGGACGAGGTGCTGGAGGTTGCGGCTCGCTTTGAAGAGCTGGGGCGTAAGACGAGTCGTCTGCGGGTCTCGCACGCGTTCCACTCGCCGTTGATGGAGCCGATGCTGGCCGAGTTCCGCGCCGTCGCCGAGAGTGTGACGTTCGGGGTGCCTCGTATCCCGGTGGTCTCCAACGTCACCGGTGAGCTTGCTACTTCGGACGATCTGCGCACTGCCGAGTACTGGGTGCGTCACGTCCGCGAGGCCGTGCGCTTCGGAGACGGCATTCGTACGCTGTCCGAGTCAGGGGTCTCCGTATTCCTGGAGGTCGGCCCCGACGCCGTCCTCACTGCCATGGCACAGAATGCCCTCGCCGACACCGCAGATGATGACGTGGTGTTCGTGCCCGGTCTGCGTCGTCAGCAGAGCGAGTCCGAGGCATTGGTCACCGCGCTGGCGCGGCTGCACACCGTCGGCCACGCAGTCGACTGGTCGGCTTTCTACGCGCCCACCGGCGCCCGCCGCGTCGACCTGCCCACGTACGCCTTCCAGCACCAGCACTACTGGTCGCTCCCCGCAGTCGCCGGGGGTGATCCGGAATCGCTGGGTCTCGTGCCGGCGGACCACCCCGTCCTGGGCGCGGCCGTTGGTCTGCCCGACGGGGGAGTGGTCTTCACCGGACGTCTCTCCCTCACCACCCAGCCCTGGCTTGCTGATCACAGTGTGCTGGGCAGTGTGCTGGTGCCGGGGACGGGTTTGGTGGAGCTGGCCATCCGTGCGGGTGAGGAGGTCGGGTGCGGCCTGCTGGAGGAACTGACTCTTCAGGCGCCCTTGACCCTGCCCGACACCGAGGCGTTGCAGGTCCAGGTCGTGGTCGGGGCTCCGACCGATGACAGTGCACGTGCGGTGAGTGTGCACTCTCGGCCGGAGGGCGACCGGGAGCTCCCGTGGACTCTGCACGCTGAGGGTGCCCTCCTGCCGCAGGCACCCGCACCCGATTTCGATCTGGTGGCGTGGCCGCCGGCTGGTGCCGTGTCGGTGCCTGTCGTGGGTGCGTATGAGCGGCTGGCGGATCAGGGGTATGGGTATGGCCCGGTGTTCCAGGGGCTGAAGGCTGTCTGGACGCGGGGTGAGGAGATCTTCGCCGAGGTCGCCCTTCCCGACGAGGCCCGTGACGATGCCGGCCGGTTCGGTCTGCACCCCGCTCTGCTCGACGCCGCCCTCCACTCGGTCCTCCTTACCGGCGAGGGCGAGACCGTACTGCCGTTCTCGTGGACGGGTGTGTCGCTGTTCGCGGCGGGTGCGTCGGTGGTGCGGGTGCGGATTGTGCGGGGTGGTAAGGGTCAGCTGGGGTTGGAGGTGGCTGATGGTGCGGGTGCGCCGGTGCTGTCGGTGGGGTCGTTGGTGGCGCGTGAGGTGTCTGCCGAGCAGTTGAGTGCGGGTGGGCGTGGGGCTGCTGGTGGTTCTTTGCTGGCGGTTGAGTGGGGTGTGGTTGCTGAGGGTTCGGCGGCCAATGGTGTGGGTGTGGGTTCGTTTGTGTGGTGGGAGGACGTTGCGGGTGGTGGTGAGGTGGGTGCGGATGCGGTGGTGTTCGCCGTCCCGGAGGCTCCAGCGGATGCGCTTGGGGAGGGTGTTCCGGGGGCGTTGCGGGGTGCTGTTGGTGGGGTTTTGGGTGTGGTGCAGGGGTGGTTGGCGGATGAGCGGTTTGCTGATTGCCGGTTGGTGATTGTTACGCGTGGTGCGGTGTCGGTGGATGGTGGTGGGGTGTCTGATCTGGCTGGTGCTGGGGTGTGGGGTCTGGTTCGGGCGGCTCAGGCGGAGAATCCGGGGCGGATTGTTCTGGGTGATGTGGATGGTTCTGCTGGTGCGGTGGAGTTGGTGGTTGGTTGTGGTGAGCCCGAGGTGGCGGTGCGTGAGGGCCGGGTATGGGCTCCGCGTCTGGTGCGTTCGGCTACGGGTCCGGTGTCGGTTGATGGTGCTGGGTCGTTTGGTGACGGCACGGTGCTGGTGACTGGTGGTACGGGTGGGTTGGGTGCGTTGGTGGCCCGGCATCTCGTCGCGGCGCACGGGGTACGGGATCTGCTGCTGGTGAGTCGTCGGGGGCTGCGGGCTCCGGGGGCTGAGGAACTGGTCGCGGATCTGGAGGCGGCCGGGGCGCGTGTGTCGGTGGCGGGTTGTGATGTCGCGGACCGTGCTGCGCTGGCAGCGGTGCTGGACCGGGTTGTTCTGACGGGTGTGGTGCATGTTGCTGGTGTGCTTGATGACGGTGTGATCGGTGCGATGACTCCGGAGCGTATGGACGGGGTGCTGGCACCGAAGGCGGACGCGGCTTGGCATCTGCATGAGCTGACGGCGGGGATGGACCTGTCGGCGTTCGTGCTGTTCTCCTCGGCCGGCGGCCTGGTGCTGGCAGCAGGGCAGGCGAACTACGCTGCGGCGAACTCCTTCCTCGACGGACTGGCGACCGCTCGCCGGGCACAGGGTCTGGCAGCGGTGTCCATGGCCTTCGGTCTCTGGAACGTCGACACCGGGATGAACGACCAGGCCGATGAGGCCGCTGAGCACATGGCCCGCCAGGGCTTCCCCGCCCTCAGCGTGGAGCAGGGGCTGGAACTGTTCGATGCCGGTCTGTCCGCGGGCGGTCCGCTCGTGGTGCCGTTGCCCCTGGACCAGGCCGTGTTGCGTCGGCGCGGAGACGGGCTGCCTCCACTGCTGCGTGGGCTCGTACGTCTTCCTGTACGGCGTGCGGCCGGCGACCGGGGCCTGCCGTCCGGTCTGGCTGCGCAACTGTCGGGTCTGCCTCACGAGGAGCGGGCACGGCTGCTGCTGGACGTGGTGCGGGAGCAGGTCGCCGGTGTGCTCGGACACGCCACTGTCGACGCCGTCGAAGCGGACCGCGCCTTCAAGGATCTGGGCTTCGACTCGCTCACGGCCATCGAGCTCCGTAACCGCGTCAACGCTGCTACCGGCCTGCGGCTGCCGGCGACCTTGGTCTTCGACTACCCCAGCGCACGGTCGGTGGCGGCGTTCGTCGACACCCAGCTGACAGGGAGCGGAGGCGCACAGGCGACGGGCTCCGCGGTCCTGCGCCCGACGGTCCTGGACGACGACCCGATCGTCATCGTCGCGATGGCCTGCCGCTACCCGGGCGGTGTGGAATCCCCCGAGGACCTGTGGGATGTGGTCGCCGGGGGCCGCGATGTGGTGTCGGCATTCCCCGACAACCGTGGCTGGGACACCGGACGGCTGTACGACCCCGAGCCCGGGAGGCTCGGGAAGACGTACACCAAGGACGGCGGATTCCTCCACGAAGCGGGCGAGTTCGACCCCGGGTTCTTCGGGATCAGCCCCCGTGAGGCGTACGAGATGGACCCCCAGCAGCGGCTGCTGCTGGAGGTGTCGTGGGAGGCCATCGAGCGCGCCGGAATCGATCCGGGCACGCTCAAGGGATCGCGCACCGGTGTCTTCGCCGGACTGATGTACCACGATTACGCGGGCGTCAGTGCCGGTGGAAGCCTCGTCTCCGGTCGGATCGCCTACACGCTGGGCCTGGAGGGCCCGGCCGTGACGGTCGACACCGCCTGCTCCTCTTCCTTGGTCGCCCTGCACTCGGCGATCCAGTCCCTTCGGTCCGGCGACTGCGACCTGGCACTCGCCGGCGGCGTCACCGTCATGACCACGCCCCAGATGTTCGTCTACTTCAGTGAGCAGCGTGGGCTGGCGGCGGACGGTCGTGCGAAGTCGTTTGCTGCGGGTGCGGATGGGACGGCGTGGGGTGAGGGCGCGGGGATGCTCCTCGTGGAGCGGCTTTCCGATGCGCGTCGCCTGGGTCATCCGGTGGTTGCGGTGGTGCGGGGTTCGGCGCTGAACCAGGACGGGGCGAGCAACGGATTCTCTGCCCCGAACGGCCCGTCGCAGGTACGCGTCATTCGGCAGGCCCTCGCCAATGCGGGTCTGACCGGCGCCGATGTGGATCTGGTGGAGGCGCACGGTACGGGTACGACGCTGGGTGATCCGATCGAGGCGCAGGCGTTGCTGGCGACGTACGGCCAGGAGCGGCCCGAAGGACGACCGCTGTGGCTGAGCTCCATCAAGTCCAACATGGGCCACACCCAGGCCGCCGCCGGCGTGAGCCAGGTGATCAAGGCCGTGCAGGCAATGCGGCATGGTGTGTTGCCGAAGACGTTGCATGTGGATCGTCCGTCGGATCAGGTGGATTGGTCTGCGGGTGCGGTGGAGTTGTTGACGGAGGCCAGGGAGTGGCCTGAGACGGATGGTCCGCGGCGGGCTGCTGTGTCGTCGTTCGGGATCAGTGGCACGAACGCGCATGTGGTTTTGGAGCAGGTGGTGGAGGAGTCCGCCGCTGCTGTTGTGCCGGTGGTGGATGGTCCGGTGGTGCCGTGGGTGGTGTCGGGCCGGAGTCCGGAGGCGTTGCGTGATCAGGCCGGGCGTCTGCTGGATCAGGTGGTGGGTGCGTCTGAGATACGTCCGGTGGATGTCGGCTTCTCGTTGGTGACCTCGCGTGCGGGGTTCGAGCATCGGGCTGCTGTAGTGGGCGGGACGCGAGAGCAGCTGGTCGAGGGGCTGCGGACGCTTGCGGCGGGCGGTTCGAACGGCGTTGCCGTGGGTGCTGTGCGCACCGGTAGATCCGCGTTCCTGTTCACGGGTCAGGGTGCGCAGCGGGTGGGGATGGGCCGTGAACTCCACGGTGCGTTCCCCGTGTTCGCTGAGGCTTTCGATGCGGTGGTCGCGGAGTTGGACGGCCACCTGTCGAAGCCGCTGCGGGATGTGGTGTGGGGTGAGGACGCGGGTGTTCTGGAGCGGACGGAGTTCACTCAGCCGGCGTTGTTCGCGTTCGAGACCGCCCTGTTCCGTCTGCTGGAGTCGTGGGGTGTGCGCCCCGACTTCGTCGCCGGGCACTCCGTCGGTGAACTGACAGCCGCGCACATAGCGGGAGTTCTCTCACTGGCAGATGCGTCGAGGCTGGTTGCCGCGCGGGCTCGGCTGATGCAGGCGCTTCCGGAGGGCGGCGCGATGGTCGCTGTCCGGGCGTCGGAGGACGAGGTCCTTCCGTACCTGACCTCGGACGCCGTGAGTATCGCGGCGGTCAATGGTCCGGATGCGGTGGTGATCTCCGGTGCCGAGGACGAGGTCCTGGAGGTTGCGGCTCGTTTCGAGTCGGAGGGTCGTAAGACGAGTCGTCTGCGGGTCTCGCACGCGTTCCACTCGCCGCTGATGGAACCGATGCTGAAGGAGTTCCGGACGGTCGCGGAGAGCGTCGAGTACGGCGAGGCCCGTATCCCCGTCGTCTCCAACGTCACCGGCGAGCTGGCCACTTCGGACGATCTGCGCACTGCCGAGTACTGGGTGCGTCACGTCCGCGAGGCCGTGCGGTTCGGCGATGGTGTTCGTGCGCTGTCGGCTGCTGGGGTCTCGGTGTTCCTGGAGGTCGGTCCCGACGCCGTACTGACCGCGATGGCACAGAACTCCGCGTCCGACGCGGTGTTCGTGCCCGGCCTGCGTCGCAACCAGAGTGAGCCCGAGGCTCTGGTGACAGCGCTCGCGCGGCTGCACACCGTCGGCCACGCACCGGACTGGGCCGCGTTCTACGCGCCCACCGGTGCCCGCCGCGTCGACCTGCCCACCTACGCCTTCCAGCGTCAGCACTACTGGTCGCTCCCCGCAGTCAGCGGGGGTGATCCGGAGTCGCTGGGTCTCGGCGCGGGAGGGCATCCGCTGCTGGGCGCGGCGGTGACCTTGCCGGACGGCGGAGTTGTCTTCACCGGCCGCCTCTCCCTCAACTCCCATCCCTGGCTTGCCGAGTACAACATCCTGGGCAGCGTGCTGGTGCCGGGGACCAGTTGGGTGGAGCTGGCGCTTCGCGCAGGTGACGAGGTCGGGTGCGCGCTGCTGGAGGAGCTGAGGCTTCAGGCACCGTTGGTCGTTCCCGAGAACGCTGCCGTGCAGTTCCAGGTGGCAGTCGGCGCAGCCGAGGCACCCACCGACCGTCGCAGCATTGCCGTTCACTCCCGTGTGGAGGGTGATCCGGATGCGACGTGGACGGTGCATGCGGAGGGGACGCTGATGCCGCAGGCATCCGCTCCCGATGTCGACCTGGTGGTGTGGCCGCCGCCCGGTGCTGTGTCGGTTCCTTTCGATGCGGTGTATGAGCAGCTGGCAGATCAGGGGTACGGGTACGGACCGGGGCTCCAGGGGCTGAAGGCTGTCTGGACGCGGGGCGAGGAGATCTTCGCCGAGGTCGCCGTGCCCGACGAAGCCCGGGAGGACGGTGGCCAGCCAGGGCTGCACCCCGCTCTCCTGGAGGGTGGCCTGCAGGCTGCCCTGCTGGTGGGCGAGGCCGGGACCGGTGGCACGCCGAGGATGCCGTCCGAGTGGAGCAAGGTGGCCCTGTATGCCACGGGCGCGGACGAGCTTCGCGTTCGACTGGTACGTGACGACTCCGGTTATGCGATGGATGTCACCGACATCGCCGGCTCACCTGTGTTCTCAGCAGCATCGCTCACCACTCGCCCACTGGACCTGAAGCAGCTGCGGACCAAGGCTTCCACGACCGATTCCCTGCTGGCGGTTGAGTGGGGTGTGGTTGCTGAGGGTTCGGTGGCCAATGGTGTGGGTTCGTTTGTGTGGTGGGAGGACGTTGCGGGTGGTGGTGAGGTGGGTGCGGATGCGGTGGTGTTCGCCGTCCCGGAGGCTCCAGCGGGTGTGTCTGGGGAGGGTGTTCCGGGGGCGTTGCGGGGTGCTGTTGGTGGGGTTTTGGGTGTGGTGCAGGGGTGGTTGGCGGATGAGCGGTTTGCTGATTGCCGGTTGGTGATTGTTACGCGTGGTGCGGTGTCGGTGGATGGTGGTGGGGTGTCTGATCTGGCTGGTGCTGGGGTGTGGGGTCTGGTTCGGGCGGCTCAGGCGGAGAATCCGGGGCGGATTGTTCTGGGTGATGTGGATGGTTCTGCTGGTGCGGTGGAGTTGGTGGTTGGTTGTGGTGAGCCCGAGGTGGCGGTGCGTGAGGGCCGGGTATGGGCTCCGCGTCTGGTGCGTTCGGCTGCGGGTCCGGTGTCGGTTGATGGTGCTGGGTCGTTCGGTGACGGCACGGTGCTGGTGACCGGTGGCACCGGTGGGTTGGGTGCGTTGGTGGCCCGGCATCTCGTGGCGGCTCATGGGGTAAGCGACTTGTTGTTGGTGAGTCGTCGGGGGCTGCGGGCTCCGGGGGCTGAGGAGCTGGTCGCGGATCTGGAGGCGGCTGGGGCGCGTGTGTCGGTGGCGGGTTGTGATGTCGCGGACCGTGCTGCGTTGGCAGCGGTGCTGGATCGGGTTGTTCTGACGGGTGTGGTGCATGTTGCTGGTGTGCTTGATGACGGTGTGATCGGTGCGATGACGCCGGAGCGTATGGACGGGGTGTTGGCGCCGAAGGCTGTTGCGGCTTGGCATCTGCATGAGCTGACGGCGGGGATGGACCTGTCGGCGTTTGTGATGTTCTCGTCGGTGGCTGGGTTGTTGGGTGGCCCGGGGCAGGCGAATTATGCGGCGGCGAATGCGTTTTTGGATGCGTTGGCTGTGGTGCGGGTGGCTGGTGGTTTGCCGGGTCGGTCGTTGGTGTGGGGGCCGTGGGTCGGTGTTGGTGGGATGGCTGACCGGTTGTCGGTCGGTGATGTGGAGCGGTTGGCTCGGCAGGGTTTCCCGGCGCTGGGTGCGGTTGAGGGTCTGGAGTTGTTCGACGCGGCGATGAGCGTGGATTCGGGTGTGGGTGGGGCGGTGATGGTGCCGTTGCCGTTGGATCTCGTGGCGTTGCGGTCCCAGCCGGCCACCGTTCCCCACCTCCTCCGCCACATGGCTCGTGTCTCCTCCCGGAGCACGGTCGGCGGAGGCGCGACCCTCGCAGGACGGCTGTCCGGACTCGGTCCGGAGGAGCGGGAGCGGTTGCTCCTGGACGTGGTGCGGGAACAGGTCGCCGGCGTACTCGGCCATGCCACGGCCAACGCCATCGAGGCGGACCGGGCCTTCAAGGAACTCGGTTTCGACTCACTGACAGCCGTCGAATTCCGAAACCGCCTCAACATCGCCACCGGACTGGAGCTCCCCCCCACCCTGGTGTTCGACTACCCGACCGCCCGCGACGTGGCCGTACAGCTCCAGGAGTCGCTGGCACCCCGCGATGCCGACGGTTCCCAGCAGCTGATCGGCGAGGTCGAGCGCCTGGAGGCTGCTCTCGCTGCCGCCTCGCTCATGGACGGTGGGCGCGCTCAGATCACGGCGCGCCTGGAAACCCTGCTGCGCCGCTGGAACGCGGCCCAGCCCGATGCGGCGACGGCCGAGGACGAGCCGGATCTCAGCACCGCTTCCGACGACGAGCTGTTCGACCTGCTCGACAACGAACTCGGCCATTCCTGAGAGCTCTTCTCAGTCCTCATATGAACTTCCTCCGAGATTGGGTATGACGACGATGGAGAACGACGCCAAGCTCCGGGAATACCTCCGGCGAGCCACCACCGACCTGCGCCAGGTCCGCCGCAAGCTGCGGGAGGCCGAGACCAGGGAACACGAGCCGATCGCCATCGTTGCCATGAGCTGCCGTTTCCCCGGCGGCGCCGGATCCCCCGAGGATCTGTGGGACCTGGTCGCGGCAGGTACGGACACCATCGCCGACTTCCCGGCCAACCGTGGCTGGAACGTCGACGACATCTACGACCCGGAGCCGGGAAAGCCGGGCAAGAGCTACGCGAAGACCGGCGGATTCCTCTACGACGCCGATGAGTTCGACCCGGAGCTGTTCAAGATCAGCCCGCGCGAGGCGGAGGACATGGATCCGCAGCAGCGGCTGCTGCTCGAAGCCTCCTGGGAAAGCCTCGAGCGCGCGGGGATCGACCCCTCTTCGCTCAAGGGCAGCCGAACCGGCGTGTTCGCCGGCGTCGTCTACCACGACTACGCCAGCGTCACGACTGCCGGCAGCCTGGTGTCCGGCCGGGTGGCCTACACCCTTGGCCTGGAGGGCCCGGCCGTCTCGATCGACACGGCCTGTTCCTCCTCACTGGTCGCGCTCCACCTCGCGATCCAGTCACTGCGCCGCGGCGAGTGCTCCCTCGCGCTCGCGGGGGGCGTCACCGTGATGTCCACCCCTGACGTGTTCGCCTACTTCAGCGAGCAGCGCGGCCTGTCGCCCGACGGCCGCTGCCGCGCTTTCGCCGCCGACGCGAACGGTACGGGTTGGGGCGAGGGCGTCGGCGTCCTCCTGGTGGAGCGGCTGTCGGACGCCCGGCGCAACGGTCACCCGGTGCTCGCCGTGGTACGCGGCTCGGCCGTCAACCAGGACGGCGCCAGCAACGGCATGACCGCACCCAACGGTCCCGCCCAGCGACGCGTCATCCAGGACGCCCTGAACTCGGCTGGGCTCACACCCTCCGACATCGACGCGGTCGAAGCGCACGGTACGGGTACGACGCTGGGTGACCCGATCGAGGCCCAGGCGTTGCTGGCGACGTACGGCCAGGACCGGCCGGAAGGCCGGCCGCTTTGGTTGGGCTCAATCAAGTCCAACATCGGTCACGCCCAGGCCGCCGCCGGCGTCGCCGGTCTGATCAAGATGGTCCAGGCGATGCAGCACGGGGTGCTGCCGAAGACGCTGCACGTGGCGGAGCCGTCGCCGAAGGTGGACTGGTCCGCGGGCGCGGTGGAGCTGCTGGCGGAGGCCCGGGACTGGCCCGAGACGGGTGGCCCGCGGCGGGCTGCGGTGTCGTCGTTCGGGATCAGCGGTACGAACGCGCACGTGATCATCGAGCAGGCGCCGGAAGAGGAGCCTGCCGAGAGTGACGGGGCGGAGGAGGTGCCGGCCTCTGCTCTGGAGCTTCCGGTGCATGCCTGGGCGCTCTCGGCCGCCGGCGTGGACGCGTTGAAGGCGCAGGCCGCCCGTCTGCTGGCACAGGTGGTGGAGGCGCCCGGGATACGTCCGGTGGATGTCGGCTTCTCGCTCGCGACTTCGCGCGCAGTGCTGGACCACCGCGCTGTGGTCGTCGGCCGCGACCGCGGTGAACTGCTGGCCGCCTTGGGTGTGTTGGCGGACGGTCGTGAAGGTCCGGGTGTGGTGCGGGGGACTTCACGTTCTGCTGGGGCTCTGGCCACCCTCTTTACGGGTCAGGGTGCGCAGCGGGTCGGTATGGGCCGTGAACTGCACAGCGCGTTCCCCGTGTTCGCTGAGGCGTTCGACGCGGTGGTCGCGGAGCTGGACGGCCACCTGCCCAAGCCGGTGCGTGATGTGGTGTGGGGCGAGGATGCGGCGGTGCTGGAGCGGACGGAGTTCACGCAGCCGGCGCTGTTCGCCTTCGAGACCGCCCTGTTCCGTCTGCTGGAGTCGTGGGGTGTGCGTCCCGACTTCGTCGCCGGGCATTCGGTGGGTGAGCTGACCGCCGCGCACGTGTCGGGTGTCCTGTCCCTCGCTGATGCGGCGAAGTTGGTGGCTGCCAGGGCGCGGCTGATGCAGGCCCTGCCTGCTGGTGGTGCGATGGTCGCCGTCCGGGCGTCGGAGGACGAGGTCCGTCCCTACCTGACGTCGGATGCGGTGAGCATCGCGGCCGTGAACGGTCCGGATGCGGTGGTGATCTCCGGAGCCGAGAAGGACGTCCTGGAGGTTGCGGCTCGTTTCGAGTCGGAGGGTCGCAAGACGAGTCGTCTGCGGGTCTCGCACGCGTTCCACTCGCCGCTGATGGAACCGATGCTGAAGGAGTTCCGGGCGGTTGCGCAGGGCGTGACGTTCGAGGAGCCGCGCATCCCGGTGGTCTCCAACGTCACGGGTGAGCTCGCGACTTCGGACGATCTGCGATCGCCCGAGTACTGGGTGCGCCACGTCCGCGAAGCTGTCCGTTTCGGGGACGGTGTCCGTACGCTGTCGGCTGCCGGGGTCTCCGTGTTCCTGGAGGTCGGCCCCGACGCCGTCCTCACCGCGATGGCGCAGAACGCCCTGGCCGACAGTGGAGACGGTGACCCGGTGTTCGTGCCCGGTCTGCGTCGTCAGCAGAGCGAGCCCGAGGCGCTGGTCACGGCCCTGGCACGGCTGCACACCGTCGGCCACGCTCCGGACTGGGCCGCGTACTACGCGCCCACGGGTGCCTCCCGCGTCGACCTGCCCACGTACGCCTTCCAGCGTCAGCACTACTGGCTGCCGGACCGTGCAGTCGCGGGAGCCGCCGCTGCCGGTCTGCACGCGGCCGAGCACCCCCTGCTCAGTGCGATGGTGATGCTTGCCGACGCCGACGGCGCCGTGTTCACCGGCCGGCTCTCCGTCGGTTCGCACCCCTGGCTGGCCGATCACGTGATCGGCGAGTCGGTCCTCTTCCCCGGAACGGGGTTCGTCGAGCTGGCCATCCGAGCGGGGGACCAGGTCGGCTCGCCGGTTCTCGACGAGCTGGTGATCGAGGCACCGCTGGTCCTGCCCGCCCATGGATCGGCGCAGGTACAGGTGGTCGTCCGGGCTCCCGATGCCGTCCACGGCAGTCGCTCGGTGGGTGTCTACTCGCGTGCCGGTGACGCGGACGCCGATGCTCCGTGGATGCGCCATGCCAGTGGGATGCTCGCGTCCGCCGCCGCAGCCCCTGCCCCGAGCGACGGGTCCGTGCTGCAGGAGTGGCCGCCGGCCGGTGCCGAACCACTGGATCTGGACGGGCTGTACGAGGGGCTCGCCGAATCCGGAATGGTGTACGGGCCGGTCTTCCAGGGGCTCACCGCCGCCTGGCGACACGGCAACGAGATCTACGCCGAGGCCACGCTTCCCGAGCACGCCCGCAGCGAGGCGGAGCGCTTCGGTCTCCACCCCGCTCTGCTCGACGCGGCGCTCCACGCGGTCGCCCTGACCGACGCGGTGGGCCAGGGCCCGACCCTGCCGTTCACCTGGTCGAAGGTGGCCCTGCACGCCTCTGGCGCTGCGTCGCTGCGCGTGCGGCTCGTCCCGGGTGAGTCCGGTGGCGGGAGTGTCGCGGTGAGTGTCGAGACCACCGATGTCGAGGGTCGGCCGGTTGCCACCGTCGGCTCGTTGGCTCTGCGCCGCATCTCCGATGCACAACTGGCAGCCGCAGCAGCCACGTTCCACGACTCTCTCTATCAACTGGACTGGGTGAGGCTGCCGTCGGCCACCGAGCCGCAGGCCCTCACCATCGGGACCTGGGAGGAGCTGGATCGCGGCGCCCCCGTCCCGGATGTCGTGATACTTGAGGCAGTCCGTCCGGACGCCACCGCACCCGCGACCGTCGAGGAAGCCTCGGACGTCGCCGACCCCGAACCCACCGCCGACCCCGCACGCTCTGCCGACTCCGCCGATGCAGTTCACGCGACAACGCATCGTGTACTGGCGGCCGTTCAGGAGTGGCTGGCCGACGCCGACGGGCGATTCGACGCGTCACGTCTCCTGGTTGTCACCCGCGGAGCCGTCTCCGTCGCCGGCCCGGAGAGCGGGCCGGGCGACGCCACTGCCTCGGACAGCACCACCGGCACAGGGCTGGGACTGGGCGGTCTCATGGGCGCTGCGGTCGCAGGGCTGGTCCGTTCCGCGCAGATGGAGAACCCGGGCCGCATCCTGCTCGCCGACCTGGACGCCACAGCGGCCCCCCAGTCGATCGGCGCCGCCGTCGTCGCCGCGGGGGAGGACAACGTCGCGATCCGCGACGGCGTTCTGCACGCCGCACGGCTGACGCGGGCCACGGCCAACGCCGCGGGCACCGGATCGACCTCTGGAACCACCCCGGCGTCGGCCGGCACCCCGACCGACGCCGACGTGCCACCCGTCACCGACGGTGGAGCCTTCGGGGACGGCACGGTCCTCGTGACCGGTGGCACCGGAGGCATCGGTGCACTCGTCGCCCGCCGTCTGGTGGTGGACCACGGTGTACGCAGCCTGCTGCTCACCAGCCGGCGAGGCCCGGACGCCCCGGGCGCTGCCGAGCTCCGGGACGAACTCACCGCGCTCGGCGCGGAAGTGACCGTCGCGGCCTGTGACGTGGCGGACCGCTCGTCTGTCGCCACACTCCTGGAGCAGGTCACGCTGACCGGTGTGGTGCACGCGGCGGGAGTGCTCGACGACGGTGTCGTCGCCTCCCTCAATCCGGAGCGCATCACCACGGTGTTCCGTCCCAAGGTGGATGCCGCGTTGCACCTCCACCACCTCACCGCAGGGCAGCCGCTTGCGGCGTTCGTCCTGTTCTCCTCCTTCGCCGGACTGCTCGGCGCACCCGGGCAGGGCAGCTATGCGGCGGCCAATGCTTTCCTGGACGCTCTGGCCGTCCACCGTCGCGCCCAGGGCCTGCCTGCGCAGTCGCTGGCCTGGGGGCTGTGGGAGCTGTCCGGAGGCATGGCCGGTGAGCTGGACACCGCCGACCGCGCCAAGATCTCCCGAGGTGGGATCTCCCCTCTCACCACCGACGAAGGTCTGGCGCTCTTTGGCGCGGCCCCCTCGGTGGACCGTGCCCTCGTCGTGCCGACCGCCCTCGACCTGCCCGGACTGCGGGCCCAGGGCGATGCACTGCCCGGCCTGTTCCGCGCGCTGGTACCGACGGCCCGGCGCAGCGCGGCAGCTGCCGGCGCAGGCTCGGACTCGCTGCGGCGCCGTCTGGCCGGTCTGTCGGCGCAGGAGCGGCAGGACCTGCTGCTCGGCCTGGTTCAGGAACGCGCCGCGGTCGCCCTTGGCTACTCCGGGGCCCAAGCGGTCGAAGCTGATCGGGCATTCCGTGATCTCGGGATCGACTCCCTCGGCGCACTCGAACTCCGTAACAGCCTCGGCGAGGAGACCGGTCTCCGGCTCCCGGCGACGGTGATCTTCGACTATCCGAACCCGCTGTCGCTCGCCCGCTACCTGCTGGGCGAACTCTCCGGAGTTACGGAGGACGTGCGAGCCGTCAGCGTCGGCACCGTCACGGACGACGATCCGATCGTGATCGTGGGCATGGCCTGCCGCTACCCCGGTGGTGTGGAGTCCCCCGAGGACCTGTGGAACCTCGTCGTCGAAGGCCGGGACGGGATCACGTCCTTCCCGACCGACCGCGGCTGGCGGGTCGACGAGCTCCTCGACCCGACCGGCACGCGGCCGAACACGAGCTATGTGGGTCAGGGCGGGTTCCTCCACAGGGTTGCCGAGTTCGACCCGGACTTCTTCGGGATCAGCCCGAACGAGGCGTTGATCATGGACCCGCAGCAGCGGTTGCTGCTGGAGGTGTCGTGGGAGGCATTCGAGAACGCGGGCATCGTCCCGTCGACGCTGGCGGGTTCGCGGACGGGCGTGTTCGCGGGTGTGATGTACCACGACTACGCGGCCAACAGCGGGACGGGCGCCATCGCGTCGGGCCGCATCTCCTACGTCTTCGGTCTTGAGGGGCCGGCGGTGACGGTGGATACGGCGTGTTCGTCGTCGTTGGTGGCGTTGCATTCGGCGGTGCAGTCTTTGCGTTCTGGGGATTGTGATTTGGCGTTGGTGGGTGGGGTTGCGGTGATGGCGACTCCGGAGACGTTTGTGGAGTTCAGTCGTCAGCGTGGGTTGGCTGCGGATGGGCGTGCGAAGTCGTTTGCTGCGGGTGCGGATGGGACGGCGTGGGGTGAGGGTGCGGGGATGCTCCTTGTGGAGCGGCTTTCCGATGCGCGTCGCTTGGGTCATCCGGTGGTTGCGGTGGTGCGGGGTTCGGCGCTGAATCAGGATGGTGCGAGTAATGGTCTGACGGCTCCGAATGGTCCGTCGCAGGTGCGGGTGATTCGGCAGGCGCTCGCGAATGCGGGTCTGACGGGTGCCGATGTGGATTTGGTGGAGGCGCACGGTACGGGTACGACGCTGGGTGATCCGATCGAGGCGCAGGCGCTGCTGGCCACCTATGGGCAGGATCGGGCTGAGGGTCGGCCGTTGTGGCTGGGTTCGGTGAAGTCGAACATGGGTCATACGCAGGCTGCTGCTGGTGTGGCGGGGATTATCAAGGTTGTTCATGCGATGCGGCATGGTGTGTTGCCGAAGACGTTGCATGTGGATCGTCCGTCGGATCAGGTGGATTGGTCTGCGGGTGCGGTGGAGCTGTTGACGGAGGCCAGGGAGTGGCCTGAGACGGATGGTCCGCGGCGGGCGTCTGTGTCGTCGTTCGGGATCAGTGGCACGAACGCGCATGTGGTTTTGGAGCAGGTGGTGGAGGAGTCCGCCGCTGTTGTTGGTGTGCCGGTGGTGGATGGTCCGGTGGTGCCGTGGGTGGTGTCGGGCCGGAGTCCGGAGGCGTTGCGTGATCAGGCCGGGCGTCTGCTGGCGCAGGTGGTGGGTGCGTCTGAGATACGTCCGGTGGATGTCGGCTTCTCGTTGGTGACCTCGCGTGCGGGGTTCGAGCATCGGGCTGCTGTCGTGGGCGGGACGCGGGAGCAGCTGGTTGAGGGGCTGCGTGCGCTGGCCGGCGACGGGCGGGATGGTTCGGTGTTCCGCGGCGCGGCCAGGTCCAGGCCGAAGACGGCGTTCTTGTTCACGGGTCAGGGTGCGCAGCGGGTGGGGATGGGCCGTGAGCTGTACGGCGCGTTCTCCGTGTTTGCTGAGGCTTTCGATGCGGTGGTCGCGGAGTTGGACGGCCACTTGTCGGGGTCGTTGCGGGATGTGGTGTGGGGTGAGGACGCGGGTGTTCTGGAGCGGACGGAGTTCACTCAGCCGGCGTTGTTCGCGTTCGAGACGGCGTTGTTCCGTCTGTTGGAGTCGTGGGGTGTGCGTCCCGACTTCGTCGCCGGTCACTCGGTGGGTGAACTGACAGCCGCGCACATAGCGGGAGTTCTCTCGCTGGCTGATGCGTCGAGGCTGGTTGCCGCGCGGGCTCGGCTGATGCAGGCGCTTCCGGAGGGTGGCGCGATGGTCGCTGTCCGGGCTTCGGAGGATGAGGTCCTTCCGTACCTCACGTCGGACGCCGTGAGTATCGCGGCGGTGAACGGTCCGGACGCGGTGGTGATCTCCGGAGCCGAGGACGAGGTCTTGGAGGTTGCGGCTCGCTTTGAAGAGCTGGGCCGTAAGACGAGCCGACTGCGGGTCTCGCACGCGTTCCACTCGCCTTTGATGGAGCCGATGCTGAAGGAGTTCCGGACGGTCGCGGAGAGCGTGACGTTCGGGGAGCCGCGTATCCCGGTGGTCTCCAACGTCACGGGTGAGCTGGCTACTTCGGGTGATCTGGGTTCTGCCGAGTACTGGGTGCGTCACGTCCGCGAGGCGGTGCGGTTCGGTGATGGTGTTCGTGCGCTGTCGGCTGCGGGGGTCTCGGTGTTCCTGGAGGTTGGTCCCGACGCCGTACTGACCGCGATGGCACAGAACTCCGCGTCCGATGCGGTGTTCGTGCCCGGCCTGCGTCGTCAGCAGAGTGAGCCCGAGGCTCTGGTGACCGCGCTGGCGCGGCTGCACACCGTCGGCCACGCACCGGATTGGGCCGCGTTCTACGCGCCCACCGGTGCTCGCCGCGTCGACCTGCCCACGTACGCCTTCCAGCACGAGAGCTACTGGCTCGACACAGTCGACTACTGGTCGAACGCATGGGCTGGGAGCGGTGGTTCGCTGGAGTCCGCTGGAGTCGGCACGGTTGATCACCCGCTGCTGAGAGCCGCGGTCATGCTTCCGGATTCCGGTGGGCTCGTCATGACGGGGCGACTCTCGTTCGCCGCGTCGCCTTGGCTGGCTGATCACAGTGTTCTGGGCAGTGTGCTGCTGCCGGGGACGGGTTTGGTGGAGCTGGCCGTCCGTGCGGGTGAGGAGGTCGGGTGCGGGCTGTTGGAGGAGCTGACTCTTCAGGCGCCCTTGACCCTGCCCGACAGCGAAGGGCTCCAGGTCCAGGTCGTGGTCGGGGCTCCGGCCGACGACGGTGCGCGCGCGGTGAGTGTGTACTCGCGGCCGGAGGGCGACCGAGACATCCCGTGGACTTTGCACGCTGAGGGTGTGCTCCTGCCGGAACCGCCGACCGCTGACTTCGATCTGGCGGTGTGGCCGCCGGCTGGTGCGGTGTCGGTGCCGGTGGAGGGTGCGTATGAGCGGTTGGAGGGTCTGGGTTATGAGTACGGTCCGGTGTTCCAGGGGCTGAAGGCTGTCTGGACGCGGGGTGAGGAGATCTTCGCCGAGGTCGCCCTTCCCGACGAGGCCCATGACGATGCCGGCCGGTTCGGTCTGCATCCTGCTCTTCTTGATGCTGCGCTTCATTCGGTGTTGTTGTCGGGTGGTGAGGGGGAGTCGGAGCCGGTGTTGCCGTTCTCCTGGAGTGGTGTGTCGTTGCATGCGGTGGGGGCTGTCGAGGCGCGGGTGCGGGTGGTGCGCTCGGGTGGCAGTGATGTGTCGGTGTGGCTTGCTGATGGTGCGGGGCGTCCGGTTGCTTCGGTGGGGAGGCTGGCGTCGCGTCGGGTCTCCGCGGAGCAGTTGGCTGCTGGTGGGCGTGCGTTCCATGACGGGTTGTTCCGTCTCGACTGGCTCCCCGCCACCGCCACCGCCACCTCCGTCCCTGTTTCTGCTTCGGCTTCTGTTTCTGGGGGTTGGGCGTTGTGGGAGGACGTGGTTGGTGGTGATGGGGTGGTGCCGGGTGTGGTGGTGTTGCCCTGTGGTGGTGTGGGGTCGGGTCCTGGTGTGGTGCGGGATGTGGTGTCGGGTGTGTTGGGTGTGGTGCAGGAGTGGTTGGAGGGGGAGCGGTTCGCTGACAGCCGGCTGGTGATCGTCACTCGGGGTGCGGTGTCGGTGGATGGTGGTGATGTGTCGGATCTGGCTGGTGCTGCGGTGTGGGGGTTGGTGCGTTCCGCGCAGGCGGGTGCGCCGGACCGGTTCGTTCTCGCTGATTTTGGTGAGGGGACGGGTCTGGAGGATGGTCTTGCGGTGGTGGCTTCGGTTGGTGAGCCGCAGGTGGTGGTGCGTGAGGGTGTGGCTCGGGTGGCCCGGCTGGGTCGGGTGGCCGTTGATACGTCGGTAACTCTGGCTGGAGGCGCGAGTTCGTCGGCGACCGGGGAAGTTGTTGGTTCGTCGGTGGGTGGTTTTGGTTCGGGTGCGGTGTTGGTGACGGGTGCGTCTGGGTTGTTGGGTGGGTTGGTGGCCCGGCGGTTGGTGTCGGTGTTCGGGGTGCGTGAGTTGGTGTTGGTGAGTCGTCGTGGTGGTGGTGCTGCGGGGGCTGGTGCGTTGGTTGCGGAGTTGGAGGCGGCTGGGGCGCGGGTGGTGTTGAAGGCGTGTGATGTGTCGGATCGGGATGGTCTGGCGAAGGTGTTGGCGGATCATCCGGTGTCGGGTGTGGTGCATCTGGCGGGTGTGTTGGATGACGGTGTGATCGGTGCGATGACGCGGGAGCGGTTGGGTCGGGTGTTGGCGCCGAAGGTGGATGCGGCGTGGCATTTGCATGAGTTGACGGCGGGGATGGATCTGTCGGCGTTCGTGATGTTCTCTTCGGCGGCTGGTGTGCTGGGGAATGCGGGGCAGGCGAACTATGCGGCGGCGAATACGTTCTTGGATGCTCTTGCGGCTCATCGTCGTGCGCGGGGTCTGCCGGGCAAGGCTTTGGCGTGGGGGTTGTGGTCTGCGGGGGATGGGATGGGGGGTGAGTTGTCGGGGGCTGATCTGCGGCGGATGAAGCAGGTCGGTATCGAGGGGCTGACGGCCGAGCGTGGCCTGGAGTTGTTCGATACGGCGTTGGGTCTCGATGATCCGGCTCTGGTCCCGATCCAGCTCGACCTGCCCACCCTCCGACAAGCCGCCGACAACCTCCCCGAAATCTTCCGAGTGCTCTCCCAGGGCAGCACCACCAGCCGGAAGAGGCGCGAGGCTGTCAGCAAGGCCGGCCCTGCCCTGGCCGAACGGCTGGCCGGTCTGCATGCCGATGCACGTTCCGCACTGGTGCTGGAAGTGGTCCGCGCCGAGGCGGCGGCCGTGCTCGGGCACGCGGGGCCGGAAGCCATCCACCCTGAACGCGCCTTCCAGGAGCTCGGGTTCGATTCCCTCAGCGCTGTGGAGTTCCGTAACCAACTCAACGTGGTCACCGGGCTCAGACTGCCACCGACGCTGATCTTCGACTATCCAAGCCCGGAGGTGGTGACCGCCCACCTGCTCACGGAACTGGCCCCCGATGCAGCGGGCCCGGACCAGACCGACGAGGACGAGCAGGTCCGCCGCATTCTGCAGACCATCCCCATCAACAGGCTCCGCGATGCCGGACTGATGCGCAGCCTCCTGGAACTGGGTGGAGTGCAGGCACCCGAGGGGGTGGGCGACGGCGACGACGCCGGCGGATCGATCGATGAGCTGGACGCCGAGAGCCTGATCAGCATGGCGCTCGACGAGTTCGAACTGGACGGCCCGACCGCGGAAGCAGGTAGCTGAGATGACGACTTCAGACGCACGGCTGGTTGACGCGCTGCGGGCGTCACTCAAGGAGGTCGAACGGCTTCGCGGCCAGAACCGCAAGCTTTCGTCGACCCTGCATGAGCCGATCGCCATCGTGGGCATGGCATGCCGCTATCCCGGCGGTGTGGAGTCCGCCGAGGACCTCTGGCAGATGGCCGCCGAGGGTCGGGATGCGGTGGGCGCCTTCCCCGAGGACCGCGGCTGGGACACCGGGCTGTACGACCCCGAACCGGGTGCCGAAGGGAAGGTGTACGCCCGCGAAGGTGGCTTCCTCCATGGCGCGGGCGGCTTCGACTCGGCCTTCTTCGGGATCGGTCCGAACGAGGCGCTGATCATGGACCCGCACCGGCGACTGCTGCTTGAGGTGTCGTGGGAAGCGCTCGAGCGGGCCGCGATCGACCCGGGCACCCTGCGGGGGAGTCGGACCGGTGTCTTCGCCGGTGTGATGTACCACGACTATCCGTACAGCAGCTCGACCGGCTCGATGGTCTCCGGGCGGGTGGCGTACACGCTGGGTCTTGAGGGGCCGGCGGTGACGATGGATACGGCGTGTTCGTCGTCGTTGGTGGCGTTGCATTCGGCGGTGCAGTCTCTGCGGTCGGGGGACAGTTCGCTGGCGTTGGTGGGTGGCGTGACGGTGATGGCGACGCCGGAGACGTTTGTGGAGTTCAGTCGTCAGCGTGGGTTGGCTGCGGACGGTCGGTGCAAGTCGTTCGCGGCGGCGGCCGATGGCACGGGCTGGGGCGAGGGCGTCGGCGTCCTGGTGGTGGAGCGCCTTTCAGACGCCCGGCGCAACGGTCACCCGGTCCTCGCCGTGGTACGCGGCTCGGCGATCAACCAGGACGGTGCGAGCAACGGCTTCACCGCGCCGAACGGTCCGTCCCAGATGCGCGTCATTCGGCAGGCGCTCGCGAATGCGGGTCTGACGGGTGCCGATGTGGATTTGGTGGAGGCGCACGGTACGGGTACGACGCTGGGTGATCCGATTGAGGCTCAGGCGTTGTTGGCGACGTATGGGCAGGATCGGGTTGAGGGTCGGCCGTTGTGGCTGGGTTCGGTGAAGTCGAACATGGGTCATACGCAGGCTGCTGCTGGTGTGGCGGGGATTATTAAGGTTGTTCATGCGATGCGGCATGGTGTGTTGCCGAAGACGTTGCATGTGGATCGTCCGTCGGATCAGGTGGATTGGTCTGCGGGTGCGGTGGAGCTGCTGACGGAGGCCCGTGAGTGGCCTGAGACGGATGGTCCGCGGCGGGCTGCGGTGTCGTCGTTCGGGATCAGTGGCACGAACGCGCACGTGATCATCGAGCAGGCGCCGGAGGAGGAGCCCGCCGAGAGCAACGGGGCGGAGGAGGTTCCGGCTTCTGTTCTGGAGCTTCCGGTGCACGCCTGGGTGCTCTCGGCCATGGGAGCGGAGGCGTTGAAGGCGCAGGCGGCGCGCCTGCTGGCGCAGGTGGTGAATGGATCAGAGACACGTCCGGTGGACATCGGATACTCGCTCGCGACGTCGCGTGCGGGGTTCGAGCATCGGGCTGCTGTGGTGGGCGGGACGCGGGAGCAGCTGGTTGAGGGGCTGCGTGCGCTGGCCGGCGACGGGCGGGATGGTTCGGTGTTCCGCGGCGCGGCCAGGTCCAGGCCGAAGACGGCGTTCTTGTTCACGGGTCAGGGTGCGCAGCGGGTGGGGATGGGCCGTGAGCTGTACGGCGCGTTCTCCGTGTTTGCTGAGGCTTTCGATGCGGTGGTCGCGGAGTTGGACGGCCACTTGTCGGGGTCGTTGCGGGATGTGGTGTGGGGTGAGGACGCGGGTGTTCTGGAGCGGACGGAGTTCACTCAGCCGGCGTTGTTCGCTTTTGAGACGGCGTTGTTCCGTCTGTTGGAGTCGTGGGGTGTGCGTCCCGACTTCGTCGCCGGGCACTCGGTGGGTGAGCTGACCGCCGCGCACATAGCGGGAGTTCTCTCGCTGGCTGATGCGTCGAGGTTGGTGGCGGCGCGTGCGCGGCTGATGCAGGCGCTTCCGGAGGGTGGCGCGATGGTCGCTGTCCGGGCGTCGGAGGACGAGGTCCTTCCGTATCTGACCTCGGACGCGGTGAGCATCGCGGCGGTGAACGGTCCGGACGCGGTGGTGATCTCCGGAGCCGAGAAGGAGGTCCTCGAGGTTGCGGCTCGCTTTGAAGAGCTGGGCCGTAAGACGAGCCGACTGCGGGTCTCGCACGCCTTCCACTCGCCGCTGATGGAACCGATGCTGAAGGAGTTCCGGACGGTCGCGGAGAGCGTCGAGTACGGCGAAGCCCGTATCCCCGTCGTCTCCAACGTCACCGGCGAGCTGGCCACTTCGGACGATCTGCGCACTGCCGAGTACTGGGTGCGTCACGTCCGCGAGGCCGTCCGTTTCGGGGACGGTGTTCGTGCGCTGTCGGCTGCGGGGGTCTCGGTGTTCCTGGAGGTCGGTCCCGACACCGTCCTCACTGCGATGGCACAGAACTCCGCGACCGACGCGGTGTTCGTGCCCGGCCTGCGTCGCAACCAGAGCGAGCCCGAGGCCCTGGTGACCGCGCTGGCGCGGCTGCACACCGTCGGCCACGCACCCGACTGGGCCGCGTTCTACGCACCCACCGGTGCCTGCCGCGTCGACCTGCCCACGTACGCCTTCCAGCACCAGCACTACTGGCTGCTTCCCGACGCGATGGAATCCAACCCGGAGTCCCTTGGGCTCGTCTCAACCGATCACCCGGTCCTGGGCGCGGCCGTTGGTCTGCCCGACGGGGGAGTGGTGTTCACTGGCCGACTTTCCCTCAACTCCCATCTCTGGCTTGCTGATCACAGTGTTCTGGGCAGTGTGCTGTTGCCGGGGACGGGCCTGGTGGAGCTGGCCCTCCGCGCGGGTGACGAGGTCGGGTGCGGGCTGTTGGAGGAGCTGACTCTTCAGGCGCCCTTGACCCTGCCCGACTCTGAGGGCTTGCAGGTTCAGGTCGTGGTCGGGGCCGCTGCGGATGACGGTGCGCGTGCGGTGAGTGTGCACTCGCGGCCGGAGGGCGACCGGGACGTGCCGTGGACGCAGCATGCTGAAGGGGTTCTGTTCCCGCAGGCTCCCGCTCCCGATGTCGATCTGGCGGTGTGGCCGCCGGCTGGTGCGGTGTCGGTGTCGGTGGAGGGTGCGTATGAGCGGTTGGAGGGTCTGGGGTATGAGTACGGTCCGGTGTTCCAGGGGCTGAAGGCTGTCTGGACGCGGGGTGAGGAGATCTTTGCCGAGGTCGCCCTTCCTGACGAGGCCCATGACGATGCCGGCCGGTTTGGTCTGCATCCTGCTCTTCTTGATGCTGCGCTTCATTCGGTGTTGTTGTCGGGTGGTGAGGGGGAGTCGGAGCCGGTGTTGCCGTTCTCCTGGAGTGGTGTGTCGTTGCATGCGGTGGGGGCTGTCGAGGCGCGGGTGCGGGTGGTGCGCTCGGGTGGCAGTGATGTGTCGGTGTGGCTTGCTGATGGTGCGGGGCGTCCGGTTGCTTCGGTGGGGAGGCTGGCGTCGCGTCGGGTCTCCGCGGAGCAGTTGGCTGCTGGTGGGCGTGCGTTCCATGACGGGTTGTTCCGTCTCGACTGGCTGCCGGCCACCGTCCCTGCCTCCGTCCCTGCCTCCGTCCCTGCTTCTGTTTCTGGGGGTTGGGCGTTGTGGGAGGACGTGGTTGGTGGTGATGGGGTGGTGCCGGGTGTGGTGGTGTTGCCCTGTGGTGGTGTGGGGTCGGGTCCTGGTGTGGTGCGGGATGTGGTGTCGGGTGTGTTGGGTGTGGTGCAGGAGTGGTTGGAGGGGGAGCGGTTCGCTGACAGCCGGCTGGTGATCGTCACTCGGGGTGCGGTGTCGGTGGATGGTGGTGATGTGTCGGATCTGGCTGGTGCTGCGGTGTGGGGGTTGGTGCGTTCCGCGCAGGCGGGTGCGCCGGACCGGTTCGTTCTCGCTGATTTTGGTGAGGGGACGGGTCTGGAGGATGGTCTTGCGGTGGTGGCTTCGGTTGGTGAGCCGCAGGTGGTGGTGCGTGAGGGTGTGGCTCGGGTGGCCCGGCTGGGTCGGGTGGCCGTTGATACGTCGGTAACTCTGGCTGGAGGCGCGAGTTCGTCGGCGACCGGGGAAGTTGTTGGTTCGTCGGTGGGTGGTTTTGGTTCGGGTGCGGTGTTGGTGACGGGTGCGTCTGGGTTGTTGGGTGGGTTGGTGGCCCGGCGGTTGGTGTCGGTGTTCGGGGTGCGTGAGTTGGTGTTGGTGAGTCGTCGTGGTGGTGGTGCTGCGGGGGCTGGTGCGTTGGTTGCGGAGTTGGAGGCGGCTGGGGCGCGGGTGGTGTTGAAGGCGTGTGATGTGTCGGATCGGGATGGTCTGGCGAAGGTGTTGGCGGATCATCCGGTGTCGGGTGTGGTGCATCTGGCGGGTGTGTTGGATGACGGTGTGATCGGTGCGATGACGCGGGAGCGGTTGGGTCGGGTGTTGGCGCCGAAGGTGGATGCGGCGTGGCATTTGCATGAGTTGACGGCGGGGATGGATCTGTCGGCGTTCGTGATGTTCTCTTCGGCGGCTGGTGTGCTGGGGAATGCGGGGCAGGCGAACTATGCGGCGGCGAATACGTTCTTGGATGCTCTTGCGGCTCATCGTCAAGCTCGGGGTCTGCCGGGCAAGGCTTTGGCGTGGGGGTTGTGGTCTGCGGGGGATGGGATGGGGGGTGAGTTGTCGGGGGCTGATCTGCGGCGGATGAAGCAGGTCGGTATCGAGGGGCTGACGGCCGAGCGTGGCCTGGAGTTGTTCGATACGGCGTTGGGTCTCGATGATCCGGCTCTGGTCCCGATCCAGCTCGACCTGCCCACCCTCCGACAAGCCGCCGACAACCTCCCCGAGCTCCTTCACGCCCTGGCCCCGCCTGCCCGGCGGCGTTCTGTCGCGGGCAAGGCCGATCCCGGCGCACTGCGCCGTACGCTCGACGCGCTGGACGCGGACGGGCAGCACGAGCTGCTTCAGGAACTGGTCACCGGACTTGCCGCCGGCCTGCTCGGGTACCAGGACGCCGGGGGCATCGACCCCGAACGTGACTTCCTGGAGCTGGGCTTCGACTCGCTCATGGCGATGGAACTGCGGTCCGCGCTCAGCGAGGCGATCGGGCTGCGGCTTCCGTCGATGGTGGTCTTCGACCACAAGAGCGCGGCGGCGCTGGCGCGCTTCCTCCTGGACGAGATCTCCGCGGCCGGTCCGGTCTCCGGCGTAGCGTCCGCGGACGGGGCGCCGCAGGCGGGGACGGGTGCAGGACGCCCGTCCGGCGCTGCGGCGGACACCCTCAGCCAGCTGTTCCGCGAGGCCCTCCAGAACGGCCCGCTCCAGAAGGCGATGACCATGCTGAACGCGGTCGCGGAGACGCGGCCCGCCTTCACCTCGGCCTCGGACATCCCCGCCCTCCCGGTTCCTGTCCGGCTGATGGAGGGGCCCGCCGGACGTACCCGGCTGATCTGCCTGAGTACGCCCATGGCCACCAGTGGGGTCTATCAGCACGCGCACATCGCCAACCACTTCAAGGGCATCCGCGGAGTCGCCGGCATTCCGCTGCCGGGCTTCGTACGCGGCGACAGCCTGCCTGCCACGAACGACGCCGCCGCCGAGGTGCTGGCGGAGGCCGCCCTCCAGGCCGCGGGTGGCGAACGGTTCGTGCTGGCCGGCTACTCGGCGGGCGGCATCCTCGCCCACGCTGCCGCGATGCATCTCGAACAGCGCGGCGTGCGTCCCGCCGGTGTCGTACTCATGGACTCCTATCTTCCCGACGTCTCCAACGCGCTGCTCGACGGCCTGCTGGAAACCATGCTGGAGATGGAGCAGACCTTCGACGGGTTCGACAGCGCCCGGCTGTCCTCCATGGGCCGCTACAGCAACATGCTCGGCTCGTTCCCCCTGGAGGGGCTGCGGGCCCCGGTGCTCTTCCTGCAATGTGCCAGGCCCTTCCCCGGCGCGGACACGGACGGTCCTGGCGACGCCTGGCAGGCCGCGCCCTGGAACGGAACCCAGACGGTACGAGGAGTGGGGGCCAACCACTTCACCATGCTGGAAGAGGGCGCGGCGGACTGCGCGCGGGCGATCGAGGACTGGATCGGCACGCTGGACTGACGTACGCCGGTCCGGGCGCTGTGACCGCGGGTCCTCCCTGGTCACGGCGCCCGGGAGGCCGCGCCGACCGCAGGGGAGCAGCATGCGGCAGCCGATCCGTTCCGCCGCTCGCTCCCCGACCAATCGATGAGTTTCCGACCGAGCGACCGATGAAGGGTGATCGAACATGAGTGTGGCCGCCGGGTCCCAGCGGGCCGTGACCAAGGGCACTGTGCCGTTCGGCGAGTACCGGACCTGGTACCGCATCACCGGGGACGTGACCTCGGACAAGCCCGCGCTCGTCGTGGTGCACGGCGGCCCGGGCAGTACCCATGACTACCTGCAGAACATGGCGGTGTTCGCCGACCACGGCTGGCCCGTCGTCCACTACGACCAGCTGGGCAACGGTGGCTCCACCCATCTGCCCGACCGCGGCGCCGACTTCTGGACCGTGGACCTCTTCCTCGCGGAGCTGGACAACCTGCTCGGCGAGCTGGGTGTCGCCGACAACTACGTCCTCTTCGGCCAGTCCTGGGGCGGACTGCTGGTGGCCGAGCACGCCGCCCGGAAGCCCGCCGGGCTGCGTGGGCTGGTCATTGCCAACGCGCCGGCCTCCTACCCGCTGTGGCTCCAGGAGATGGAGGTGCTGCGGGCCGAGCTGCCGCCCGGCGTCAACGAGACGCTGCTGCGCCACGAGGCGGCAGGGACCACCGGGTCCAACGAGTACTACGAGGCCATGGGCCCGTTCTACGACCGCCATGTCTGCCGTATCAAGCCGTGGCCGCGTGACTACCAGGCGTCGTTCTACGAGGTCTACAACGACCCCACGGTCTACTTCACGATGAACGGGCCGAGCGAGTTCCACGTCATCGGCACCCTGCGCGACTGGGGCGTGGAGGACCGCCTCGCCGACATCGAGGTGCCGACCCTCGTGCTCTCCGGCCGCCACGACGAGGCGACGCCCGTCACGGTGCGGCCCTACGCGGAGCTGATCCCGCAGGCGCGGTGGGAGATCTTCGAGGACTCCAGCCACCTGCCCCACCTGGAGGAGCCCGAGCGGTTCGTCGAGGTGATGCTCGGCTATCTGCGCGAGCGACGCTGACCAACGGGCCGGCGCGAGCGAATCTGACCGACGGGCCGGCGCGAGGGGCCTGACCAACGGTCCGGCGCGAGGGGCCTGGCTACGGCCTCAGCGCTGGGCCGTGGCCAGGAATCGGCGTAAGGGCCGGGGTGCAGGAACGGGGACCGCCGATCGGCGGTCCCCGTTCCTGCACCCCGGCCTGTCGTGCTGTCAGGCGCCGAACAGTGCCGTGGCGCGTGTGGTGAGCGCCTTGCGGTCGATCTTGCGGTTGGAGTTGAGGGGGAACGCCCCGAGGTGCTCGTATCGGCGCGGGAGCATTCCGGCGGGCAGGATCTCCCGCAGGGCCCGTGCCAGGACCGCCGGGGAGGTACGTGTGCCGGTGTAGAAGACCACCAGCTCGGTGCCGCCCTCCACCTGCTGGACCACCGTGAGGGCGTCCTCCACGCCGGGGCAGGAGCGTACGGCGTGGTCGACCTCGGCCAGCTCCACGCGCCAGCCCTGGAGCTGCACCTGTGAGTCGAGCCGTCCGAGGTAGATCAGCTCGTCGCTGCCGGGCAGCCGGCGCATCCGGTCCCCGGTGCGGTACCAACGGCGGCCGTCGCGTTCCAGGAAGCGGCCCTCGTTGTCCGCCGGGTCGAGGTAGCCGACGGTCATCTGCGGTCCGGTGACGCAGAGTTCGCCCTCGTCCTCGGCGAGGGAGCCGTCGTCCGCGAGCAGCAGGTGGTCATGGCCCGGGTGGACCGCGCCGATGGGGACCAGGCCGTTGACGCCGTGCTCGGCCGAGACCACCGGGTCCCAGCGATGGCCGGTGATGGTGATCGTCAGCTCGGTGGGTCCGTAGATGTTCTCCAGCAGCGAGCCCGAGGCGGCCTCGTGCCAGTCGGCGGCGTCCTGGCAGTGCAGCGCCTCGCCCGCGAAGAAGCTCCACCGCAGGGTGGGCAGCGAGTCCGGGGACAACTGCCCCGTACGACGGATGAGGGAAATCGCGCTGGGTGTGGAGAACCACACCGTGATGCCCTCCTCGCGCAGGTGGTCGGGGAGCCGGCGGTAGCTGTGCGGGGGGATGGTGGCGACGGTGGCGCCGGCGCCCCAGGCGCAGAACAGGTCGAACATCGCGCAGTCGAAGTTGAGGTCGAAGGTCTGCGAGAAGACGTCCTGCGCCGTGAAGTCGTACCGCTCGTCCAGTAGTTGGAAGTAGTGGTACGTGCTGCCGTGGCTGATCGGCACCCCCTTGGGGCTGCCGGTGGAGCCGGACGTGAAGAGCATGTATGCGGTGTCCTCGGCAGCGACCGTCCGCGGGGCGCTCAGCGCCGCCGCGGGGTCCACGGTGATCCGTCGCCAGGGAGTCACCGCATCGGCGTCGGTGAGGACGGTGCCGTCCGCCGTGGCCGCGAGCACTGCGGTGCGGGCGGGCAGGGCAGGGTCGAGGTCGGCGGCCTGGAGCTGGAGTCTGGACAGCGCTGCCGCGCCCTCCTCGTCCACGACGATCGCCTCGACCCCGGCCAGTTCCAGCATCCGGCGGGTGCGTTCCGTGGGGAACTCGGGGTTGAGCGGCACCACGGTGGCGCCCGTGTAGAGCCCGGCGAGCAGGCCGACGTAGGCGGGGACGGTCTTGCCCGCCAGGACCCCGACCGCGCGGGGCGGGGTGCCGCCGGCACACAGGGCGCCGGCCCAGGTGAGGGCGAGGTCATGGGCCTCGCGGTAGCTGAGTGCGGACGTGCTGCCGAGCCGAAGTGCCGTGCCGTCAGGGGATATCCCCAGGCCGCGCAGAAAGCGGTGATGGAGCGCGTGCTCGACGGTGCCGGACATACTTCCTCCTGTGGGTGGTCGTTTCCCGCAGGCCGCGCATTACCGTGATCCCGGCTGCCGGCCCACGGACAGGGGTTTCCCTGGACGCGTTAAGCGGGACAGGGGTTGGTAGCGGTTGTTCGGGTTCTCGTCGGGCGATTAGCGTCACCACCCTTAGGCAGGTCCGCTGTTAAAGCCGGAACCGGAATGGGGCCCGAACACATGAGTACGTGGGACAAGGAATTCGAAGAAATCATCCGCAGCTATCTGCCATTTCTTTCGGCGGACGAGCCGCTGGAGGAGGATGCCGGACTGCGGGATCTCGGTCTGGACTCGATGGGAACCGTGGAGCTGCTCAATGCGCTTGAGAATTCCTACGGTGTCCGCTTCGTCGACGAGGCACTGAGCATGCAGACCTTCGCGACGCCCGGAGTGCTCTGGGCCAAGATGTCGGAGCTGGTGCAGCTCACGCACGGCTGACCGGAGTCGGCCGTGCGTGAGCGGCGGGGTTCGCCGGGGCTTCGCCTCAGCGGGCCCCGCCGCGGCGTTGCGGGCGCAGTGCCAGCCGCGGATCGACCGCCGTGACCTCGAAGTTGCGGGTGGCGACGGAGACGCGTCCGAACAGCGCGTCCTGGCCGGCGACGAACAGGCGGCCGACACCGCGGTCGCGGAGCGCGGTCAGGGCGTCCGGCCAGTGGACCGCACGGACGCAGCCGTCGAGTATCAGCTCGCGCACCTCGGCCCCGGTGGTCAGCAGCTTCCCGTCGTGGTCGGAGACCACCGGCAGCCGTGGATCGCTGAACTCCAGCCCCGCCAGAGCCTCGTCCTCGATGCGGCGGCGCAGCCCGCCGAAGGCCGGAGAGTGCATGGGCGGGTGCATCACGTAGAGCGGCAGCCCGCCCAGGGCGCGCAGCCGCAGCTGGAGCCACTCCAGGCGGGACCGCGACAGCGTCAGCATGGCGAAGTCGTCGTCGACCTGGCAGGTGATGTCGTGCCACTCGCCCATGGCGTCCAGCTCGTCGCGCACGGTGCGCAGCGTCTCGGGCGGGGTCCGGGCGAAGGAGAGCGTGACCGCTTCGCGGTGTTCCGTCGCGAAGTAGTCGTCCAGCACCCGGGCGAAGCGGGCGGTCATCGTCACACCGTCGGCGAAGTCGAGAGCGCCGGAGTGGACGGCGGCTGCCTTGTTGCCGAAGCTCGGCCCCACGCATACCGTGGGCTCGCAGCCGAGGGTGGCCTCGGCCCACCGGGCGAGCGCCAGACTGTTGACGAGGAAGGCGACTTGGGCGTATTCCGAGTAGTCGCCCTCCGTGTCGCGATAGCGGTCGATGAGGGAGTAGCCGAGCCGTTCGTCGGCCGCGGCCACCAGTTTCCTGGCCTGCGGGTTGATCACCATGAATCGGGCCACGTCCTCGAACCGGGTGGGTCCCATCCCCGGGAAGACCACGGCATGGCCCGTGCGAGTCTCCTTGTCCATGGCGACAGTGTTGGCGTTGCGGACGAGGGCGCAGCACCCCTAGCCGCCCCTAAGCCGCAGGACGGGAGGCACCCTCCGTGTTCCCCGCCGTTCAGGCCGTGGCCCCTTCGAGTACCAGGACCGCGTTGTGCCCGCCGAAACCGAACGTCGTGGACATCCCGACGGGCCGGCGGCCCGGCGCGGTGGTCAGCGGTACGGCGTGCAGGACGTGGCGCAGTGTCCCGAGCGCGGCGTCGGGCCGCCGCAGCCCCACGGTGGGTGGTGCGACCTTCGCGTTGAGCGCCATCAGCGTGGCGATCGCCTCGACCGCGCCTGCCGCCCCCATCAGATGGCCGGTGGCGGACTTGGTGGAGGACATCGGCAGGGTCTCCAGGGCGTCGGCGAGCACACCGCGCAGCGCGGCGATCTCCAGTCGGTCGTCGCGGGCGCTGCCGGTGGCGTGCGCGTTGAGATAGCTCAGCGCGTCAGGAGTGACGCCCGCGTCGTCGAGGGCGTGCCGGACGGCGTCCATGGCGGCGACGCCGTCCTCGGCGGGGGAGAGCACGTGGAACGCGTCGCAGCTGGAGCCGTAGCCCAGGATCTCGCCCAGGACGGGCCGGCCGCGCCGTTCGGCGCTCTCCGCGGACTCCAGGACCAGCACGCCCGCGCCCTCACCCATCAGGAAGCCGTCGCGTTCCTCGTCGAACGGGACGGAGATCCCGGTGGGAGACATGATCCCGGCGTTGAGGTAGGCGGAGCGCATGAAATTGGTCAGCGGCGCGTCCGCGCCGCCCACCACCGCGGCGTCCGCGGCGCCGCTGCGGATGGCCCGAACGCCCCGGCCGATGGCCTGCGTTCCTGAGGCGCAGCCCGAAGTGACGCAGTACGTCTCACCGCGCAGCCGGTGCCGGACGGCAATCTGGACAGCGGCCGAATGAGGCGCCATCATCGGCACGGCATGCCGCGAGACGGCATCGGTTCCGTTGCGCCGCATGGTGGTCAGCTGCTCCTCGAAGGTCAGCACGCCACCGGCGACGGAGCCGATGACGCACATGACGCGTTCCGGTGCGTAGGGCAGGCCGTTGGACCAGCCGGCCTGCCGTATCGCTTCCTCGGCGGCGACGAGCGCGAGCTGGCTGAAGCGGTCGGTGGCGTGGATCCCCTTACGGCTCAGCACCGCATGCGGGTCGAACGTCTGACAGTGGCCCTCGCCGTCGGTCAGCCCGGACTCTCCGTTCACCACCCGGTTGTGGAGGGCCGCCACTCCTTCGCCCAACGGAGTGACCGCACCGGTTCCGGTGACCATGACACGGTGCCGGAACGGCGGCGGATGGCGGTCGTCGGTTTTCATTTGTCCTCCGGGAATTGTGCGACGCAATTGGCACGGGGCGGGAATTCTCTATGACATCGGCGGCGTCATCTCTGGCCCATCACACATACCCTTCGATTCCTGAGGCTTGGCCACGAGCCTGGGGGCTCCGGGCGTACGAGCATGGTGCACGTCCGCAGTTCCGGAAGCGCGACGGCCTGCAACCGGCCCGCAGGACAGTGTTACCAGGGCATTACCTGCTCACCTATGGCGGGCCAAGATTAGGGGGGTGTCACGGGAGTTCAGGGGTGGTCGATTCTGGCCACTTCGAAAGGGCCGAGGGCATACTCGTGGCGTCAGCGCGCGGCTTCCGTCGCAACGGTCCATGCCCGAGAGGAATCCGACTGCCATGACCGCAGCACCGGCGCAATCCAATGTCTGGGTCCGGCGGTACCACCCCGCCCCGGACGCCGGCGTCCGACTGGTCTGCTTTCCGCACGCCGGTGGGTCCGCCACGTTCTACTTCCCCGTGGCCCGTGCCCTGAGCCCGGCCCTGGACGTCCTGGCGGTGCAGTACCCGGGCCGGCAGGACCGGCACACGGAACCGCCGGTGGACTCCATCCACGCGCTCGCGGACGTGGTGACGGACGAACTGCTCTCGGGCTGGGCCGACCGGCCGCTCGTCCTGTTCGGCCACAGCATGGGGGCCATGGTCGCCTACGAGGTGGCCACCCGGCTCCAGGAGCGCGGGGCGCCCGCGGCGGGTCTGCTCGCTTCCGGCCGTCGTGCGCCGTCCACCTATCGCGACGAGAACGTCCACGCCGCCGACGACGAGGGCATCGTCGCGGAGATGAAGCGCATGCAGGGCACGGACGAGCAGGTCTTCGCGGACGAGGATGTCCTGCGGATGATCCTGCCCGCGGTGCGCAGCGACTACCGGGCGGTGGAGACGTACCGGCACCGGCCGGGGCCACCGCTGGAGTGCCCGGTCACCGTGCTCGTCGGCGGGGACGACCCGCAGGTGACGCCGGAGGAGGCGCAGGCATGGGAGCGTCACACCGACGCTTCGTTCCGACTCCTCACCTACCCTGGCGGCCACTTCTATCTCGTTGCTCAGGTTCCCGAAGTCCTGCGGGAGATACGTGAGTTCACCGACACCGTGAAGCCCGCGGGTGCGGGCGGAGGCGCTGCCTTCCCGCTGCGATGAGCGGGTAGACGCAGAGAACGACGTACGGCGCCGCCTTCCGAGCGGCCGGATTCGGCCGGGAAGGCGAGCTCAACGGTCCGAAGCGTGACGCCGAGGTTCTGGAGGCCCTCATGGTCGCCGAGAAAACTGTTCCCAACACTCAGTCCGCCCCGCGCGGAACCGCATCCCTGGCGACCGCCGCCGCAATGCGCCGCTCCCGCCGATCGGCCGGGCGCGGCGGGCCGGTGGCCGACTCGACGGCGGCTGCCGGGAGGACGACCCGGCCGGCGTCGCACCCGCTGTTCGACGATGCGGTGGCACGCGCACCCCGCGCGCCGGCGCCCGCGTTCGCCGACCTCCCCGAACTGCCGACCCTGCCGATGCTTCTCGGCTTCGGCTTCTGGGTGCCCGGAGCCGAGAGGCCGGCCCCCGGAGGCGACGGGAGCGGCGTCGACGCGGACGGCCGGGTGCCGTCGCCCGCCCAGCAGGGCGAGGGACGTCCGTTGCCGGGCGTCCGGTCCTCCACCTGAGAATCCGGCCCCGGCCGGGTAACCGCGCGGGGCCGTCGTTCCACGGATCGCTCACCACGGCCATGTGGTGAGCGATCCTCCGGCATGTGCTGTGGCCGGACTCCGGATGGGGAACACGGCAGAGCGGAATCGTCCCGGTGCCCGCGATCTCCTGTGCGTACGGACATCTCCCGTGAGAAGCGGGCGGAGTGCTGCCTGCCGCGCGGCTTCCACCTGGGCCGTCACCAGCACTGCTCACAGCCGCACGCGATGACACCGGTCCCGTCCGCCGTACGGCGAACGGGACCTGAGAGCAAGGACATGCGCCGCCGGGTTCAGCCCTGGGCCCGGCCCTCCATGGCGCCGCGCCGGTCGGCCAGGTGAGTCGGCAGATTGCTGCGCCTGGTCACCCCGAGCTTGCGGTATATGCGGGTCAGATGCTGCTCGACCGTGCTGACCGTGATGAACAGCTGCCCGCTGATCTCCCGGTTGGTGTGACCGCGCGCGGCCAGCGTGGCCACCCTGCGCTCCGCCTCGCTCAGCTGCTCGCAGACCGACGAGGTCGCTGCCCTGGGACCCGGCACCGTCGGGTCCGGCTCAGGGCTCTCCCGCTCCGCCGATTCCTCGCTTCCGGTGCGGCAGATCCGGGCCTCCTGCGACGCCCGGCGGGCGGTGGAACGCGCCTGTTCGTTCTGACCGGACTGCTGCAGTACCCGGCTCATCGCCTTGAGGGCACGGGACAGTTCGAGCCGGTCCTCGGATCGCTCCAGATGGTCGATGGCGCGTTCCAGCAGACCCTGGCGTCGGCCCGGATCGCTGCATGACGCCAGCAGCCGCAGGGCGACCCCCTTCGCGCGGACGTCCAGCCGGGGGTGCTCCAGTTCCTCGGTGAGCAGCCGATGGGCGAGGACCGTGCGGCCGAGCCGCATATTGGCCAGGGCGAGGTCGCCCCGCCACGGGAAGAGCGCGGGGAAGTCCAGGCCCAGCCGTTCGGAGAGGCCCCCGGCGGCCCGGAAGTCGCTGACAGCGGACAACGCCCGGTCGGTGGCCAGGAAGTGGTGGCCGCGAGCCCGTAGGTAGTGTGCCCCCCACACGGTGCCGAACATTGCCTCCGGCACGACCTGGCGGAGGTGCTCCGCGACCGCGCCGTGGTTGTCGAGAGCCGTGTCGATCTGCATCAGGATGCTCAGCGGATAGCCGATGAACACGCCCCAGGCGGAGGCGGGAAGACGTTCGTAGCCGGTGGTGGCCAGCTTCGCCGCGGCAGCCAGATCGCCTTGCCGCAGGGCGATCGCGGCGCGGAGGCACTCCAGCACCGCGAGCCAGGTGGGGGCGAGCCGGCGGGTGGCCTCCTCGCGGAGGACGTCGCACCAGCTCACGGCCGATTCGGTCTCGCCGTCGTGCAGCAGGGCGAGGATCGCCGCGACGACCGTCTCCAGCGAGACGTCGTCGAGTGCGCAGTTCTCCAGCACACGACGGGCCTTGGCGGCGGCATGGTCCGCGCCGGTGCGGGTGGACAGTGCGGCGAGATCCCATACGGCATGCGCACAGCTGGAGGACCCACCGCCGGTCGGCTCCGCGCTGTGCTCGGGTCTGGTGGCGGGGCGGTGCCATTCCTCCACCGCCGGTCCGTAGACCCAGCGTTCGGCCAGCCGGAGACAGGCGATCGTGCTGTCGTCGACGGCTCCACCGGATGCCTCCAGCACCTTCAGCCCCAGCGCCGCGGTTTCGGTGTCGCCCTGCCACAGGGCGTGCCGGACCAGTGTGGCGGTGTCCCGGCGGCTGAGTGCTTCCATGTCGGGACCCTCGGGAAGCAGGGCCAGGTGCAGGGCGGAGACCGCCGGGCTCGTCCGCCAGGACGCGTGGGCCAGGGCGAGCCGTGCGCTGTCGTGCTCGGTCCCCGGCGTGCAGGCGTTCATCACCAGTTCCAGGTACTGGACGGCGGTGCCGGAGTCGTCGTGGGCGAGCGCCTGTTCCGCTGCCGCCCGCAGGACTCCCGTGGCCCAGCCCTCCACCACGATGCCGGCCTCGGCGAGGTGCCGGGCGACAGGACGGGGGCCGATGCCCTGCTGGTGCAGGAGCTTGGCCGCCTGGAGATGCAGACGCGTGCGCTCGGTCGTGGAGAGGCTGTTGAGCAGCGTCTTGGCGATCGCCGGATGACGGAACCGGTAGTTCCCCGGCGTCGGACCGGAGGTGAGGAGCGCCTCCGCGACGAGTGTGTGCAGCACCTGTTCCGTGGTGTCCACGCTGAGACCGCTGAGCCGGCTCAGCGGACCGGCGGCGCCTTCGTCACCGAGCACGGCCAATGCCTCGGCGACTTCGAGGAGTTGGGGATTCCATCGGTAGAGGCAGGCGAGCACCGCCTGCTGATAGTGGCTCCCGACCGTCGCCAGTCCTGCCGGGCCGCGGCCCGGGGACTCGATGCCCGCTGTCCGCTGGTCCTCCAGCAGGGCGTCCACCAGCTTGGGGTTGCCGCCGGTCAGCTCGTAGTAGGCGGCGACCAGCCCGGGGTCGGGCTGTTCCCCGGTGCGCTGGGTGATCAGTCCGGCGATGCCGTGCTCGGAGAGCGGCACCAGCCGGATCAGGCCATGCGGAAGCCGGGTGATCTCCGCGTAGAAGCGCGGCAGGGTGGGCTGCGCCCAGTCCCACTTGCTCAGCACGATCATGATCCGTGCCGACTCCATGCGGCGGCTCAGGTAGAGCAGCAGCTGGAGGGAGAACGCGTCGGCGAACTGTACGTCGTCGACACCGATGACCAACGGGCGCTCCCGGGAAAGGCGCAGCAGTTCGGCACAGGTGTCGCGCACGGCTCGCGCGCCGGCTCCGGATAAGGACTCCAGGTCCGGGCTCCCGGGCTGAGCGGCGACCACGGCCGGGCTGAGCAACGCCGAGACATGCTCGGTGGTCTCGGCGGGAAGCCCCCGGGAGTGGAACAACTGGTCGACCACATCGGCCTGGAGCGACTGGAGTCCGCGCGCGGCGGTCGCGGTCAGACAGAGCGCGCCCACACGGTCCGCGCGCGCCGCGAACTCCTGAAGGAGTTCGGCCTTACCACTCGTCAGTCCGCCGTTGACAATGAGCAGACGTCCCCTTCCCTCTGCGGTATCCGTGAGCTGGTCGCCGAGGTGGCGCAGTGCGTCGACGTACTCAAGAAGCATCGGTGGTACCCCCGTTCCACACCCGAGCTTTGATAAGTCCCCCCGGGCTGCTGCCTATCGCCTTCACCATTGACTTCAATGGTTCGCATACGAGGTTCTGTGTTGCGTGCGCAAGGACTGTCCGTCAGTTGGGATAACGGCCCCCCGGCACCCAGCGGCCGACGATAGCACCCCATTCAGTGCTGTTGTACGACGGCAAAATGAAGGCCGCATTACGCTTGATGGCTACCGGGCCCAATCGGTTCCGCCGCGCCAAGGGTCTGTTGCGCTCGTCGAATATTCGACTCTTCCAGGGGTGGCGCGGCGGTCCTGCGGTGATCAGCCGAGTTCCCGTGCTCGCGGGGGCCGGTCCTCGGGATGGTCTCGCGGCGGTCGCGGCGTCTCGAAAGGACGGGCGGAGGCGGAGCCAGTACGTATACGGCTTGCCACGCCGGGCCCGGCGCGAAACCGCCCACGTACGGGCCCGGCGCGATCGTCCTCCGGCGGTGGCTTGGAACCGTCCCCGTAACGCGTCCCAGGTCGGAGCCTTGATCGCCGTCCGGGTGCGCCCGGCCGGCCGCCGCCGCGCTCGTCGCGAGCGGCCCGCTCTCCGGCGGGGCCAGGTTTCTCCCGGACATCTCGTAGCCATGGGCGGCAGGCCCTCGTGGCGCGGCCCGGACCGGGCGGGAATGGCCGGATCGCGGACGCTGGCCGAAAATGCCGGGGTGTAACGAATGGGATTTCCGGCGGAATTCCTCGAATCGGACGCCGACTGCCAGCCAAATTGCGTTCGTTTCAAGCCGTCGGACGTGTCGCGCAATGGCGCATACGGCGCACGGGCGCTTCGAGGAGCCCCGCTGCGGGGCAGTAGGGGGAACTCGTGGGTACGGCAACCCGAGCATCCGGGGAGCCCTGTCCTGCCGCGCCCCTAGGGGGCCCTAGGGGTGTTGGGCCGTGGGTGCGGACAAGACGATTGTACCTACCTGTTTTCATCAGGAAGGTACAGCGATGACGACCGATCCTGCCCTCGCAGGACGCAAAGAATGGCTGGCGCTCGCCGTCCTGGCGCTGCCGCTGCTGTTGGTGTCGATGGACATCTCCATCCTCTTCTTCGCCGTGCCGGCGATCAGCGCCGACCTGTCGCCCACCGGCACGCAACTGCTGTGGGTCTTCGACATCTACGCCTTCGTCCTGGCCGGGCTCCTCATCACGATGGGCTCGGTCGGCGACCGGATGGGCCGGCGCAAGCTGCTCATGACCGGCACGGTCTTCTTCGGCGGTGCCTCGCTGATCGCCGCCTACGCCTCCAGCGCGGGCATGCTGATCGGCGCCCGCGCCCTCCTCGGTGTCGGCGGCGCCTGCCTGCTGCCGTCCACGCTCTCGCTGATCCGCAGCATCTTCACCGACGCGACGCAGCGGGCCAAGGCCCTCGGTGTCTGGTCGGCCGTGCTGATCTCCGGTGTCTCCCTCGGCCCGGTGCTCTCCGGGGTGATGCTGGAGTTCTTCTGGTGGGGATCGGTGTTCCTCATCAACGCTCCGGTGATGGTGCTGCTCCTGGTCCTGGCGCCCCGGCTGCTGCCGGAGTTCAAGGACCCGCAGCCGGGACCGTTCGACGCCGTCAGCTGTCTGCTGTCGCTGGGTGCGATCCTCCCGGTCATCTACGGGATCAAGGAGCTCGGGACGGACGGCGTCGAGGTCGTGCCGGTGGTCGCGATCGCGGCCGGCCTGGTCGTCGCCTTCCTCTTCGTCCTGCGCCAACGCACGGCCGCCACACCGCTGCTGGACCTCTCGCTGCTGCGGACCCGCGCCTTCCGCGGCGGAGTGGCCTTCGCGATGGTCGCCGCCTGGGTGATGATCGGCTTCGCGATCTTCACCACCCAGTATCTGCAGTCGGTCCAGGGGATGTCGGCGCTGGAGGCCGCCCTGTGGAGCCTCACCCCGTCGGCCGGAATCTTCCTCGCCACCGGAGTGTCCACGGGCCTGGCGCAGCGCGTGGACCACGCGTTCATCGTGGGCGGTGCGTTCGTCCTCACCGCCGGCGGTCTGCTCTTCCTCACCCAGGTCCGTGCCGACTCCCCGCTGTGGATGGTGCTGGTCGGGGCGGGCGGGCTGTCCGCCGGTGTCGCCGCCACGATGCCCCTGCTCACCGGCATGGTCGTGGGCTCCGCTCCGCCGGAGAAGGCGGGCATCGCCTCCGCCACGCTCCAGACCGGACAGGAACTGGGCGGCGCGGTGGGTCTGGCGACCCTGGGCACGCTCGGCAGCGCGGTGTACCGCAGCAGTCTGGACGGCTCGGTCCCCGACGGGCTGCCTGCCGCGGCGCAGGACGCGGCGAGGGAAACCCTCGCGGCGGCAGTCCTGGTCGCCGGCGAACTCCCCGACGACATGGGCGGGGCGCTGCTCACCGCGGCGCGCGAGTCCTTCACCGACGGTCTGAACGCGGCGGCGCTGGCCGGCGCGGGCGTCCTGCTCCTCGCGTCCTTGCTGGTCGTGTTGCTGCTGCGGGGTGCCGCAGGGCCCGCCGTGGCGGCCGTGGCGGGACCGTCCGAGGCCGCGGACGGGCCGGACGGGCCGGTCGCTTCTCCCGAGGCCGCGAACCCTGTGGGAACGAAGAGCTGAAACGAGGAGCAGGTCCTACGGCCGCTGTCCCACCGAGTGTGGGGCGGCGGCCGTCTTTTCGTGGGAATGCAGTTCGATGTTCGATTGAGCCCGCCGGTAGGGACAGTGTGCCGTGGTCGGGGCATTCGACCGATCGTCAGCAGTCGTTCTTCCGTGCGGTGACGCGTGGGCTCCGTGAATCCTGATGGCACGATGACGCGATGCCTGCATTCCCGCATGCGTGAAGGGTCGACAGGGGAATTCGGATAATGCGCGGTACGGGATCAGGCGATTCCGCCGTGGGAATCTCCCTCGCGAAGCGGAATGCGTTTGGCTCGTCCATGGAGTGTGACTCCCGTATGAACTCGTTGAAATAAGAATCAGTTTTGGGTGGTGGGCGAGTGTGCTCGGCGCGCGCATTTCCGAGAGGTGAGAGCCGGTGCCGCTGCGGTGGGCCGCACCCCCGTCTGCCCGCTCCTGGCGGCCCGTGTCAGGCAACGGGCGACGTGGGCCTACCCGATTTCCTCGTACACCGATCAGCGTGACGCTTCGACTCCGGTACGTACGCGCCGCCCTTTGGCGGGTGCACTGGAGGTCATCTCACCGGCACCGGTGGGCCGTTCCCGCAGGCTATGTGGAACCGCGACTACCGAAGTGCACCTTCCGGTTGTGGGCCCCAGATGAATATGCCTCACATCGGAAACCGGGGACACGTGGCACGGGATGCCACACCGCATGCGGTGCACGAGCTCGCCCGTGAAGTACCCGACGCGGAGCGGAGGAAAGCGACTTTGCGGCGAATCGGGGCAAGGGTGGAGCCGCGCCGTCACATCAATGCGCTCCGCCGCATGCGGATGCAGGGGCTCGCCCCCGGTCGGAATGATCAAGAGGACCTCGTACAGCGAAGCGCGCTCAGCGGCGGTGCCCGACGGTCCGGCGATGAGTCGCGCGGATGAGGACGGAGACCAGGTCGGCCAGGTCCGCAGCCCCGGCGGCGTCGTCCGCGTAACGCGTGGTCTGCAAGGGGCCGACGTGATCCAGCCGGACTCCCTCCAGCTCCAGGACGTAGGCGAGGGTGAGCAGGGCGAGGCGGGCGTTGCCGTCCGGGAAGGGGTGGAAGAACGCCACGTCCAGATAGGCCCTGGCCGCGCGCGAGGCCGGGGGGACTCCGGGGTCGGCGCTGTCACGCAGACATGTTGCGAAGTCCCGCTGGGTGCGCGGCGTCAGTGCGTAGCGTTCGCGGCCGCCCTTGGCGAAGGCGTCCCCCTGCCGGAACGAGACCTCGGGGAGGCCGAGGACCAGTCGCTGCCATTCGGTCAGCAGCGTGCAGGTGAGGGGGCGCCCGTGCGAAGCGTCCGCGCGCGATCGGGCCAGCGCGGCGAGCAGCCGGTCGCCCCGGGCCGGATCCGAGGAACGGCCCCCTTCGCGGCACCAGGCGGCGAGGCCGTCCACGGCCGGCCCGACCGGGGACGGCGTCTCACCGGCCGCGGATGCCCAGTCGATCCGGTCCCTGACTCCGCACCAGGCCGCCAAGGAGTCAGTGGTCACGGTAGGGATGCTCTCCGGTCAGACGTACGGCAAGGTCGTCGCCCACCGTGTCGATCAGGGTCCGCGACGGTTCCGTCCAGCTTCTGAACCGTCCGCCGATCGCGGCGTCGACCGCGACCTTCGCCGCCTCGGGGCTCATGCCCGTGGACGTGAGGAACCACGCCAGCACCGTGTGGCAGAGCCCGTACCAGCCGCATTCGGCACCGGTGCGGTCCACGACCACCGTCACCAGGCGGACGGCCGCCCGTTCCAGGTGCCAACTGCGATCCTCGGCATCCGCTCCGGCAGGCGGTGCCAACCGTGCGAAGCGCTCGGCCAGTTCCTCCAGCCAGTCGCGCCACTCCAGCAGCGAAGCGATCACACGGGCAGCGGTCGCTTCGGGTTCGCGTACGGAATGGGAGGCGCAGCACCAGCTGATGACCACGCCGCCGCCCCCGCCTTCGCCGACCGCCCAGTGCCACCCGCAGACCCACCGGCCGTACCGGGCCGCCAGGAGCGCGGTGACCTCGTCGGTGAAGCGATAGCGCTCCTGCCACCCGGCACCGGCAGGAGGCACCATCGAGGCGATCACCCCGCCGATCCGGGATTCCTCGCTCTCGTCCCACTCGAAGGGATGCAGATCGGGGTCGGCGGCGGGCCACGGCAACCAGCCCGGGGCGAGCGCGTAGTCGATGGCCGTGGCGTTCCTCCGGAACCGGTCTGGGCAGGACGACCGACCGATCGTGCCAAGTGCTGACGGCTTTGTCATACGAGTTTCCTGCGCCGCCGGGCGGACGTGCTCGGGCGTACCGTCCGCGCTCCCACATCCTGCCCCGCAAGCGCTTCGGCCCTCCCTGTGCCGAGACGGCACCGCGCCGTGTGCGACCTGCGCGAATGCGGATCACACGGGGGTGCGGTGCCACGTCAACGTACGGGGAGGTGTCACCGGGCTCCGGCCGGACCAGCTCCTCGGTTCTGGCTGATCTGGGCCGTCAGGAGGTGGGAGTCGAGCAGGGAGACGTCCGCCGTGCGGTCCGCCCGCGTGTATCCGGCGAGCATGCGTTTGGTCAGTACGAGGGCCTCGGGGGAGCGTCGGACGAGCGGTCTCGTCCAGGCGCCGACGACCTCGTCCAGCCGGTCCAGGGGGGCGGTCTTGTGGAGGAGACCGAGCCGGTGGGCGGTGTCCGCGTCGAACACGTCGCAGGTGAGGAAGAGTTCGCGGATCCTGGAGGCTCCGGCCTCGGAGACCAGGCGGCCCATCGCTCCTCCCCAGGCGGGCGGGAGTCCGATGCCCACCTCCGGCATGCGGAAGCGACAGCTGTCGGCGCCTGCGCGCAGGTCGCAGAACGAGGCGAGCGCGAGCCCCGCGCCGATGACCCGGCCGTGGACCCGGGCGATGGTGACCGCGTGGGTGTTCTCCAGCGCCTGGCACAGGCGTTGGGCCTTGTCTCCGATGCGTCGCAGACCGGCTCCGGTCGGATCCGCTGCGAGCGCCTCCTCGTACTCGCTGCGGTCGGCGCCCAGGCAGAAGTCCTGGCCCATGGACGACAGGATCAGGATGCGGATGTCCGGGCGTTCGTGGAGATCGTCGAGCAGGAGGAGCAGATCGTCGAGGGCGGCGATGCCCAGGGTGTCGTCCTGGTCCCAGGGGTTGAGTCGGACATGGAGCACGGGGCCGTCCTGGTCGACGCGTATCGCCTTGCGGGACGGGCGGGGGAGAGTGCGCGTTGTCTCGGTCATGCGAGGGCGACATCCAAGTTCAGCAGGCGCCGGAACGCCACCCGGGGGGCCATCGACGGGCGGCGCACGAGGGTGAGGCGGGGGAGGCGCCGGACGAGTTGACGGAGCAGGGTCTGGGCTTCGAGCCGGGCCAGCGGGGCACCGAGGCAGTAGTGGATGCCTCCGCTGAAGGCCAGGTGGGCGGGCTTGCGCAGGGGGTCGAACCGGTCGGGGGCCGCGTGCTTCGCCGGATCCCGACCCGCGGCCCCCACCATGAGGTGGACCATCTCGTCCTTGCGTATCTCCATTCCGCCGAGGAAGCAGTCCTCGGCGGCGACCCGGCTGATGACGTGGGTGGGCGGGTCGTAGCGCAGCGTCTCCTCGACGAACGCCGGCACCAGGTCGGGGCGGTCGGCGATCTGTTGCCAGCGGTCCGGGCTCTCCACGAGCAGGAGCGTCATGGTCGTGAGGAGGGTCGAGGTGGTCTCCAGGGCGGCCAGGAGAACGAACAGCACCAGGAAGTAGACCGCCTCGTCCGCCTTGTCGCGGTCGGGTTCCATGGCGTCCCACGTCTGTATCCAGCGGGAGACCGGATCGTCGCCCGGGTGGGCGCGCCGGTCGCGTACCAGGTCCATGAAGTAGGCGCGCAGTTCGGCCGTGGCCGCGTCGGACGCGGCCAGCTGACTCGCCGAGGGCAGCAGCTCCTGGGTGAAGACCTGGTCGTGGGTCAGCTGGCGCAGCCGCGCCCCGTCCGCGGCCGGGAGCCCGAGCCAGTCGCCTATGGTGGCGACCGGCAGTTCCTCGCCCACCAGGGCCGAGAAGTCCGCCTCCCCGTCGCGCAGCTGCTCCGCCAGGGTGTCCAGGAGCCGGTCCGTCGTCCGGCCGACCGTCCGGCTGATCCGCTCCACCTCGGACTTGTCGAACGTGCCGGCCGCCCGGCGCACCCGCGTGTGGTCCGGGGGGTTGAGCGCGGCCAGCGTGTTGCTCATCTCCTGGGAGGAGGGGGCGTTCCAGCGGGTTCCCGCCCCCTGTTGGTCGCGCCACCGCTTGTCGGGTTCGAGCCAGTCGCGGCTGCGCAGCACCTGATCGCAGACGGCGAAGCTGGTGACGACGGAGCCGCCCCAAGGGGCGGGGAAGACCTCGCCCCTCGACAGGAACTCCTCGTATATCGGGAAGGGATCGGCCTGCCCCCTTGACGTCCGCAGACGCGAGAAGAGGGAGGCGGACGCCCTGCGGTCATACGACGGAGTTGTGGCAACTCCCATGATGGCGGCTCCTTTCTGAGAACCAGCCGCCATGCATACCCACAAGATCATTGAAGCATCCAATAACACAGGGGTCTCAGGAGGTAACTTAAATCACTCCCCTCGCGTCCATGCCAGGAATCGGCTGAACAGTCCCCCCTTGTTCTGCGGAGACTCGGCCGTCGGCGGCCGGGATGCGCGGTCGGCGGGAGCCGTCTGCTGGGGGGCCTGGACCGTCTGCGGGTGGGCGGGCTCGGCGGCGGCCGTCGGCATCGTCCGCGGGCTGAAGCGGATCGGGAGCGTCACCAGCGAGCGGCTCCACGGAGTCGGCGCCCAGGCGAGGGTCTTGAACGGAACACGCATCTCGACGTCGGGCAGCCGGTTGAGGAGGGTCTCCACGGCGGTGACCGCGATCATGAACGCCGGGTCCTTGGCCGGGCACGCGTGCGGGCCCGCCCCGAAGGCCAGGTGCGCCTTCGCGCTCAGCTGCTGGCGGTGCTCGGTCAGCTTCGGGTCGGTGTTGGCCGCGGCGAACGAGATCAGCACCGGGTCGTTGGCCCGGAGCACCCGGCCGGCCAGTTCGACGTCGTGGGTCGGGTAATGGGCCGCGTAGTTGGCGATCGGCGCGTAGTTCCACAGCGTCTGGGCGACGGCGTCCTCGACCGGAAGGCCGGTCTGCCACTCCTCACCCAGGTACAGCGCGCTGCTGGTCCCGATGGCGGCGGTCAGCGGCGCCGTGCCGCCGGAGAGCAGCGTCACGAGCTGGTGCAGCACCTCCTCGTCGCTCAGCTGCGCCGAGTGCTCCATCAGACGTGTCGTCAGGTCCGCGGCCGGCCGGCGCCGCTTGAGGGCGATCAGCTCGGCCAGCGCCCCGCCCAGCACCTCGTCGGCACCCGGAGTGCCCTCGAAGATGCCGCTGATCCCGGCGATCACGCGGTCGCCGATCTCGGGAGGGCAGCCGAACAGGTCGCTGAAGACCAGCAGCGGCAGCGGCTGGGCGTAGTCGGCGATCAGCTCCGCCTGGCCGCGGGGCTCGGAACTGAAGCGGCTGATCAGGTACTCGGCGGACTGCTGCGTCTGCCTGATGAGCTGGCGCTCGTTGACCGTGGCGAGGCTGTCGGTGACCGCCTGGCGCAGACGGGCGTGTGCCGCGCCGTCGCTGAAGAGCGCGTTGGGGCGGTAACTCATCATGGGCAGAGCCGGGCTGTCCGCCGGGACGCGCCCTTCGTTCAGCGCGTTCCAGCGGCGGGAGTCGCGGACGAACGACGCGGGGTTCTGCAGGACGTAGAGGGCCGCGTCGTAGCTGGTGATCAGCTCGACCTCGACGTCCGGAGCGATGTCCACGGGTGCGCTCGGGCCGAACGACCGCAGATGCGCGTAGTGGCCGTCGGGGTCGGCTCCGAACGAGGGACCGTACAGCGGTACGTTCCCGTGCGCGGGGCATCCGGGAGGTATCTCCTGTGCGTCAAAAGGCTGTGGCATTCCGCGCTCCTAGCCGAGTAGGGACATGAGGTGTTTGACGAGGGTGATGAGGGCCTGCGCCGAGGTGCTCTCGTCGCGCACGTCGCACTTCACGACGGGGGTTTCGGCCGTCAGGTTCAGTGCCTCGCGGACTTCGTCGAGCGGGTAGTCCGTGGTGCCCTCGAAGTGGTTGACGCCGATGGCGTACGTCAGGCCGAAGCTCTCGACCAGGTCCAGGACAGGGAAGGACTCGTGCAGCCGCTCCGGGTCCACGAGGACCAGCGCGCCCAGCGCGCCGCGGGAGAGCTCCTCCCACATCTCCTTGAAACGCTCCTGGCCGGGCGTCCCGAAGAGGTAGAGGACCAGCGTGTCACTGAGGGTGAGGCGGCCGAAGTCCATGGCCACGGTGGTGGTCTTCTTGTGAGGCGTGCCCGACAGGTCGTCGAAACCCTCGCTCGCCTCGGTGATCTCCTCTTCGGTCCGCAGCGGCTCGATCTCGGAGAGACTTCCGATGCAGGTGGTCTTGCCGACCCCGAAGTGCCCCACTATGAGGATCTTCACCGCGTGGGAGACGTCTGGATCCAGGTACACGCGTTACGCTCCGAATCGATTCTTCAGGCCCTCGAGCACGGCGCTGACCAGTTCTCTGTCGACACGTTCGGCGCGCGGTATCGGCCGTCTCACGAGGATGAGGCCGTCCTCCTCCAGCTGCGCCAGCAGGATGCGCACGATGCCCAGCGGCAGGTGCGTGTGCCCGGCCACCTCGGCCACGGCCAGGAAGCCCTCGGCCACCAGGTCCAGGACCTGGCCGGCTTCCGGGGAGATCGTCCGCGCGGCGGCCGACGTGTCCTGCGCCGCCATGACGAGGGTGGTGTGCTCGTACTCGTGATCCGGGGGCAGGGCCCGTCCGTTGGTGATCACGAAGAGTGGGACTAACGGAGACGTCAGTTCCAGCTCCTGCTCGGGCTCGTCAGGCATGGCCTGCTCCCTCTCCCCGTGCTGCCGGCGTGGTCAGTTTCGGGATCACTTCGTGCAGGCGGGTGGTGAACTCCTCGATGTCGCAGTCGTGCTCGGCGGCGGCGGCCAGGAACGCCCCGGTGCCGGCGGATATCAGGAAGATCCAGCCGTGCTGGAACTCGATGACCGTCTGCCGCCACTCGGCGTCCTCCAGAACGCCCGCGAACTGCGAGGTGACCCGGCTGTAGGCGTGGATGCCCGTCATCGCCGCGGAGATGGTGTCCGCCAGGTCCCTGTTCAGGCCGCTGGTCGCCCCGCGGGGCAGACCGTCGGAACCCAGCAGTACCGCGTGACGGGCGCCCTGCACATCGGCGATGACCCGGTCGAGATCGGCGAGTACGAAGCCCGAATCGCCCGAGCCCTCACGCCGGACCCCTCCGGTGCCCCGCGTCCCCGCGTCGTCCTCCGCGTTCACCCGCGGCGGCGTGGTGAGGTTGGTGCCCAGCCGGGCGACGAGGCGGTGCATACGGAAGGAGATCTGCTGCATGTCCACATCGGGCGCCGCGGCGGCGGCCAGATAGGCACCCTGTCCCGCGCCGATCAGAAAGCTCCACCCGTGGGAGAACTCGATGATCGTCTGATTCCACTGCCGGTCCTCCTCCGGTCCGGCGAAGTGAGCCGTGGCCCGGCTGAGGGACTGCATCCCGGCCATGGCGGCGGAGATGGTACGCACCTCCTTCTCGGCCAGGCCCTCCGTGGCCCCACGGGGAAGGCCGTCCGCGGACAGCAGGACGGCGTGCCGTGCCCGGGGCACGTTGTGCACGATGTCCTCAAGCATCCACGACAGGTCTGCGGTCATGCGTCTTCGGACCCTTCGAGCGACGTGGCATCAAGGTTGCGGCCCGAGAGCGTGCCGCGCTGGAAGGCCCCCAGGCTGCGTCCGGAGGCCCGGCCGGCCTCCTCGGGAGCCCGTGCCGCCGGGCGGGTGACCTCGGGGTCGGGCACGCTGGCGATGGGCGCCTGGCGCGATCCGCGCTTCGGTAGACCGTGCGTCGTACGCGAGGTGCCGCTCTGCGGCCGTCCCTCGGCACGGCGAATGCTGCTGACGGGAGCCTCCTCGGCCGGCGCCGTCTCCTCCATCGTCCACAGCTCCTCGGGCAACAGGACGACGGCTCGGACGCCGCCGTACCGGGAGACTCCGGTGACATCCACCTTGAAGCCGTACTGACGCGCGATCAGGCCGATCACCGGGAAACCGAACTTCGGCTGGTTCCCCAGCTGCGAGAGACGGGGGACGACGTCACCGGACAGCAGCTCGGTCGCGCGCTGCCGGTCCTCGTCGTTCATGCTGACACCGGCGTCGTCGATGACGATGCACAGGTTGTTCTGGACCCGCTGGAACGTCACCTCGATCGGTGCGTCCTGCTGGGAGAAGCTGGCAGCGTTGTCGAGCAGTTCGGCCACCGCGAGCGCCACCGGCGCGACCGCGGACGCCTTCAGCGCGAGACCGGCCTGCTGCATGATCGCGACCCGGTGGAAGTTGCGGATCTGCCCCTGGGCGCTGCGCACCACGTCGTAGACGCTGGCGGGCCGGTTGCGGCGGCCGAGCGGCGCACCGCACATGACGGCGATGCCCTGCGCCTTGCGCGCCATCTGGGCGTTGGCGTGGTTCACTTCGAGCAGGTCGCTGAGGACGGCATGGCCACCGTACGTCCGCTGGATGCCGTCCAGGAGTGTCGTCTGCTCCGCCGCGAGGCTCTGCAGGAAGCTGGCGGCCCCCTTGAGGACCGCCTTGGTGTTCTCCTCGGCTGCTTCCTTGGCTTCCCGGAGGGTTCCGTCCTGCTCGCTCCTGAACCGCTGCAACTCGGCTCGGGAGAGGTGGAGCTGACTGTCGGATGTGTGCAGCTGGCGCCTCAGCTCGGCCTCCGACTGCTGCTTCTTCGCCCCAAGGGCTCTGTTGCGGGCGGTGAGTGCCACGACCGCGACGACGGCTATCGCCGCCACCGCAACCAAGCACCACACAAGTGTGTCTCGAATCATGGAAACCTTTCCCGGCGCACGGCAGGCGGACGGCGGCGGCTACACCTCGCGAGGAGCCGCGACACAGCCGCTCGGCGCTGTCCGGCCGCTGTCGCGCGGGGAGCAGGCCACCGATCGCAAATCAGCATCTGAACCCAGTGGATCAAGATCACAGATGCCGGGATGCTATCACCGGATCATTCCTCCGGCCGATGTCGGCCCTGGCTCCGGATTTGGCCAACACGCCCTGTATTCAGGCATGTTGAGGAGCGCGTTCACCGCCCGGTACGGCTGGATCCCGCGCCTCTCACTTCCGGCTGCCCCGGGGTCGTTCGAAGGTCTTCACAAGAGGAGTGACAATCTCTCACATGTCGTTGTGCCGTTGGCGACCGGTGCCCCCGGGGGCCGTCGTCCGGGCGCCCCGGCCGCCGCTGGCGAGACGAACTGCCACGTAACTCCGCTTAGGTGTCCGTCCGGTGACCACCAGTCATCCGGACTGGGTGGTTCCGCTGTCCGGCTCGCGAGGCGCGAGTGGTCAGCCGGGGGTGGTCCAGCGTTGGTTGGTTCCGCCCGTGCAGGCGTAGGTGATCAGTGCGGTGCCGTTCGCGTCGGCGCCCCCCTCGGCGTCCAGGCACCTGCCCTGGTTGACGAGGGAGGCCCCGGAGCGCTGCCACTGCTGGCCGGTGGATCCGTCGCACGTCCTGAGCTGGACGGAACCACCGCTCGCCGTCATGCACTTGTAGAGCGCGCGCACGGTTCCGTCGTGGGCGAGGACCCAGTTCTGGTGGTTGCCGCCGGTGCACGTCCACAGTTCCAACGGGGTGCCGTCGGTGCTGCTGCCGCCGGTGATGTCCACGCACGAGCCGCCGGTTCCCGTGATCTCGCCGGAGGCGGAGTTGCCGACCGCGTCGTCGTGCATGCTGCCGCCCGGGACCTCGGTGACCTTCGCGTACGCGGCGCAGGTGCTGCTGGTGGAGGTGGCGCCGACCGAGCCCGTGACGGCGGAGCCGCCGGTGGACGTCCCCTTGGGCAGATCGAAGCGGGCTCGTGAGTAGGGCTCGTCCTCGCAGGTCGCGGAGTTGCTGTTCCAGTCGAAGTACTCGACCCAGTCGACCATGCCGCCCGTGCTGATCCGGGCGCCCGCGCCGACCTGGAGGCTGCCCAGGACGAACGAGGTGCCGGCCGTGACATCGGAGATGGTCGCCTTGTACCAGCCGTCCGTCGTGTCGGGGGAGACGCGGTACGTGTAGTGGTGGCCGGCGGTGAACGCCTGGTTGGAGCGGCAGGTGTAGCCCGTGCCCGACTCGTCGAAGGTCTGGCAGTAGGTTCCGGCGGAACCCGCCTTCGCCGCGGTGGAGCCCCACAGCGAGAAGAGGAACATTCCGGTGCCGGTGCGCCAGCGCTGCTGGCCGACGTACCCGCCGACGCTGTTGTCGAAGCCGAACTGGTGGGCCCAGTAGACGTTTCCTCGGCCCGGGTCCGCCTCGACCGTGGTGCCCCAGGTGACCTCGGTGAGGGCGGTCGTGCCGGCGGGGAAGCCGTAGTTGGTGTAGGTGCCGGGGGTCTGTCCCGCGGCGTGTGCGGGTGCGGACGGGCCCAGGCCGGCCGCGACCGCGAGGACGGCGGTCACGCAGGCGGATGCGAACGTTCTGAAGCGGTGCACGGTGCCCCCTTGGGGTGGGTGAGCGTAATGAACGGCATGCACCTGACAAGAGTGGGGGAGTGGGTGGCGCGCACGGCATGGACTTCCCTCGCGTGCGCATGGACTCTTCCGGGGGTACGTGAACCGGCGCTCGACATCGTGGAGCGCGAGCTGTTCGCGGACCTGTCCGCGGGCGATGTCGCCGCCGTGCGTGGGCTGGTCCGTACCAAACCCTTGACACGTCTATCATTCACTCCTTAAATCACGTAGTGAACTAAGCGTCCCCCAAGGCGAGTTCCGGACCCCCCCACCCCACCCGGCGAGGCAGTCGCCCGGATTCCCGCACCTGTCAGACCTGTCATATGCATGCCATGCACCCCCCACCGTGCTCCATGAAAGGGACAGTCGTGGATTCTTCGCGCTTACCCCGGCGCCTGCTGGTGTCGCTCATCTCGGTCCTCGCCCTCGCGTCGCTGTCCACCGGCTTGGCGCAGGGCGCGCCCACGCCCCCGGCGGAACCCTCCGCGCGTACCGCCGCGGCTGCCGCCGTCACCTTCGCCGACGAATTCGACGGGCCGGCCGGTGCAGCCGTCGACGGCGGGAAGTGGCAGATCGAGACAGGCGACAACGTTGCCAACCACGAGCGGCAGTTCTACACCGCGGGCAACCGCAACGCCGCCCTCGACGGGCAGGGTCATCTGGTCATCACCGCGCGCCGGGAGAATCCTGACAACTACCAGTGTTGGTACGGGCGTTGCGAGTACACCTCCGCCCGTCTGAACACGGCCGGCAGGTTCACCACGACGTACGGACGCGTCGAGGCCCGCATGAAGATCCCGCGCGGGCAGGGCATCTGGCCGGCGTTCTGGATGCTGGGCAACGACATCGGTCAGGTGGGCTGGCCCAACTCGGGCGAGATCGACATCATGGAGAACGTCGGCTTCGAGCCGTCCACCGTCCACGGCACGCTCCACGGGCCCGGCTACTCCGGCTCGGGCGGCATCGGCGCCGGCTACACCCTGCCGGGCGGTCAGGTGTTCGCCGACGCCTTCCACACCTTCACCGTCGACTGGAGTCCGAACGCGATCACCTGGTCCGTCGACGGCACGGTCTACCAGCGGCGCACCCCCGCCGACCTCGGCGGGCGCCAGTGGGTCTTCGACAAGCCCTTCTTCCTGATCCTCAATCTCGCGGTCGGCGGCTACTGGCCCGGGGACCCCGACGGCAGCACGGTCTTCCCGCAGCAGCTTCTGGTCGACTACGTCCGGGTCAGCACCGACACCGCGCAGCCGGGCGGTGGCGGCCCGATCACCGGCATCGGCAACAAGTGCGTGGACGTGGCCGGGGCCAACAGCGCCAACGGCACGGCCGTACAGCTCTACGACTGCAACGGCAGCGCCGCACAGCAGTGGAACGTCGGCGCCGACGGCACGATCCGCGCGCTGGGCAAGTGCCTGGACGTCGCATCGGGCGGTACGGCGGACGGCACCCCCGTCCAGCTGTGGGACTGCAACGGCAGCGCCGCGCAGCAGTGGGCGGTGCCGGCGGCCCGCGACGTCGTCAACCCCCAGGCGAACAAGTGTCTCGACGCCACCGGCAACAGCTCCGCCAACGGCACCCGGCTGCAGATCTGGACCTGCACGGGTTCCGCCAACCAGAAGTGGACGGTGACCCGATGACGCCGGGGTTCCTCCGTGGCGCGCTCGGTATCACTGTCGTCGCGGCGCTCCTCACCGGCCTGAGCGGTGCCCCCGCGAGCGGTGCGGCGGCGGCCACCGGGCAGATCACCGGGATCGGCGGTACGTGCGTCGACGTCGCGGGTGCCGCCACGGCCAACGGCACGGCCGTCCAGCTCTACGCCTGCAACGGCAGTGCCGCGCAGCAGTGGAACGTCGGCGGCGACGGCACGATCCGCGCGCTGGGCAAGTGCCTGGACGTCGCATCGGGCAGCACGGCCGACGGCACGCGTACCCAGCTGTGGGACTGCAACGGCAGCGCCGCACAGCAGTGGACCGTCACCGCCGCGCGCGACATCGTCAACCCGCAGGCCGACAAGTGCCTGGACGCGACGGGCAACAGCTCCGCCAACGGCACCCGGCTGCAGATCTGGACCTGCACGGGTTCCGCCAACCAGAAGTGGACGGCGCCGAGCGGCGGCGGGGGCGAGCCGGCACCCGTCGGCGCCATGGCCGTCGCCCCGTATCTCTACAACGGCTGGGGGAGCCCGCCGAGCCCGACCACCGTGATGAACGCGACGGGCGTCAAGTGGTTCACGCTCGCCTTCGTCCTCAGCAACGGATACTGCAACCCGCAGTGGGACGGCAGCCGTCCGCTGAGCGGAGGCGTGGACCAGCAGACCATTACCACCGTGCGGGCGAACGGCGGGGACGTCATCCCGTCCTTCGGCGGCTGGAGCGGCAACAAGTTGGAGAGTTCCTGCGGCAGCGCGGGCGAGCTGGCCGCCGCGTACCAGAAGGTCATCAACGCCTACGGCCTCAAGGCCATCGACATCGACATCGAGGCCGCCGCGTACGACAGCCCGACCGTGCAGCAGCGCACCGTCGACGCGCTCAGGACCGTCAGGGCCAACAACCCCGGGATCAAGGTGTACGTCACCTTCGGCACCGGTCAGAACGGCCCCGACAGCAGCCTGATCAACAGGGCCGCCGCCTCCGGCCTCACCGTGGACAGCTGGACGATCATGCCGTTCAACTTCGGCGGAGCCGGCCAGAACATGGGCCAGCTCAGCGTCCGCGCCGCCGAGGGACTCAAGAACGCGGTCAAGACGGCCTACGGGTACACCGACGACCAGGCGTACCGGCACACCGGCATCTCCTCGATGAACGGCATCACCGACAACGGCGAGACCGTGACCGTCGACGACTTCCGCACCCTTCTCGGCTACGCCCAGCAGCGGCACCTGGCGCGGCTGACGTTCTGGTCGGTCAACCGCGACCGGCCCTGCACCGGCGGCGGAGCCGACACCTGCTCGGGCGTCTCTCAGCAGCCATGGGACTTCACCCGGGTCCTCGCCCAGTACACCGGCTGACCGTTCCCCTCCTGAGGCGGTACCGCCGCCGGCCGGAGCCCGCCCTGCGCGGTGGCGTTCCGGCCGGTCGGCGCGGTGACCGCACGCACGAACTCAGAGCGCCGCAGCAAGGGACGACAGCGCGGCCAGGGGGTCCTCGCCGACCGGGGTGAGCACCGAGTTGGTCACGCCCGCCTCCCGGAGCGCGGTGAGCCGCGCCCGTGCCTGCTCGGGTGTGCCCGCCACCGTCAGCTCCGCGACCCACGCGTCGGGCATGCGCCGGGTGAACTCGGCCCGGGAGGAACAGCGGGAGCGTAGTTCCGTGAGCTCGTCGCCGAAGGGGAGCGCGGCGATATGGGCGCGCCAGTCGGGTTCACCGATCCACTCCAGGGCGCTGCGCGCGGCAGCGATCGCGGCCTGCGGATCGTCGTCGACGGAAGCCACGTTGTAGGCCACGACCCGATGCGGCCGGTGAGGGCTGATGTGGCCGAGGGACTCCCGGACGTACGCGGGCGCCGCGGGCTCGGCCAGGATGGTGCCGTCGGCGACCTTCCCCGACACGGCCAGCGACTTCGGCCCGCGGACCCCGGCGAGCACGTCGGGAACCACGGACGGGAGCGCGGAGGGCTCCAGACGGACGTCGTCCAGCCGGACGTACCGGCCCTCGCTCCGTACCTGCCCGCCGCGCAGGAGTTCCCTGACGGCGGTGACGTACTCCGTCAGCAGCGTCAACGGGCTGGCGGGCCAGGCGCCGACGCTGCGCATCCAGTGCGGCATGCCGTGTCCCACGCCGACGTCGAGCCGGCCGGGAAAGAGCTGGGCCAGAGTGGCGATCTCCATGGCGGCGAAGGCCGGATTGCGGCTTCCCACGGGCAGCAGGCCGATGCCGACACGGATACGGTTCGTGCCGGCCAGCACGGCAGTGGCCTGGGCGATGCCTCCCCGGAAGCCCAGGTCCTCGACGACCCACAGATCGTGGAAGCCGAGCTCCTCGGCCCGGCGTGCGAAGGGCAGGAAGTCACGTGAGGGCAGATCGCGCGGCAGCATGACGCCGACGGAATGCTCAGGGCTGCTCATGGTGAACTCCTCGAAGGGCGGAGGCGGACGGATGTCACGGTGTGGTGACCGACAGCCTCGCAGATCATGGAAGTCCGACCGCTGCTCGTGGGACGGGAACGGGTATCGCCGACCGCCCATGCGGGGGTCCGTGACCGGAAAAAGGTGAGGCCCGAATCGCCGACGATTCGGGCCTCACAGGCGCGTGGGGAGTCGCCATGCCATGTGCGCTTCGTCATTACCAACGAGCACCGGCGTGTTCGGTTACGGCCCCCGCGGGTCCCATTCACCCGGCGTACGCCGCCCGACGGCGGTGTCAGTGGCGTGTGCTGAGATGTTTCCGACGCCTGGCAGACAACCGGACGGGGGGAAGGGCGCGATGTCTCAAGCAGGTCCTGCAGGTCCGGAGGCGGCCGGACTGCGACGCGCGGTGCTGGAGCTGCTGACGCACGACGGGCCCGGTCGGGAGCACGACGAGGTCCTGGACGACGGCCTCGCCGTCGAGTTGATACGGCAGACGCGCCCGGCCCGCACACTGGCCGGCCGGCTCGGCGGCGTCCCGCGTCCGGGCAGCGCCGCCGCGGCTCTGCTGGGCCGGCTGGCGGAGCACCACCTGACCGGTGACCCCGACCGCTGGCGCGGACTGCACGACGCTCTCGCGACGTCCCGTCAGACCCTGCCGGACCTGGTCGCCGCGCTTCCCGCACCGGCCGATGGTCCGGCGTCGCTGCCGCCGAAGTCCGTCTGCGACACCCTGGGACTGCTCCTGGAGCGGACGGCGCCCCGGCACGCCGCCGCCGCGCTGACCGCGCTGCCGGACCGGACGGTGGAGACGCTGCTGTCGGGAGGCGCCCTGCCCGGTGCGGAGCTGTCGGCCGCCGTCGTGCGGTTCGGCGACAGCCGGGCCCGGACCGCTCTCGCCCGCCACCCCCGGATCGACGCCCGCGTCCTCAAGGCGCTCGTGGCCGCGGACGACCCTGTGGTGAACGCCGCGGTGTACCGCAACGCGCGCTGCACACCGTCCCTGCGAAGGACCGTCATCCACGCACTGGACCGTGTCCCGCTGGACGAAGGGCTGCGGGCGGAGCTGCTGTCCGCCACGGGACACGCCTCGCGCAGCCGGGCGATGCCGCTGCTGAGCAGCGGTGATCCCCAGCTGGCCGCCAGGGCCTTCGCCTGGGGCGTGCGCAAGGTGGCACAGCGCTACGCCCTTCTGCGCGTCTGGGAGTGCCGAGGACCCGACGCCGTACGCGCCGCGCTGGCCGACCCCGACGTCGTCCGCCACGTCCACGCGGACATCCGGACCGAAGTGGCCTCCGCGCTCGACGCACCGGACGGGCAGGCCGTGCTGCGGGCCGCGGCGCGCGCGTACGAGGACCCGGCCACGCTGCCGCACCTGCTGAGCACCAGCCGCGGCACCACCACCCTGCGCGACCTGCTCAACGAGCCGTACGCGCACGACTTCCGCGCCCTCGCCGCCGCCAACCGGCAGGCGCCGTTCATGCCGAAGGCCGCGGAGGAGCTGGTCCGCCACGAGGACGCCACGGACACCGAGCGAGCCGACTTCCGGCTGACGCTGCTGAACGAACCCTGGCGGGCCGGCGGCCGGATCGCCGGGAACCTCACTCCGCCGTCCCGGCGACTGGCCGAGGAGACGCTGGACGACGCAGCCGCCGACTGGGCCGTCGGCGTCGTGCGGGCCGGGCTCCTCGACCCGGCCGAACTGGTCACGACGGCACGGCCCGCAGCCCGGGCCGTGGAGGCCATGGGTGCCCTCGCCGGGCACGGCCTGTGGGGCGGAGAGGCCCGCGACACGCTCGCGGCCCGTGTCCGGGACCGCCTCGACGCCCGGCCCGATGCCTGGACGGCGCTGCTGGAAGCGCTCGCGGAGCATCCCGGCACACTGGCGGAGGCCATCGACGAGTCCGCGCGGACAACAGGGGACGGCGCTGCGGCACGGCCGCTCGTGGACGTGGGAGGGGCGGCGGCGGAGGAGCACGTCGTCGACGATGCGCCGGCCGTCGCGTACGAGCCGCCCGCGACGTCCCTGGAGGAGCCCGGGTGCACCGAGCTCGGTGCGCTGGACCTCCTGGCGTCGCTCGCCCCGGGCGGCACCGCGCCGGGGCTGGAGGACGTGACGCACCGGTGCGAGGCGCCGGACCGCGAGGAGGCGCTGGCCCGGTTCGAAGGTGGAGGGACCACCGACTCCCTCGCCCGGTCGACCGAACGCGCCTATCTGCACGGCGTCCTGCAGGCCGACGACCTGCTGTTCCATCTGCCGGCTGCCTGGATGCTGCACCTGCCGCACGGCTGGGAGGGGTTCGCCTTCACCGCGGCCTGGGAGCGGGCGCTCGCCGCCTTCCTCGCCCGCGAGCTCGGTGACGACGTGGACGCCTGGCTGCGGCTCGCCGCGACCGCACGCGGCGCGGCGGCGACCGACGGCGACCCCCGTGGAGGGGTGCGGTCCGACTCCTGGCCACGGTTGCTGGACCGGTCGCGTCGCGAAGGCCCGTACGGGACGGAGAGGTTGAGAGCACTGTGCGCGGGTGTCGACACCGCCTCGACGTTCGCGCCCACCGTCGCGCCCACCACACCCGAGGCCGCGGTGCGGCTGCTCGCCCGGGGGAACCACCTGTGGGCCTGGCCCCTGGGGACGCTGCTGTGTGCGGCGGAACCGGGCGTCGTTTCCGCGGTGCTGCCCCGCTGCGGCCCGGACGGGCCGTGGTTGCTCGCCGCGTTCCTCCTGCGGCGCAGGCCGACCCCGCACGTGCCCTTCACCCATCTGCTCCACCTTCGCGACCGTGCGGCCCTGCGGGTTCTCTCCGAACAGTCCCGGTGGCTGGGAGCCGATGAGGTGTCGCGCCTGGTGGACCTGGCCGATCCCGAGACCGACCTGGCCGTGCTGCGCACCACCTCCGATCCGCGTGTACGGCGCCGGATCGCCGCCCGGCCCGGTCCGCTGGCGCCACGCCTCGTCGACGAACTGCGCTCCGATCCCCTCGCCGGCCCGCCCGGCGGCACCGTGTGGCTGGAGTCGGCCGAACCCGACCTCGTGGAGCTGGTCCTCACCAGATCGGGCAAGCGGCTCAACCTGGCCCAGCAACTCGTGGGCTGTCTGAACCTGCTGCGCAGCGGTGGGCCCGGGCGGCTGGCCGCGCTGGCCGGGAGCGGAGTCCTCGGGGCCACCACGACGCGGCTGTGCGAGAAGGCCCTCGCCGCCGACGACCCGGCCGCGCCCCTGAGAGCGCGCGCCGGGCGGGAGCTGTCGGCGGAACGTCTGGCGAAACGCCTGCGCCGCGCGCAGGGCCACTGGGTCACCCGGGAGATCCTCGACACCACGCCGGGCCTGCCGGACTGGGACGGGCTCCAGGCCGAGCACGACCGAGAGCCCATCCCCGGGTGGGAGCAACTGGTCCGGCATCCCGACGCACCGCACGAGTTCGGCATCCGCAACGCCGCACATCTGCCGGAGCTGTCACTCAGGTCCGCACCCTCGGGTCGGGAGCGGACCGTGGCACGCGCCCGGCACGGGGTGGGCGGACACCGGCGCGAACCGGTGGACGCCGTGCTCGACCATCTGCTGCGGACAGGGCGGCTGACCGCGCGGGACCTGATCCACGAGGCCGCGCCGGCGGCCGTCGTACTGGACTACCTCCATCGTGCACGCCGCCGGTCCGACGCCCCCGCGGACGTGCCCACCGCCGTGGCGGAGGTCGCCGGCCTGGTGCGCGAGCGGCTCGGCGACGACACCGACGCGTGGCAGCGCGCCTTCGCCCGGCTCACGGGACGGGACCAGCCCGACCGGGACCAGCCGGACCTGGACCATCCGGACCTGGCGCCCCGTGCGACGGTGGCGTCGGTGCTCGCCGTGCGGTGACGGCCTGCCCGCTCCGTGGTCACGCACCCACGATCTCGACCATCTCGAAGTCGGCCTTGGCCGCGCCGCAGTCGGGGCACGACCAGTCGTCGGGGATGTCCTCCCAGCGTGTGCCGGGGGCGATGTCCTCCTCCGGCCAGCCCTCGGCCTCCGCGTAGACCAAACCGCACACCAGGCACTGCCACGTCTTCATGAGGTCTCCATGGGCTCGAAGTCGATCTTCTCGCGTACGCCGCAGTCGGGGCAGCACCAGTCGTCGGGTACCCGGCTCCAGGGTGTGCCGGCGGGGAAGCCCTCGCGCGGCTCACCGGTCCGCTCGTCGTAGACGTACGCGCAGACGGGGCAGACGTAGCGGTCTGCCGGCACGGCCGCGCTCATACCGCGCGTCCGTAGCGGGCGAGGACGGCTCGTTGCCTGGACGGCTGGATGTTCGCGCGCGTGACGTCCCCGTCGTAGTGGGCGACGACGCGGTGGTCCATCACGCGGCGCCACAGCGGAGGGAAATAGGCGAGCACGATCATTCCCGCGTAGCCGGCGGGCAGTTCGGGCGCCTCGTCGCAGTGGCGCAGGGCCTGGTAGCGCCGGGTGGGATTGGCATGGTGGTCGCTGTGCCGCTGGAGGTGGTAGAGGAAGACGTTGGTGGTGACGTTGTCGCTGTTCCAACTGTGCCGGGGCGCGCAGCGTTCGAAGCGGCCCGAGGCGGTGCGCTGTCGCAGCAAGCCGTAGTGCTCGGTGTAGTTGATGACTTCGAGCAGGCAGAACCCGAAGACGGCCTGGCCGACGAGGTACGGCAGGATGCCGGGGCCGAACGCCGCTGTCAGGGCGGCGAAGAGCACGAGCGACATCGCCCAGGCGTTGAGGATGTCGTTGCGCGGCGTCCAGGGGGACGTGCCCATGCGGTTCAGGCGGGCCTTCTCCAGGCGCCAGGCCGACTGCAGACTGCCGGCCACGGTGCGCGGCAGGAAGCGCCAGAAGCTCTCGCCGAGACGGGCGCTCGCCGGGTCCTCGGGGGTGGCCACTCGGACGTGGTGGCCACGGTTGTGCTCGATGAAGAAGTGCCCGTAACACGTCTGGGCCAGGGCGACCTTGGACAGCAGGCGTTCGACGGACTCCTTCTTGTGCCCCAGCTCGTGGGCCGTGTTGATGCCGATGCCCGCCACACCGCCGAGCGTGAGGGTCAGGCCGATCCGGCTCACCACGGAGAGGTCCCCGTGGGTGATCAGCCAGCAGCCGGCGACGAGCCCGGCGTACTGCATGGGCAGGTAGAGGAAGATGCACCAGCGGTAGTAGCGGTCCTGCTCCAGCCAGGTCAGCGCGCTGTCCGGCGGATTCGCGGTGTCCTTGCCGAAGAGCTGGTCGACGACCGGGACGATCACGTAGAGCAGGGCGAAACCGGTCCACCAGAAGGCGCTGAGGCCGGTCCCGGCCACGAGCCCCCAGCTGAGGAAGGGGAGCAGCGGCACGATCAGTCCGATGAGCCACAGGTAGCGCTTGGGGTCGTGCCAGGTCACCGCCGACCGTGCGGCCCCCGAAGTTGATGACATCTGCGAACTCCTCACCGTAGGAAGGCACTTGACCCACCAAACGTCGAGTAGTCAGACACTTCGCACAGGAAGTGTCAACCTTTTGGACGGGATGCGCGCGGCTGGCTACAGTGAGCCCACGATGACAAGGTTTCGCGAGAACGTTCGATCGCTGCTCCGTGAGCAGGTACTGAACGCGGCCTACGAGCTCGTGACCGCCGAGGGCTGGGGCAAGCTGCGCCTCGCGGCGATCGCCCGGATCGCAGGCACGAGCCGGCAGACGCTCTACAACGAGTTCGGCTCGAAGGAGGTCATCGGGCAGGCCCTCATCGAGCGAGAGGCGGAACGCTTCCTGCTCGGCATCCAGCAGCAGTTGGACGCCCACCGGGACGACCTGGAAGCGGCGGCGGCGGCCGGGGTCGGCTACACGCTGCGCCAGGCGGCCGACAACGCGTTGATCAAGGCGGTCCTCACCAGCGCCCGGGGCGGCGAGGACGACCTGCTGGCCTATCTGACCACCCGGCCCGAGCCGGTCTTCAACACGGCGACGGCCATGCTCGACGCCTATGCGGCCGACGCCTGGCCCGAGGTCGACGCGGAGTCCCGCAGTCTCGCGGTGGAGACGATCGTGCGTCTGACGGTCAGTCATATCGTGCAGCCCGGCGCCTCGCCGGAGGAGTCCGCCCGCCGCATAGCGATGATCACGGTCCGTGCCGCACAGTACCCGCGGACCTGACCGCACCGCCCGCTCCCCGGGACGCTCCGCCGCTCCGGGGAGCGGCGGAGCGTCCCTGCCTCAGTCGCTGTCGCGCGGGTCGAACGACGTGGTGTCGGTCGTCAGCGGCTCGGGGAACGCCCGGGCGACGAAGTCCCACGGAGTCAGCTTGAAGTTGGTGCTCTCCCTGTCTCCGTCCGCCGGGGTCGCCTCACCGTCATGGGTGATCAGCAGACCCTTCGGGAAGGCCGGGCCCAGAGGGACGTTGACGACGGTGGATCCGTCCGAGTGCTGCACCCCGTCCGTGGCGGCGCCGTCCGTGACGGCGAACGAGCCGACGTAGCGGTTGCCGCCCTCCCGCTCGTACACGGCGAAGGCGTTGTCGCCCTGGCTGGAGGCGAGCACGTAGCCGGCGCCGTCGGCCGCGTGGTAGACGGTGACGCCCTCGGCGTCCGCGCTGAGGTTCCTGCCGCCGAAGCCGGGATCGTGCGCGGTGTCGAGGACGCATTCCTCCTCTGCGGCGTCGTACGTCCAGGGCGTGCCGTACTCACGGACGCGGTCCATCATCTTCGGGGTGTCGAACTCCTCGTCGTCGAGTTCGATACGCCACAGTCCCACGGCTTCCTGCGCTGCGTAGAGGACGTGCTCCTCCTGGTCGACCGCCATGCCTTCGACCTGCGGGCGCTCGCCGGGATCGGCGCACGGTGTCCAGTCGGTCCCGTCGGGCAGCTCGAAGGTGCCGGGGAGATCGAGCGTGTCCTCGGTCCCGTATCCCACCCGGCCGCCGACGTCCTTCAGTTCGAGCAGCCGAAGACGGCTCTCCTCGCGCTGCGACACCACGACGTAGGCGTCCTCGTCGTCACTGAACGCGGCGAGGCCGTAGGACGTGTGCTGGTCGTCCACCTCGGACTCGCTCGCGGCGAAGACCGGCCCGACGTCCGGTGCGGTCACGTCCTTCAGCGGCGACCTCCCCGCCGCGACGGCGGCAGGGTCGATCCGGTAGGCACGTATCCGGTCCCGCCCCCGGTCGCTCACGAGCGCCAGGTCCGTCTTCCTGCCGCCCAGTTCGAAGCCGTACACGATGTCTACGTTGTTGAACCGGCCGGGCGAAGCGTCCTCGCCGGGTGCCGCCGGCGCGGCGATGTGCTGCAGCCTCCGGCCGTCGAGGGCGTAGACGTCGAGGCCGGCCTCCTTCAGGGTCCCGATCACGATGCTGCGCCCCGGGTGGTCGGGGTCGACCCAGACAGCGGGGTCGTCGGCGTTGGCGTTGCCGCCGGCCTCGTCGTCGTACACGGCGGGGGTTTCCACACGGGCGGCGACGGAAACCGGGGGCTGTGCGGTGGCTCCGGTGACCATCACCAGCGAGGCGGTCAGAGCTGTCAGAGCGGAAGCGCTCACGGTACTCCTCAGTAGCGTTGTGGACCTGCGCGACGCTATGAGGGACCGGTGTAGGGAGCACGACGGCACGATGAACTCGGGGAGTCTCGTCAACCACGTCTGTTCGGTGCGGAGTTCCCCCGTGGCCTGGCTGAAATGCTCCTTCACGCCTACGGGCAGGGCAGGCAGGCGAGGAGACGCCGCGGCGGAACGTCCGTCCGGTCGGGCTCCGCTGCGGGGACGTAGATCCGGGCGGGCCCGCCGGTCTCGATGTCGTGGATCAGCTGCTTCAGCGCCGGGGCCGCGTGCGGTACGGGCCGGCGGTCGTCCAGGGACGCCAGAGTGCGACGGGCGCGACGCAGGGCGCTGCTCCTGCGGCCCTGCCGGTGGTCCGAGAGAGCCAGTGCGTACCGCGCGACGAGGCAGGCCCACGTGTCGCCGCGCACCCCCGGTTGGCTGAGGGCGCGCCGGGCGGTGTGCCGGGCGGCAGTGGTGCCGAGTCCGGCCTGCGCGACGGCGAGGGCCGCGAGACTGACGGCGGTGGACGGCCCCGCGGGCGCGTGCGGGGGAGTGGTGTCCGCCGCTTCGCGGAAGTGCTCGGCCGCAGCCGCCAGATCACCGCGGTACAGGGCGAGCAGCCCATGGACGTGGGCGATGCGGCCGAGAGCCGCGTCGTCGCCCGCCATGACGGCCTCCGGCCAGGTGGTGCGCAGCAGTTCACCGGCGGCCCGCGGGTCGGCGGGGGCGGTGAGCCAGGCCGCCAGCCAGCCGCCGGCCAGTACGGCGGGGTGATCCGGGTGGCAGACCGGCAGCAGCCGGTGCAGGTACTGGAGCCCCCGGGCGGCCTCGCCGTCATGGACGGCCCACCAGAACCAGAGGTTGACCACGGCCGTCAGAAGCTGCGTCGCGTGGTCGGGCCGTTCCGGCATGTGGCGCAGCATGACAGCGAGCTCTTCGCCCTCGTCCCGGACCAGCTGGACGGCCTGTGTCTGGCGTCCGCTGTTCCACAGCTCCTCGGCCGCCTCCGCCACATGCCGGCAGTGCATGACGTGCCGCTCGGCGGCGACCGCGAACTCGTCGGCCTCCCGCAGCCGTTCGGCGCCGAAGTCGCGTGCCGTCCGGGTCATGCGGTACCGGGGCCGGTTCGGTCCGCCCGGATCGCCCACGGGCTCCAGGATTCCGGCCGCGCTGAGGCGTGTGAGGCAGACGGCCACCTGCTCCGGCGCGACGCTGCCGCCCGCCAGAGGAACTCGGCCGCCGCGGAGTCGAAGGAGGCCACGAACACACTCGTGCGTGCCCACACGATCCGGTCCGTCCTGCCGCAGAGCACATAGGCCGACGCGATGGCGCGTCGCAGGGACCGGTGGCGGGTCAACGGCATCCGGGAGCTGGCCAGCCAGCACTGCCGGCGGTGCAGCAGAACCGCCAGATCACGTACGTCGTGGCGGGCCAGTTGGTGCGCGGCCAGCTCGATGGCGAGAGGCAGCCCGCCCACGTCGCGGCAGATGTCCGTCACCGCCTCCAGGTCTTCGCCCGCGGCGCTGAAACCTTCCCGCACGACGTGTGCGCTGTTCTCGAACAGCCGCACCGCCGGCGCGAGCCCGTGGTCGTCCTCCACCGGCGCGGTACGCAGCGGCTCCAGGCGCAGCACGGCCTCGTCGCCGAGCCCCAGAGGCTGTCGTGAGGTGACGAGGACCCGCAGCGTCGGCAGATGCTGGAGCAGGGTCTGCACCAGCCCCACGCTCTCGGAGTGGACCGGGTCGACGTCGTCGAGGAAGAGAAGCAGCCGGCGAGCGCGCAACGCCCGGACCAGCTCGGCGGCACCGGCGTCCGGCCGCGGTTCGGTACCGGTCGCCGCGCGCAGGACCGCCGCGGTCAGTTCACCGTGCAGGCCGGCCCGCGTCCGCCGCCACCGCACGCGCAGGAGCTGCGTCCGGGCGCCGCGCGGCCCGGTGGCGACGAAGTCGGCCAGACAGCTCTTGCCCACACCGACCTGCCCCGCCACCGTGACCAGGCGGTGATTCCGGAGCAGGCTCCGCAACGCCGCCGCGTCCGCCTCGTGGCCGATCAAACCGCCGATCGGCGTCCTGCTGTCGGCCGGTGGTGCACCGGCGTTCTTCGGCACTCTGCTGCTCCCCGTACGTTCTCCGTCGGCAACGCCGCCGTCCGTACGGACGGGCGCTGCAGAACCGTCACTGCTGTGCCGGCACGGCAACCCCAACGCCTGCTCGGGCCAGAGGTGGCGTCGAACGGAGACAGATCACCCTCGGAAGCGACGACTCGAACGTGCGTGGCTCACGGGCCGCGGGTGGCACCCGCGGCCGGGACCGCCGTGGCGACCCGCCCCGGCACCCGTCAGCGCAGTGCCTCGGGCAGCTCCTCGCGGTGGACGATGCCCAGGCGCTGCGTGGCACGGGTCAGAGCCACGTAGAGATCACTGCTCCCGAACCGGGCGGGCTCCACGACCAGTACGTGGTCGAATTCCAGCCCCTTGGCCTGCCGGGGATCGAGCAGGACCACCGGGCGGGTCAGATCGGGCTCGGCACCGGCCTCGACGGCGTCCAGCGGCGCCGCGATCTCGTCGTGGAGCGCCGCCGGCGCGATCACCGCGAGCCTCCCCTCCTCGGGCGTCAGCTCCGAGACGGCCCGGGCCACGGCACCCGCCAGGTCCTCGCCGGAGTGCCTCGTCCACGGCACCTCACCGGTGGACCGCACCGAGCCGGGAGGCTCGAACGAGGGGTCCTCGGCACGGAGCACCCGGGCGGCCAGCTCCATGATCTCGGCGGGCGTACGGTAGTTGACCATCAGCCTGACGTGCTCGAAGCGGTCACCGACGTACGGCTCCAGGATCCTCTCCCACGACCCGACGCCGGCCTCCTCCGAGGTCTGGGCGGGATCACCGACCAGGGTCAGCGAGCGGGTCGGCGAACGGCGCATCAGCAGCCGCCACGCCATCGGCGACAACTCCTGTGCCTCGTCGACGATGATGTGCCCGAACGCCCAGGTCCGGTCACCGGCGGCGCGCTCGGCCGCGCTGCGGTGATCGGCCTCCTCCTGCCGGTCCGCCATCCGTTCGGCGTCGATGATGTCGTGGGCGGCGAGGATCTCGGACTCCTCGTCCTCGAACTCGTACGTCTCGGAGCCCCTCGACAGCGCCAGCACGCCCTGCGCGTACGCGATCCGCTCCTGGCGCTCCGCCTCCGCGGCGGCCCGCTCCGCGCTGTCGTCGACCCCGAGGAGTTCCGCCGCCTCGTCGAGCAGCGGTACGTCGGCAGGGGTCCACGTTCCCTCGGCGTGCGTGCGGCGGATGGCCCGGGCGTCCGCCTCCGGTACGTAGACGGGCTCGGCCAGATAGGCGGTGAGGAACTCCTCCGGATCGAGCGCGGGCCACAGCTCGTCGATGGCGGAGTGCACGTCCTTGCTGAGTGCGACGCCCTTGCCGAGCTGGGCGATGTCGTCCGGGCCGAGGAAGTTGGGGCCGCCGTACGGATCGGCACCGATGCGCTCGGTGAGTTGCTCGGTGAGTGCGTCGATGATCCGGAACGCGAAATACGGACGGGCGAGGTTGTGCGGCAGGCGCGTGTCGCGGGCCGCCTGCCGGGCCTCGTAGGCGATCTCCCAGTCGAGGACGAGGTCCCCGTCGTCGTGCGGGACGATCAGCGGTGCCCCGGGCTCGGGCAACTGCTGCCGGTCGCGGACGGCGAGGGCGAGCGCCTCCGCCATCGGCTCACCGCCCTTGACGGCCGCGGCGCGGGGTGTGTCGGTCCCTCGGGCGTGGACCCCGGGGAAGAGCTCGCCCTGCGTGGCGAGCAGGACACCGGTCTCGCCGAGTGCGGGAAGCACCTCGCCGATGTAGCTCAGGAAGGCCGGATTGGGGCCCACGATCAGGACGGCGCGCTTGGCGAGCAGCTCGCGGTGCTCGTACAGCAGGAAGGCGGCGCGGTGCAGGGCCACCGCCGTCTTGCCGGTACCGGGACCGCCCTCCACGACGAGGACGCCGCGGTGCGGGGCGCGGATGATGCTGTCCTGCTCCGCCTGGATGGTCCGCACGATGTCGGCCATGCGGCCCGTACGGGCGGAGCCGACGGCGGTGAGCAGCACGGCGTCGCCGCTCGGGTCCTCGAAGCCCGTGCGCTCCCGGTCCCCGAGGTCGAGGATCTCGTCGTGCAGCTCGGTGACGAGGCGGCCCTCGGTGGTGATGTGCCTGCGCCGCCGCAGACCCATCGGCGTATGACCGGTGGCCAGATAGAAGGGGCGGGCGACCGGTGCGCGCCAATCGATCAGAAGAGGTGTGTGAGCGGTGTCGTCCTCGCGGATTCCGATACGGCCGATATGGTGCGCGGTTCCGTCGGTGAGATCGATGCGGCCGAAACAGAGTGAGCCGTCCACCGCATTGAGCGCGGCGAGCAGCCCCGAGCGTTCGGCGACGAGCACCTCACGTTCGAGACGGGCCTGCTGACCGGTCCCGACGGGTGTCAGCGCGTCCTCGACGTGCTGTGCGGCGACTCCGCGCAGCACGTCGACACGGTCGTACAGCCGGCCGATGAATTCCTGCTCCTTATGCAGTTCGGCACTTTCCCGAGTTGACAACATGACTCCCTGACGGATATGGTGTTGCTTAGTGGCCCCCCTTGAGGGGCCTTTTCTGTGGGCGCACAGAAACACTCAATATACTCGTGAAAATCCCCGGTCCGCAATTGTGGACCGGGGATTTTCGCTATTCCCCGCAGGGTGCGGTCCGACCGTCGGTCTCAGCCGACGGGGGCGTCCGGCGCCACCGGGTAGGTCTCCAGTTCCGGAGCGGCCAGCAGCTCGGCGACCAGGGCCCGGGACCCGCCGACGTACGTGCTCACCAGGTCCACGTCGCCGCCCAGGCACCAGGCGCGGTCCTGCGGCCACCACAGGTCGGGGAGCTCGGCGAACTCGTCCAGGGACACGGGGGAGACGGCCTCGGCCAGCGTGCCGGAGAGCAGCACCTCCTCCCGTTCGGGTGTCGCGAAGGTCGGTACACGGCCGAAGTCCCACCGCCCGTAGCCGTGCCACAGTCCGAACCAGCAGTGCTCGGACGTCCCGGTGTGCCGGGCCAGGACGGGGATCAGGGCCTGGGCGACGGCGGGCGGCGTCGGGCCCTCCGCCGGATGCTCGTCCCAGACACCGGGCAGGCCGTACTCGGAGACGTTGTAGTAGTCGGGGTCCATCCCGGCCACCTCGTGCCAGCGGGTCCCCGGCGCCACCTCGCGTCCGTACGCGGCGGCCACGGTCGCCCACCGCACCGGCCGCTCGTCGAGGGAAGCCGGGTGCAGGACCCGGGCGTAGGCGTCGAACCCGGGCGCCGCGACCCCCGCCACCGTCCCGAAGTCGCCATGTCCCGGCCCGCGTTCGGTGAGCCAGCGGGCCGGTTCGAGATCGGATGTCCGTACGCGCAGGCGCCCGTACCGTTCGGGAGCCGGTGCGCGGTCCACCGGGGGATAGTCGTTCATCCGCACAGTCTGCCCGGCCGGACCATGTGAGCGGTCCGGCCGGGCAGCCGCGAAGGCCGCCGCGCGTCGGCGCGCGGCGTGCCGTGGCGGATCAGCGCTGGAAAGGCATCGTCCAGCAGTTGGAGGCGGTGGCCTTGCCCGCGAGCCGGTCGGTCAGCCAGGAGATCGCCTCGCCCTGGTCGGTGATGAGAGGCACCAGGTGGTTGGTGAGGAGCTTGTCGCCGAGGTTGGGCAGCTCGATGGCGTCGTAGCTGACCGCGGCGCCCTTGCGGCACCAGTCCACGGCGAGTTGGCGGGCCTGGTCGTGCGGCACGATGTCGTCCTGGACGCCGGTCGCCACCCGTACCGGGCCCACGGGCTTCGACCTGCCGATGCGCTGCTTGTCGAGCGCCGCCTGTGCCCGGGGCTCCGCGGCGATGACGTCGCCGAGCGAGGCCCCGCTGGTGGTCCACTTGGAGCTCTTCGTGAAGCCGTAGCCGAAGAGCACGTCGCCGACACACATGGTCGAGGCGTCCTTGAGAGCGGCCCGTCCGGTGGCGTTGATGTTCGCCTCGACGACCTCGCGCAGATCGGGGTCCGCCTGAGCGAACCCGTTCACCGACCAGGCCAGCGCGCCGGCCAGGGCGCTGCCGTCGATGCCCTTCATCACCGAGGTCAGGTCGGCGGGCGGCGCGCCGGCGTAGGTGCCTGCGACCTTGACGTCGGGTGCGTACGTGGGCTGGAGTTCGGCGGCCGAGGCGCTGGCTCCGCCGCCCTGGCTGTAGCCGTACAGGCCGACGCGCGCGTCGGCGGTGACCGACGCTCCCGGTACGGCGCGTGCGGCGCGGGCCGCGTCGAGCAGGGCGTGGCCCTGGTCGACGCGGTTGACGTAGGTGTGGAGCCGGTCGGTGGCGCCGAGACCGACGTAGTCGGTGACCACCACCGCGGCTCCGGTGGAGAGCAGGCGGTAGATCGCCAGGGCCTCGTAGCCGACCGAGATGGTCTCGCCGGTCAGGTTCAGCGGGTACTGCAGCGACAGGGAGGGCGCGCACTGGTCGCCCTGGCCCACGGTGCCCGAGGCCAGCGCCACCAGCGGGCGCGGACCGCCGCCCTTCCAGGCGGCCGACGGCTCGATGTAGGCACCGGTCACCGCGACCGGCTGTCCCGTCGAGTCCGTCGACTTGTACATCAGCCGGGTCGCCGTGCCCGGCATCGGGCGTCCGTCAAGACCGGGAATGGACAGACCGAGCGGAAGCGCCTCGCTCCGGATCAACGTGCCGTTGGCCGAGGGCAGTTCGGCGGGCGGGTTGTAGAAGGTGGGGATGGTCACGCCCCTGGACACCACGGGCTCCGAGCCCGTGACGTCGGCGGCTGCCGGGACGGCGTACGTGCCCACGCAGGCCGCGGCGGCCACGGCGACGGCCAGGACGCGCAGGGTGCCCGGTGCCTGGCGGGGGTGGGGGGAGACCACCGGAAGGGTGGTCGAAAGGGAACGCGAACGGGTGCTCTTGCGGCTCACAGCTCACTCCTCGCTCTGCTCCGATGCAGATGAGCGCAAGCTAGCAACGATCGCGTACCCAAGGTAACTCGTCGGTAAGTTACGCTCCGGTAACTATTGGTCCGGCCAACCGCACAGGGGTCCGCGGGCTCGTGGGGCGGGTGAGTCGGCGGGGTGAAGTCCGGCCCGTGGCTCCGGACACCGCTAGGGCCTTGCGTTTGCCCGGCATGATCCAAACGAGAGGCCCTAGGCTGCCAGTCGGAACCGGCACCGACCCAGGAGCGCACCCCATGCCCGACCCCGTTCAGCAGTACCCGTTCCCCGACGCCCTCCGAGCGGACGCAGCACCCGCGCCGCATCCCCTGCTCGCGCCGGTGCTCGGCCTGCTGGGCACCTGGACCGGCCGGGGAAGCGGCGGATACCCCACGCTCGACGCGGAGTTCGCGTACGCGCAGGAGGTGACCTTCAGTCATGACGGGCGGCCCTTCCTGCATTACGAGGCGCGGGCCTGGCTGCTCGACGCGGACGGTACACCGCTGCGCCCGTCGGCCCGGGAGAGCGGCTGGTGGCGCCTGCAGCCGGACGGACGTGTGGAGGCCCTGATCACGCAGCCCACCGGCATCGCGGAGATCTCGGCCGGCCGGGCGGGCGACGGCTCGGTCGATCTCGCCACCGAGCAGGTGGCCCGCACCTCCACCGCCAAGGAAGTCGCGGCAACCCGGCGCCGCTACACCCTGGCGGACGAGGACACGCTCGACTTCGTACACGATCTCGCCGCGGTCGGTCAGCCTCTGCAGCATCACCTCTCGGCGCGGCTGCGACGCGCGGGCGGAAGCTGAGTCACGGGCGTCGACGGCACGCCTCTCGGCACCTTGCACGAATCCGGCCGCCGGTGATTGCCGCGATTGCGCAGAGACGGCCGTCGGTCCTTGCTTCAGGCTGTGCGATCAAACGCAGATGTGATCCGGACGAAACCTCCGGTTCACCTTGACGCCTGGAGTCGCCGTGCTGTGGAGAAGGAAACTGCTCGTCCCGTTGGTCGCGCTCACCCTCGCGCTGTCCGCCGCGGCCGGTGGAGGTGCCGCCTCGGCGTCCACCCCCGCCGACACCGCGGCCGGCAGTGATTTCGCTGCCCCCGGCCCCTACGCCACCGCCGTCGAGGTCGGGGCGGTGACCACCCTGTACTACCCGCGCGACATCGCGCAGAGCGACCGCCGCCACCCCGTGATCGTGTGGGGCAACGGCACGTTCGCCTTCCCCGTCGTCTACCGGGACCTGCTGCTCCACTGGGCTTCCCAGGGCTTCGTCGTGGCCGCCGCCAACACGCCGCAGTCCAACCTCGGCATCTCCATGCGCGCCGGCATCGACCTGCTGACCCACCGGAACGCAGACCCGAACAGCATCTTCCACGACCGCGTCGACCTCGAACACATCGGCGCCTCGGGCCACTCGCAGGGCGGGGCGGCTGCCATCGTCGTCGGCGCGGACCCCCGCGTGGACACCATCCTGCCGATCCAGCCGGGGCCGCTGGCCAACATCAACGACGTGCACGTCCCGGCCCTCCTGCTGGCCGGCCAGCAGGACAGCATCGTCTTCCCGTTCCTCGTCAAGGCGTTCTACGACGCCGCCGACCACATCCCGGCCATCTACGGCGAGTTGCGCGGGGCCGACCACTTCACGGTCGTCGGCGACCCCGGACCGTTCGCCGCGCCGACCACCGCGTGGTTCCGTGCGCACCTCATGGGGGACCGGACGGCCGGCGCGGAGTTCTTCGGCCCGGACTGCGGCATCTGCGTCGACACCACCACCTGGTCCGACGTGCGCCGCAACGACCTGGCCGCCCGGATTCCCGCCCCGTAGACCCGGCCGCACGCTCGCGAACCGCCTCCGGACGCTCCTGCGCCCAGGGGCGGTTCGCCCCCGCACTTCGTGAAAGGACCGAGATGGACATCATGGTGACCACCCGGCAAGGGAGGGTCCGCGGCCGGGTCGAGGACGGGATCGCGACCTTCCTCGGAATCCCTTACGCCGCACCGCCGTTCGGCGCCCACCGCTTCCGGGCGCCCGCCCCCGTAGAACCCTGGGAGGGCGTGCGCGACGCGGTGCAGCACGGGCCGACCGCACCCCAGCGCCCCTATCGGCCGCCTCTCGACCAGCTGATTCCCGAATCCGACATCCCCGGGGACGGCTGCCTCAACCTCAACGTCTGGACCGCGGCGGTCGTCGACGAGCCGCTCCCGGTGATGGTCTGGATCCACGGCGGCTCGCTCCGCAACGGCTCGGCAAGCTTTCCGCTCTACGACGGGGGTGCCTTCGCCCGCGACGGCGTGGTCCTCGTCTCGGTCAACTACCGCCTCGGAACGGAAGGGTTCGGGGTGTTCCCCGATGCACCCGACAACCGCGGCCTGCTGGACCAGATCGCGGCCCTGACCTGGGTCCGTGACAACATCGCCGCCTTCGGGGGAGACCCGCGGAACGTCACGGTGTGCGGCGAGTCGGCCGGAGCGATCAGTATCGCGGCCCTGATGACCAGCCCCCGGGCCGCCGGTCTGTTCCACCGGGCGATCCTCCAGAGCGGCCCGCCGCACACGGTGCCGCGCGCCGAGGGCGCGAAGATCGTCCGTTCGATGGCGAAGGCACTGCGGGTGCCGGCCACGGCGGAAGCCTTCGCGGCGGTGGACCGGGAACGGCTGCTGGACGCCCAGGCCGCGGTGGTCGGCAAGGCCGATCCGATCAGCGGCGGAGCCGGCTTCCACATCGTGGTCGACGACGACGTGGTCCTCGCCGACCCCCCGCTCCCGGAGGTCGATCTGTTGATCGGGTGCAACCGGGAGGAGTACCGCCTGTGGTTCGTACCGACCGGGGCGGTGGACCGCGTCAGCGCGCTCACGCTGCGTCTGGCCCTGCTGAAGTTCCGGATACCGGGCCGGGTGGCCCGGCTGTACCGGTCCACCCGGCCCGGAGCCCGACCCGGGGTGATCCTCGGCGAGATGGCCACCGACCTGCTGCTGCGGGCCCCGCTCAACCGGCTGGCCGATTCCCGGCCGGCCCGGACGTACGTCTACGAGTTCGCCTGGGGCTCGCCCGTCCTCGGGCTCGGCGCCTGCCATGCGCTGGAGATCGGCTTCGTCTTCGACAACCTCCGCCACGGCGAGTCGCTGACCGGTCCCGACGCTCCTCAGCCGCTGGCCGACACCATGCACCGGGCCTGGGTCGCCTTCGCCGCCTCGGGAGACCCCGGCTGGTCGGCGTGGGGCTCGCACCTGCCGGTCATGGTCTTCGACCACCCCGGCTCGGGTGTGACGCTCGCGCCCCGGGAGGAGGAGATGCGCATGTGGCTCGAAAGACCCTAGGTCGTGTCCGCGAAGTCTCGTCCCGCCGACGGTACTTTGCGGACACTCCCTAGGGCGCGGTCCGGACCAGCTCCCTGGCGACCAGCGCCGCCTGGAGCAGCCGCGCCTCCGCGGGGACCGCGAGATCCAGACCGGTCAGGGTGCTCACCCGTTGCAGCCGGTAGTCCAGCGTGTTGCGGTGGATGCACAACTCCAGTGCGCTCTGGCGGCGGTTGTGGCCCCGGTCGACGAACACGCGCAGTGTCTCCAGGAGATACGGATGCGGGTCCAGCGGGCCGAGCTTCCCGGCCAGCCGCTTCAGCGGCTCGCCGGGACGGGCGAGCTGGTACTCCAGCAGTACGTCGTCGAGGCGGTAGAGGCCGGGCGGGCGGTCCAGGCGCCGGACGAGTTCCAGTACGCGTCCGGCCTCCGCAGCCGCTTCCGGGACGGCCGCAGGTTCGTCGGCCGGAGCGGCGGCGGCGAACACGCGCTGCGCCGTCTCCCGGGCGAGTCCGTCCAGCAGTCCGGGCAGATCGGAGCCGGCCGGCCACAGGGCGATCCCGGCGACGTGGTCCATCAGCACGGGGATGCCCGCGTGGGCGTCGAGCGACGACTGCACCAGTCTGGCCGGCGGATTCGACTCGAAGGCCAGGACCACCACCTCGTGCGCGCCGGCCACCGTGACCCGCGCGGCCCCCGCCAGTTCCTCGTACGGCCGGCCTTCCAGGAGCGCGGTCAGCAGAGCCCTTCGCACCCGCTTGTCCTCGCTGTGGAGGTCCTCCTGGACATTCAGGTGGGCGAGCACCACCGCGGGCATCGCCGCGTGCAGACAGGCGAGCAGCTTCGAGCCCGCCCCGGCCAGTTCCTCGGGCTCCGCCGTCTCGGTCAGCACCTGCCACCAGGCTTCGGCGCCGATGAGATAGGCGGCGGTGACCGCCTCCAGCGGCACCCGTTCCTCGGCCCGGCGCGCGGACCACTCGATGAGCCGGGTCAGATCACCCGGGCCCATCTCGCCGCCCTCCCGCAGCGCCCGGAGCAGCAGGGCGTGCACGGCCGCGATCGATCGCGTGACCTCGCCCTCCAGCGTCCGGCGCGGCAGCTCCCCGTAGAACGGAACCTCCGCCGCGCAACGCGCGACCACCGCCGCGGTGAGGGCGCTGCCCCGGGAGGCCATCCGGGAGTGAAGGTCGGGCATCGGCGAATCGTCACACCGCCCGGCCCTGCCGTCAATGATCGGCCGGTGGCGGACTCGCCCGGCGTTCGGGGCGGAGCGGCCGGGAGAGCTCGCCCGTGATCGGACGCGCCCCCCGGCCGTCCTCGTGGTGACGTCAGTTCAGCGGAGCAGGGGGCTGCGGGCCGTAGAACGTGAGCGGCGGCCAGCCCTTCGACTCGGCGATCGCGGACAGCGCGTTGGCGACCTCCAGGGGAGTGATGTCCTGCGCCGAGGGATAGCCGTTGGGCCAGTCCACCCGCACGCTGAACGACATCTCCATCATGAGATCGGACTCGGCCATGCTCGCGTTGGCCTCGAACTTGCTCCCCGGCGAGAACTCCACCGCGGTCGACTGTGCCGCGCTCGACCCCTCCGACTCCGTGCCGTCGGCCGAGGCCGTTCCGGCGGACGCGAACACCGCGCCCGCTGCCGCCGTCCCCGAATATCCGAGCAGCGATCGTCTGGAAATGTTCGACATGGTCCCCTCCTCCTGTCGTTCCCCCGCGTCACGAGGGAGCCGAGAAGGATCATATGAACGATCTTTCGGCGGAGGGGAGGCTTCCGGCAATGAGGTGCGAACCGGGGCCTTTCGTTCCGATCAGGCCGGTTCCTCGTCGGAGTCGACGATCGACTCCTCCAGCTTGCGCAGGAGCCGTGCGAGCTGGCGGCGTTCGGACGGGGACAGGCCGCCGAGCATCCGGCGTTCGTTGTCGAGATGCTCGGCGAAGACGGTGTCCACCGTCGCGAGACCCTTGTCGGTGAGACGCGAGTAGACGACCCTGCGGTCGTCGGCGTCGCGTTCGCGCACGATGAGACCGTCCTTCTCCAGACGGTCGATCCGCAGCGTCACTCCGGCCGAGGAGACCAGTCCGGAGTCGGCGAGCTGCCCGGCGGTGAGCCGGTACGGAGCTCCCGAACGCCGCAGTGCGGTCAGGACGTCGAAGCCCGCCACGGACAGGCCGTGACGGTCGATCGATGTGGTGAGCCTGGTGCTGTAGCGCAGGAAGGAGCGGTGCAGCCGGGCGAGGACCTCCAGCGGGCTGGTGTCCAGCTCCGGCCGTTCGCGCGCCCAGTCCTCGATCACGCTCGCGACGGCGTCCCGGTCCACCGGCCTCGATGCAGCCATGCCCATCCCCTCGTACGGCATCCGTCAGATTCTCACGGCACTGAGAATCTTACTGCTGAGGGGACGGGGCAGGGCCGGAGAGGGGCGGTGCGACCCCTCCTCACCCGCGCGAACGCCGCCGCAGCGTCCGGATCAGCACGACGGCGACCAGCACCGCCGCCACGGGTGCGGCAGCCTTCCTGAGCAGGACGGGCAGCGCCGCCGCCCCGAGGTCCACGGCCTCGGGCTCGGGCAGGAGGGCCCCCGGGGTGCCCGTACCCGTCGGCGCCGTGGAGCCGGAGCCGTGTCCGGTGTCCCGCAGCAGCTCTTCGAGGCGGTTGGCGAACTGCTGGACGATGCGGTCGCCGACCTCGGTCATGATCCCGCGGCCGAACTGCGCCGGCCGGCCGGTGATGTCGAGGTCCGTACGGACCCGCACCCGGGTGCCGGCCGGGTCGGTGACCAGCGTCGCGGTGACCGTGGCCGACACGGTGCCCGCACCGCGGGTCTCGCTGCCGCTCAGGTCGAGGTGCATCGAGCGGGCGGCCTCGTCGCGGGTGACGGTGCCCTCGCCCCGGTAACTCATCTGCACGGCACCGACCTTGACCTTGACGCGCCCGGTGAACGCGTCGTCGTCGAGGGTGTCCAGCACGGCGCCGGGCATACAGGGGGCGACCCGGCCGAGGTCGAGGAAGAGCTTCCAGGCGTCATCGGGTGCCGCCGGGACGGTGAAGGAGTGATCGAGCTGCATGCGGTGTCCAATCGAGGGGAGCGGCCGGTCGGGACCGGCCGCGTCGGGTCGGGCTCAGGGGCGGTCGGCCGTACGGATCAGCTCCCTCACGCGGCTCGGTGAGAGCGGTCCCCGGCGTACGACGACACCGAAGGGGCGCAGTGCGTCCTCGACGGCGCCGGCCAGCACCGCCTGCGGGGCGATCGCGCCGCCCTCGCCGAGGCCCTTGACGCCGAGGTCGTTCATGGGGCTCGGAGTGAAGATCTCGTCCATGTCGAGGTCGGGAATCTCCGAGGACGTGGGCACCAGATAGTCCATGTACGTGCCGGTGCGGGGCTGGCCGTCGGGGCCGTAGACCATCTCCTCGTAGAGGGCGCCGCCGATCCCCTGGGCGATGCCGCCGGTGACCTGGCCCTCCGCGATCATCGGGTTGACGATGTTCCCCGCGTCGTGGACGACGACGTAGTGCAGGATCTCGACCTCGCCGGTGTGTTCGTCGACCTCGACGACGGCCGCGTGCGCCCCGCTCGCGACCGCGAACCCCGGCGGCCGGAAGTGCACGGTCTCGCTGATCTCGGTGCCGTGGCGTCCGTCCGTGGGTTCGGGGACGCCGGGCAGCGGTGCCCGTCCGGCCAGTTCGGCCAGCCCGATCGACGGACCGCCGGGCTCCTTCGCCGCCACGACGCCGTCGCTGAGGTCGAGACGGTCCGCCGTGACGCCGAGCCGGCGCGCCGCCGCTTCGATGATCTTCTCGCGCACCAGCCGGCCGGCCCGGTGCGTCGCGTTGCCAGCGTTGACCAGCGCGCGGCTCGCGATGGTGCCCACACCGAACGGGGTGGCCTCGGTGTCGCCGCCCGTCACCTCGATGATCCCGAGCGGCACCCCGAGGGCGTCGGCGGCGATCTGCGCCATGGACGTGCGGTGCCCCTGGCCCTGGGAGGGCGCGCCGATGGCGAGCCGCACCCGGCCGTCGGGGGCGAGGTCGATCCGCGCGGTCTCGAACGGACCGAGCCCGGTGGCCTCGATGTACATGGCGAATCCGACGCCGACGTGCCTGCCGTCGCGTGCGCCCTCGCGCTGCCGCGCGCGGATCGCCTCGACGTCCGCCTTGGCAACCGCGCGGCGCAGCAGCTCGGGGAAGTCCCCGGAGTCGTAGGACTGGGGACTGCCGGAGCGGTCCACCAGCCCCGTCGCATACGGCATCTCGTCGGGGCCGACGAGATTGCGGGCCCTCAACTCCTCGGGCGCGATGCCGAGTTCGACGGCGAGCCGGTCCATCGCCCGTTCCATGGCGAACACCGTCTCCGGGCGGCCCGCTCCCCGGTATGGCGTGGCGAACGTGGTGTTGGTGAGTACGCCGGTCACGTCGATGTCCACGTGGGGGACGCGGTAGGGGCCGAGCAGATGGCAGAGCGAGTTGTACGGCACCACGAGACCGGTCATGTTGTAGGCGCCGAAGTTCACCGTGATCCGGTCGCGCACGGCGAGGATGTGCCCTTCGGCGTCCGCGGCCAGCTCGATGTGGTGGATCTGCTCCCTGGCGTGCGAGGACGCGGTGAGGTTCTCGTTGCGGTCCTCGCGCCACAGCACGGGGCGGCCGAGCCGGCGGGCGGCGTGGGGGACCAGCAGCTCCTCGACGTAGAGGATGCCCTTCTGGCCGAAGCCGCCGCCGACGTCCGCGGCGATGACGTGCACCGAGGCGGGCGCCAGACCGAGGGTGTGGGCGATCGCGTCCCGCAGCCGGTGGGGGGTCTGGGTGCCCGCCCACACGGTGAGCCGGCCGCTGTACGGATCCACCTGGGCGGAGATGGCCCGGGTCTCGATCGGGGAGGCCACGTACCGGTGGGCGTCGAACCGTTCGCTCACGACCGCGTGCGCGCCGGCGAACGCCGCGTCCGGGTCGCCCACCCGGGCCGCGACCGCGACCGCGGTGTTGTCGGGCAGGTGCTCGTGCAGCAGCGGGGCTTCGGGGGACAGGGAGGTCTCGGGGTCGACGAGCACCGGCAGCGGGGCGTAGCCCACCTCGACGAGCTCCAGGGCGTCCTCGGCGAGGTAGCGGTTCTCGGCGAAGACGACGGCGACGGGCTGTCCGACGTACAGGACCTTCTCGCGGGCGAGGAGCGGCATCGGGGTCATCCGGACCACCGGGTCGAGGAGTTCGGCGAGCCCCGGCGGGGTGCGGAGTTCTTCCTTGTTGAGCATCGCGGGAAGGTCCGCCACGTCCTCGCCGGTCCACACCGCGACGACCCCCGGAGCGGCCAGGGCGGCCCGTACGTCGACGGATTCGATACGGGCGTGGGCGTGCGGACTGCGCAGGAAGGCGGCCTCGACGCCGCCGGGCAGGGCGATGTCGTCGACGTACCTGCCCTGGCCACGCAGCAGCCGGTCGTCCTCGACGCGGGGGACGGAGCGGCCGATCAGGCCGCCGCCGTGCCGGTGCGGGTCGGAATCGTGGGACATGCGGGTCACTTCCCGAAGCGCTCGTCGAGTGCCTGGCACACGGCACGGCGGATGTTGCGGTAGCCGGTGCACCGGCACAGGTGCCCGCTCAGGGCGTCGGCGACCTGCGCCTCGTCCGGGCGGTCGGGCCTCTCGGTCAGCGCGGTCGTCGTCATCAGGAACCCGGGGGTGCAGAAGCCGCACTGCATTCCGTGGCACTCGTGGAAGGCGCGCTGTACGGAGGTCAGGGGGGCGTCGTCCGTGGTGAGGCCCTCGACGGTGCGGATCTCGGTGCCCGCGCACTGCACGGCCAGGGTGAGACAGGTGCGCACCGGCTCGTCGTCGACGAGGGCGGTGCAGGCACCGCAGACACCGTGCTCACAGCCGACGTGGGTGCCGGTCAGCCCCAGGCGGTCGCGCAGGAAGTCGCTGAGCAGCAGGCGGGACTCGACCTGCGCGGTGACCGCCCGCCCGTTCACGGTGAGGGCGATCTCGTGCCAGGCGGAGGGCTCGGTGAGGGGCGGCGTGCGGGCGGTCAGCGGAGTGGGGACGGAGGGGGTCATCGGCAGCGCTCCCAGGCGGTGGTGCAGGCGCGGACAAGGAGGTGGGCGGCGCCTTCGCGCCGGTACTCGGCGTCGGCGTGGATGTCGTCGGAGGGCGTGAGCCCGGCCCGGGCGGCACCGGCCGCCGCGGCGAGGGCCTGCTCGCCGGCGTCGCTGCCCACCAGCGCGGCCTCGGCGGACGGCAGGCGTACGGGGACGGGGGCGGCGCCGCTGAACACGACGCGGGCCTCGCGCACGGTGTCCGTGGCGGTGTCCCGTTCCAGCAGGACGGCCACCCCGACGGTGGCGAAGTCGCCGTGCCTGCGGGTCAGTTCCTCGAAGGCCCAGCCGTGGCCGGCCGGGCGGGGCGGGAACACGACCTCGGTCAGCAGTTCGTCCGCCTCCACCGCGGTGGAGAAGGTGGCGACGAAGAAGTCCGCGGCGTCGACGGTGCGGGTGCCACGGGGGCCGGTGATCACGAACCGGGCGTCCAGCGCCAGTGCGGCGGCGGGCAGTTCGGCGGCCGGGTCGTGGTGGGCGAGGCTGCCGCAGACGGTGCCCCGGTTGCGTATCTGCGGGTGTCCGATGTGCTCGACGGCTGCGGCCAGCAGCGGCCAGCCGTCCCGTACGGCGGTGTCGGCGGCGGCCCGGGCCTGGCGTACCGCCGCTCCGACGCGGAGGCTGCCCGTTCCGTCGACGTGGATACCGCCGAGTTCGGGTATGCGCGTGATGTCCACGAGCAGCCCGGGCCTGGCGAGACGCATGTTCAGCATGGGGATCAGCGACTGGCCGCCCGCCACGACCTTGGCGTCCCGTTCCTCGTCGGCGAGGAGGGCGACCGCCTCGCCGAGGGTGCGGGGGGCGATGTAGTCGAACGATGTGGGTTTCAACCTGCTGACACCGGACCTCTCTGGTCGTCGCGCCGTGGCAATCGACACGTGCAGATCTATCTAGTACCTAAAATGATTTACCCTAAAGTTTCTTCTGGCAAGAGGCAGCCGGAGATTTCCCCGTTCGAGGTGAGCGACGTGCGTCATGTCATCGACCAGGCAGCGGCCTGGCAGTCCTCCGGAGTCCGCTTCGCCATGGCGACCGTCGTACGCACCTGGGGCTCCGCGCCGCACGGCCCCGGTGCGTCCATGCTCGTGTCCGAGGGCGGACGGATCGTCGGCAGTGTGTCCGGCGGCTGCGTGGAGGCCGCCGTCTGCGCCATCGCGGAGGAGGTGCTCGCGGGCGCCGCGCCGACGGTCGAGAGCTGGGGAGTCGCGGACGGCGACGCCTTCGCGGCCGGCCTGACCTGTGGCGGCACGATCGAGGTGCTGATCCGCGAGGTCGGCCCGGACGTGCCCCTCGGCAGGATCGCGGCCGGTCTCGCGGCCGGCGTACCGGTGGCCCTGGTCACCCCCGTCGACGGCGGCGGGGGGCTGGCGGTCGGCGGCGGGAAGGTGACCGGAACGCTGGGAGCTCCGGAGAGGGACCGGGCGGCGGCCCTGGCCGCCGAAGGCATGCTGGGCCGGGCCGTCAGCGGGCTGGTGACCAGCGGAAACGTGGACGGCGGCGGAGCGGAATGCGCGCCGGGGCAGCGCCTGCTGGTGCAGTCCTTCGCGCCCCGTCCGCAGTTGCTGATCTTCGGCGCGGCGGAGTTCGCCCGCCCGTTGGCGGGCATCGGGGCCGTGCTCGGGCACCGGGTGACGGTGTGCGACGCCCGGCCCGCGTTCGCGGTGGCCGAGCGGTTCCCGGGCGCCGACGAGGTCGTCACCGACCGGCCCGACCGCTGGTTCCGCGCCCACGAGGGCCGGGTCGACGCGGCGACGGCGGTGTGCGTGCTGACCCACGACGACCGCTTCGACGTCCCCGTCCTCGCGCTCGCGCTGCGCAGCCGGGCCGGTTACGTGGGGGCGATGGGCAGCCGTCGTACCCATGCGGACCGGCTCGTGCGACTGCGGGAAGCGGGGGCGAGCGAGAGGGAGATCGCGCGGCTCGACTCGCCGATCGGGCTGGATCTCGGCGGCCGGGGAGCGGAGGAGACCGCCCTGTCGATCATGGCGGGCATCATCGCCGCACGGCGCGGCGGCAGCGGACTGCCCCTCGCCGGACTGACCGGGTCCGTGCACCGTACGTGATTGATTTTGAACGACTGTTTTTCTGAACACTCGTTTAATCTGACCTGTGTGGAACCAGAAGACAAGAGCCGCCCACACGCAGCCCCGCACGCCGCACCCGCCGGGGGCGACACCGGACCCTCGGCGAGCGCCCAGCGCCGCCCCGGCTCGCACGACCCGGAGGGCAACCGCCGCGCCGTGCTCGACGCCGCCCGGCGGCTGTTCGGGGCGCACGGGTACCAGGGCGTCGGTGTCCGCGCCATCGCGGCCGAGGCCGGGGTGACCCCCGGCCTGGTGATGGCCTACTTCGGTACGAAGGACGGGCTGTTCCGCGAGGCGGTCGCGGGCGGGACGGGCGTCACCCACGACGTGCTCGCCGTCGGCACGGCCGGTGATCTGCCCGCCGCCCTCGCGGGTGCCTACCTCGACCGGTGGGACCGGCTGCCGTCGGACGACCCCTGGCCGGCGCTGATCCGCTCGGCCGTCAGCCACCCGCCGAGCGCCGAGCTGCTGCGCGGCATCCTGGAGAAGCAGGTCGGCGAGCCCCTGGCGCGGCTGCTCGGCGACTCGGCGGGGGCGGACGTACGCACCGCGATGATCCGCAGTGTGCTGTTCGGCGTGATCATGGAGCGCTACGTCTTCGCGCACGAACCGGCGGCCTCCGTCCCGACGGAGGAGTTCGCTCCCGCCCTGGCGGACGTGCTGGCCACCGCCTTCGGCGACCCTTCGGTGCGGACGGGCCCGGGGGAGGAGGAGACCGTGCGGCCGGCTCCGGGCGCGGACGCCGCCCCGCACCCCGTCCCGGACGACTCCGCAGCCTCGCTCTTCGCCGTCCTGAACGAGTGCGCCCTGCGCTACCAGGCGCTCATCGGCCGGACCGTGCGCGCCTACGGCATCAGCCCCTCCGCGTACGAGGTCATCGCCGCACTCCGTGACGCGGGGGAGCCCTACCGGCTCACCATGGGAGAGGTGGCGGACGCCGGTACGGTCCGGGCGGGCGGTCTCACCCAGCACGCGGACCGGCTGGAGGCCGCGGGCCTGATCCGGCGCGAGCGCGACGCCGGGGACCGGCGGGTCGTCCGGCTCTGCCTCACGCCCGAGGGCCTGGAACTGGCCCGCCGGGTGCACGCCGCGCGCTCGGACCAGGAGCGCGAGCTGCTGGCGGGGCTGGCGCCCGGAGACCGGCGCAGGCTCCCGGGACTGCTGGGTGCCCTCGGGCACACGCTCGGGGCCGGTGTCCCGGAGCGGTGATCTCCGCCCTGGTACACCGGCCCCGATCGAGCAACCCGGTCCGTCACGTCAGGAGTTGAGCTCCTCCAGGGTCTTGCCCTTGGTCTCCACGGCGAACCAGGCGATCACGGCACCCACCGCGGCCATCGCGGCGAGCTGCGCGAACACCAGCGTGAGGCTGCCGCCCGCCCCGATGATCGCTCCGACGGTCACCGGGCCGAGGATCACGCCGATCCGGTTCCACAGCCCGCCGAACGCCGCGCCCTTGGCGCGGTTGTGCGTCGGGTAGAGCTCGGGGGAGTACAGGTACAGCCCGGCGTTGATCGCGTACAGGAAGAAGGTCGTGCAGGACGCGAAGAGCGCGACCTGACCGCCCGAGGTCGCCCCGGCCAGCGCCAGCACGCCCAGGGAGAGCACGGTGCCTACGAGCGCCCCGATCAGCGCGGGCCTGCGGCCTATGCGGTCGACCAGCATGGCCACGACGAAGGTGCCGAGCAGGCCGGTGACATTGCTGAGCAGCGTGTACACGAGCGCCGTGGTGAGGTCCAGGTCGAACTGCTTGGTGTAGAGCGACGGCAGCCAGGTGGAGATGCCGTGGTTGACGTAGTACGCGACGAACCACAGACCCGACAGCACCGCCGTGCGGCGCAGGTAGCGGCCCCGGAACAGGTCGGCGAGGCGGCCCTGGGGCGTCTCCTCGGGGGCGTCCGACGCGGGGGCGGGTGCGGGGAGCTCCTCGGAGGTGGCGCGGGCGACCTCCGCCTCGATGCGGGCGATCGCCGCTTCCGCCTCCGCCGTACGCCCTCGGGCCAGCAGCCAGCGCGGGGACTCCTCCACGTGGCGGGGGAGCAGCGCGGCGATGAGGACGGGGATGGTGCCGACGACGAACATGGCGCGCCAGCCGAAGTTGGGTACCACCCACACGGCGAGCAGGGTCGCCGCGGCGAGCCCGGCCGGGAAGATCATCTCGTAGAGCAGGACGAACCGGCCCCGTTTGTCGGAGCGGGCGATCTCGTTGATGTACGTGGCCGCCACGGGCACGACACCGCCGATGCCCAGTCCCTGGACGAACCGGAACATCGAGAAGGTCTCGATGCTGCCGGAGAAGGCCACGGCGAGGCTGGCCAGTCCGGTGACCGCGACCCCCAGGGCGACCGTACGCACCCGGCCGATCCGGTCGCCCAGCCAGCCGGCGACCAGGGCGCCGAGCAGCATGCCGATGGAGGCGGAGGTGACCGCGAAGGTGGCCTGTCCGGTGGACAGGTTCCATTCCTTCATCAGGACGGGCAGTGCGGAGGCGGCCAGCAACTGGTCGAACGCCTCGAAGAACGTGACGGCGCCGATCAGGAACCTGACCTTGATGTGCCAGCGGGAGTGCGGCAGTCGTTCAAGTCTCGCGGCTATGGAGCCGAGTGCTGGCTTGCCGGCCACAGTCGTCATGGAGGGGGTCCTTCCGCGGGCAGTGGAGTTGCGGAGACAGTAGGGTCAGTTATCTAAGCGGTCAATGGTTAAGCGATTAGAAACCTTGATTCCGGCAACTCGACGCCCATCGTCCGTGCCGGTGGGTGCTCAGCTCAAGGGGTCACAGGCAACGATTTCGACCGGGGGGCTTGTGTCGAGATAGTTAAGCGCTTAGATTCCTAGCACTTCGGCAGTTCCGGTTGTCGGCAGCGCCCCGAGTGCGCCGCAGCCGGGGCCCGTTCCCATCCCGCCGCCTCGCCCGGAGGTCCACCCGTGCTGCAGTTCCCCACCGACATCCTGATAGCGGGCCAGTGGCGACGTGGCGCGGGCGATCCCCTCGACACGGTCGACCCGGCGACCGGGCACCTGCTCGCCACCCTCCACGCGGCCTCCGCCGAGGATGTCGCCGAAGCCGCTGAAGCCGCGGCCAAGGCGGTGGCGGACCCCGCCTGGCGCGACCTGCTCGCCCACGAACGCTCCCGGCTGCTCCACCGCATCGCCGACCTGATCGAGGAGGCCGCCGACGAGCTCTCCGCGCTGCAGACCGCCGACACCGGCAAGACCCTCGCCGAGACCAGGGCCCTCGCGCTCAGCGCGGCAGGCACCTTCCGCTACATGGGCGCCGCCCTGGAGACGGCGGAGGACGCGCTCACACCCTCCCGCGGCCCGTACGTCACCATGAGCGTCCACGAACCGATCGGCGTCGTCGGCGCGATCAACCCCTGGAACTCGCCCGTGGCCAGCGACGCCCAGAAGATCGCCCCCGCCCTCGCCGCGGGCAACGCCGTCCTGCTCAAGCCCGCGGCCTGGACCCCCCTCGTCTCGCTGGCCCTCGGCCGGCTGATCACCCGGGCCCTCGACGAGTTCCGTCTGCCGACCGCCCTGCTGTCGGTGCTGCCGGGGAGCGGCCGGGTGGTCGGCGAGGCCATCGTGCGCCACCCGCTCGTCGCCCGCATCGGATTCACCGGCGGTACGGAGACGGGGCGCTCCATCGCCGGGGCCGCCGCCCACAAGCTGGTCCCCGCGTCCCTGGAGCTCGGCGGCAAGTCGCCCACGATCGTGCGCGCCGACGCGGACGTCGAACAGGCCCTGGCAGGCGTCATGTTCGGGATCTTCTCGTCCAGCGGCCAGTCCTGCATCGCCGGCTCCCGGCTCTTCGTGGCACGCGAGATCTACGACTCCTTCGTCGGCGAACTCGTCGCACGCGTGGCCGCGCTGCGCGTCGGACCCGGCACGGACCCCGCCACCCAGGTCGGCCCCCTGGTGCACCACCGCCACCGCGACTCCGTCGCCGCCTACGTGGACCTCGCACGCTCCGAAGGAGCCAGGGTGCTGTGCGGAGGATCGGCCCCCGAGGGCGAGCGGTACACGGACGGCGCGTACTACCTGCCGACGGTCCTCGACGGGCTCGCGAACACTTCCAAGACCTGCCAGGAGGAGATTTTCGGCCCGGTCCTGGTCGCCCTGCCCTACGACGACGAGGACGACCTGGTCCGCCAGGCCAACGACTCCGTCTACGGCCTGGCCTGCGGAATCTGGACCCAGGACCTGCGGGCCGCGTGGCGTCTCGCCCGCCGGATCGAGGCGGGGACCGTCTGGATCAACACGTACAAGCAGTTCAGCGCCGCCACCCCCTTCAGCGGCTGGAAGGACAGCGGCCTCGGCACGGAGAAGGGCCGCGACGCGATCCGCGCCTACCAGCGCCAGAAGTCCCTGTACTGGGGCACCTCCTCCCACCCGCTTCCCTGGGCCGGCTGACCCGCACGCCCGCCCCCTCGTACACCCGCACGTCCGCCCGTCTGGAGAGACCGATGCACCAAGCACCCCCCGGTCCGATCGCCCGGCTCCGCTCACTGCGCTACGTCGAGCTGCACACCCCGGCCTTCACCGAGACCGCCGACTTCTACGAAGAGGTCTGGGGTCTGGAGACCGTCGAGTCCGACACCGGCGCCCGCTGGCTGCGCGGCACGGGCGACGAGCACCACGTCCTCCACCTCACCGAACGCGACCGGGTCGGTCTCGGCCGGATCGCCTTCGCCGTCGGCACCCCCGCCGAGGTCGACGAAGCGGCGCGGCGCCTCGAAGCACGCTCCGTCGTCCCCGTCGCCGGCCCCGGTCCGCTGGAGCAGGCGGGCGGCGGCTACGGGCTGCGGTTCACCGACCCCGAGGGCCGTCTCATCGAGATCAGCGCCCAGGTCGAGGCGGTCGTCCCGCGCGGCCGGGACGGTGCGGTCCCGGTCGGGGTGACGCACGCCGTGCTCAACACCACCGACATCGACGCCGCCGTCGCCTTCTACTGCGACGTGCTCGGGCTCCGGGTGTCCGACTGGTCCGAACACCAGATGGCGTTCCTGCGCTGCAACGCCGACCACCACTGCATCGCCTTCAACCAGGCCGAGTGGACCTCGCTGAACCACGTGGCGTACGAGATGACCTCGGTCGACCACTTCATGCGGGGCCTGGGACGGCTGCGCCACCACGGCATCACCCCCCAGTGGGGCCCCGGCCGGCACGGCCCGGGCAACAACACCTTCTCCTACTTCACCGACCCCTCCGGGCTGGTCTGCGAGTACACCTCCGAGGTCGCCCAGATCGTCGAGGACGCCTGGATCGCCCGTGTGTGGCGTCGGGTGCCGGACCTCTCGGACCTGTGGGGGACGGCGGGGCCGCCGTCGAAGGAGATCCGCTGCCACATGGCGGGCGCGCCGGACCCCGGCCCGCTCGCTCCCCTCGACATCCAGGAGGTCGGCGCATGAGCACCGTACGCAAAGTAGGCGTCGTCGGCTGGGGCGCCATCGGCCGGGTGGTCGGTACCGCACTCGTCGAAGGACGGGTGCAGGGCGCGGAGCTGGTCTGCGTCGTCGACAACCGTCCCCTCGGCGAGGCGGCGCCCGCCCGGCAGGTCTCCTTCGAGGAAGCCCTGGACGCCTGCGACCTGATCGTGGAGGCGGCAGGCCAGGGCGTCGTACGGGAATGGGGCACGCGGGTGCTGGAGTCCGGCACCGATCTGCTGATCGCCTCCACCGGCGCGCTGACCGACGACGAACTCGCCAAGCGGCTGCTCGCCGCCGGGCCTGGCCGGGTGTACTTCACCGGCGGCGCGGTCGGCGGTCTCGACCTGCTCCAGGCGGTCCGCTCGCTCGGGCCGCTGACCGAGGTCCGGCTGACCACCACCAAACTCCCCTCCACCCTCGAACAGCCGTGGATGGGAGAGGAGTTGCTGCATCGCATGCGGACGGCCACCGGTCCGGTCGAGGTCATGTCCGGCACCGCGCGCGACGTCCCGGTGAGTTTCCCCAAGTCCACCAACGTGGCCGCGTCGGTCGCGCTGGCCGTCGGCGACCTGGACGCTGTGCGGGTCCAGGTCGTCGCCGACCCGGCGGCGCACCACACCCGGCATGTGATCGAGGCGTCCGGTGCGTACGGTTCGTACCGCTTCGAGGTCGCCCACCTGCCCGATCCGGGCAACCCCGCCACCAGCCAGGTGGTGCCGTACGCCGTCCTGCGCAGCCTCGCCGCGCTCGCCGGCCGGACCGGGCAGATCCTGTGAGCGGCGCCGACACCTCGATCCACGTCGAGGAGGCCGGTGACCGGGGCCCCCTGCTGCTGTGCCTCCACGGCATCGGCTCCTCCTCGGCCGCCTTCGCCCCGCAGCTCGCCGAACTCTCCTCGTACGTAAGGGTCGTGGCCTGGGACGCGCCGGGATACGCCAAGTCGGCCGACCCCCAGGAGCCGCTCACCCTCGACGACTTCGCGGACGCGGCAGCCGCCCTCATCCGCGAGCGTGCCACGACCGCGCACGTCCTCGGCGTCTCCTGGGGCGGGGTGATCGCGCTGCGGCTCGCCACCAGGCACCCGGAGCTCGTCGCCTCGCTGATCGTCGCCGACTCCAGCCCCGGCTCGGGCACGGACGAGGAGAAGGCGCGGGGCATGCGGGCCCGCGCCACCGATCTGGCCGAGCTCGGCCCGCGCGCCTTCGCCGAAGCCCGAGGCCCCCGCCTGGTCTCACCGGACGCACCGGACCACCTGGTGCGCACCGTCGTGGAGAACATGGCCGCGTCGGTACGGCTGCCTGGTTACGCGTACGCCGCCGAGTCCATGGCCTGCGCCGACCTGCGTCCCGAACTCTCCTCGATCGCCGCGCCCACCCTCGTGCTCTGCGGCGAACAGGACCGGGTCACCGGCATCGAGGCGAGCCAGGCCATCGCCGGGGCCATCCACAAGACCGCCTACGTGATCGTCAAGGACGCCGGTCACCTGGCCAATCAGGAGCAGCCCGGGCACGTCAACGCCTGGATCCTCTCCCACCTCCGCATCACCGCCTCCATCCCCGAGTAGGAGCTCTGCCATGCCTCTGACCACCACCGCGTACGACAACGGCGACGACCTGTCCGCGTACACCGACTCCCTCATCGCGACCAAGGCGTCGCGGGTGGCCGACTTCGACACGCTCTCCTTCCAGGAGAAGGCCGGCGCGCAGTTCCGCCGCGGCCAGATCCGGTACGTCGGTTCGGGCGCCACCGGCAACCACGAGAGCGACAGCCGCATCCTCTCGTCCGGCGGGTTCACCTTCTCCAACATGCTGCTGCCGCCCGGCGCCGAGGGCCCGGCCCACACCCACCACGACGTCGAGGAAGCCTTCTTCGTGCTGGAGGGCGAGGTCAAGGTCGGCATCCACCGCGGCCCCGACGAGGTCGAGTTCCGCACCCTGGGCTACCGCGACATGATCGTCGTCCCGGCCGGAGTGACCCGCTCCCTCAAGAACGAGGGCGACACCGACGCCCTGTTCTGCGTCGTCATCGGGACGCAGAAGCCGCAGGTCCCGACCTACCCCGAATACTCGCCGATGCACGGCGTCACCCGTGGCTGACCAGCCCCCGGCCGACGTACGCACCGTCGTCGTCACCGGTGCGGGCCGTGGCCTCGGACTGGCCATGGCCCGCCGGGCAGGCACCGACGGCTTCCGGGTCGTCGTCGCCGAACTGGAGCGGGAACGGGGGGAGCGCGCCGCGGCGGAACTGTGCGCGGAGGGCATCGACGCCCACTTCGTACGCTGCGACGTCGCCGACCCCGCTTCGGTGGACGCCCTGGCGGCCACCGTGCGTGAACTGGGACCGCTGTACGGCCTGGTCAACAACGCGGCCCTCGCCAACGGCGTCGGCGGCAAGGAGTTCCAGGACCTCGACGTCGAGGTGTGGGACCGGCTGATGGCGGTCAACGCCCGCAGCCCCTGGCTGGTCTCGAAGGCCCTGTACCCGCTCTTCGCGGCACCCGGCCGGATCGTCAACATCGCCTCGGACGCCGCCCTGTACGGCTCCCCGCGCCTCGCCCACTACATCGCCTCCAAGGGGGCGGTCATCGCCCTCACCCGGGCCATGGCGCGCGAGCTCGGCGACAAGGGGATCACCGTGAACGCGGTCGCCCCCGGACTCACCGAGTGCGAGGCGACCGAGACGGTGCCCGCCGAACGCCACGACCTCTACCGCTTGAACCGGGCCATCTCCCGCCCCCAGCAGCCGGACGACCTCACCGGAATCGTCTCCTTTCTGCTGGCCGAGGAATCCCGCTATCTGACCGGACAGGTGATCGCCGTCAACGGCGGCTTCACCATGAACTGAACCCCAGGAGACACGAGTTATGGATCTGGGCCTCGCCGACCGCACCATCCTGGTCACCGGCGGCAGCTCGGGCGTCGGCCTGGCCACGGTCCGCGCCCTGCTGGACGAGGGAGCGCGCGTCGCGACCTGCGGTCGTGACGCCGGCCGCCTCGCAAAGGCGGCAGCCGGCCTCGGCGCCGGCCGCGACCGCCTGCTGACCGACGTCTGCGACGTACGCGACGCCGACGCCGTACGCGCCTTCGTCCGCCGTACCGCCGAGACGTTCGGCTCCGTCGACGGACTCGTCAACAACGCGGGCCAGTCACGCATGAAGGGGCTCGACGACTCCACCGCCGAGGACTGGCGCGACGAACTGGAGCTCAAGTTCGCCGGGGTGCTGAACCCCCTCCAGGCGGCGCGCCCCCACCTCGCCGCCTCCGGCGCGGCCAGTGTCGTCAACATCAACGCGGTCCTCGCCAAACAGCCCGAGACCCGGCTGATCACCACGAGCGCCGCCCGCGCGGGCATCCTCAACCTCTCCAAGTCCCTGTCCATCGAACTGGCCGCCGATGGTATCCGGGTCAACTCCGTCTGCCTCGGACTCGTCGACACCGGCCAGTGGACCCGGCGGTACGCCGCCGCCGACTCCGGTACGACGTACGAGGAATGGCAGTCCGAACTCGCCGCCGACCGGGGCATCGCGCTCGGCCGCCTCGGCCGCGCCGAAGAGGTCGCGTACGCCGTCCTCGCCCTCCTCTCACCCCGCGCCTCCTACATCACCGGCACCAGCATCGACGTCTGCGGCGGCGTCGGCCGCTCCATCCTCTGAGGAGACACCATGCGACACGACAACGGAGGCGATCTCCTCGTCGCCGTCCTGCGCGAACTCGGCATCGACACCGTCTTCGGCATCGTCAGCGTGCACAACCTGCCGCTCGTCGAGGCCGTCGACCGTGAGCTGCGGTTCGTCCCCGTCCGGCACGAGGCATCCGCGGTGAACGCCGCCGACGCCTACGGCCGGGCCCGCGGCACCCTCGGCTGCGCCCTGACCTCCACCGGTACCGGCGCGGGCAACGCGGCCGGCTCGCTGATCGAGGCGCTCAGCGCGGGCAGCTCCGTGCTGCACGTCACCGGGCAGGTGGAGAGCGAATTCCTGGGCAGCGGACGGGGGTTCATCCACGAGACCAAGGACCAGCTCGGCATGCTCACCGCGGTCTCCGCCTACGCGGCAAGCGTCCCGGACGCCATGCAGGCGGGCCGGATCCTGCGCGAGGCGGCCCGGTCGGCGCTCGCCGCACCCGGCGGCCCCGCCAGCGTGGAATGGCCGATCGACCTCCAGTACGCCCCCCAGACCGACGAGCCCGCCGGGGCCTCGCCCCCCGCCACGGCACCGGCCCCCACGGCGGACGAACTGGCAGCCGCCGGGGCCCTCCTGGCCTCGGCGCGCCGTCCGCTGATCTGGGCCGGCGGCGGCGCGGCGACCGCCCGCGACGAGCTCACCCGCCTCCTGGAGGCCACCGGAGCGGGGCTTCTCACCTCGAACTCCGGGCGCGGCGTCGTGCCCGAGGACCACGAGCAGGTCGTCGGCAACTTCGCCACCACCCCCGCGGCGCGCGCCCTCCTCGCCGACGCGGACGTCCTGCTCACCATCGGCACGCACTTCCGCTCCAACGAGACCGCCGACTACACGCTGGAGCTCCCCGGCGCGCACATCCAGATCGACGTCGACGCCGCCGCGCTGGCCCGGGTCTACCCGGCCACCCACACCCTGCACGGCGACGCGGCCGGCACCCTGGGCGGCCTGCTGCCGTACGCCGGAACCGCGGAGACCGGCTGGACGGACCGCGTCGCCGCCGTACGCACCGAGGTCCGGGCGGTCCTGCACGCGGGCATCGGCCCGCAGGCCGCGATCTGCGACGCCATCCGCGCCGCCCTGCCGCGCGAGGCCGTCGTGGCACGCGACGTCACCATCCCGTCCAGCAGCTGGGGCAACCGGCTGCTGGAGATGTACGACCCCCGGGACAACATCTTCCCGCGCGGCGGCGGCATCGGGCAGGGGCTCGGCATGGGCATCGGCGCGGCGCTCGCCAGGCCCGGCGCGCCCACCGTGGTCATCGCCGGGGACGGCGGACTCGCCGTCCACCTCGGCGAGCTCCTCACACTCGCCCAGGAGCGGCCCCGGCTGACCCTGATCGTCTTCAACGACGGCGGATACGGCGTCCTGCGCAACATGCAGGACCGCTACAGCGAGCGCCGCTCCGGAGTCGATCTCGTCACCCCGGACTTCGGACTTCTCGCGCAGGCATGCGGGCTGCCCTACGCCCGCATCTTCGCCGAGGAGCACGCAGGCCCGGTGCTCTCCGAGGCCCTCGCCTCGGACGGGCCGACGCTCGTCGAGGTGGATCTCGGCGCACTCGGCCCGATGAAGACCCCGTTCACCCCGCCCGTGAGGATCCCGGGCCAGTAGCCCGGCCCCGCCCGTACTGCCGGTAAGGAGGCAAGAGGCCATGAGCGAGCACTCGCTGCGGCTGACCGTCCGTCGTATGACCTGGGAGGCCGAGGGCGTCCTGTCCGTCGAGCTGGTTCATCCCGAGGGCAAACCCCTGCCCGCCTGGACCCCCGGCGCGCACCTCGACGTCCAAGTCGGCGGCCAGATCCGCCAGTACAGCCTGTGCGGCGACCCGCGCACCGGCGACGTCTACCGCATCGGCGTGCTCAACGAGCCCGCCTCGCGCGGCGGTTCACGGTACGTGCACACCCAGCTGCGACCCGGGCAGCAGGTCACCGTCTCCGAACCGCGCAACCACTTCGCGTTGGAGGACGCCGACGGCTACGTCTTCGTCGCAGGCGGCATCGGGATCACCCCGCTGCTGGCCATGGCCCGCGAGGCGGACCGCCGGGGGGACACCTGGCGGATGGTGTACGGCGGCAGGAGCCGCGCCTCCATGGCATTCACCGCGGAACTCGCCGCACTCGGCGGCGACGTCACGTTCGTCCCGCAGGACGAGCAGGGCCACATCGACCTCGCCGCCGAGCTCGGCGCGCTGCCCCCCGGCACGCTGGTGTACTCCTGCGGCCCCGAACCGCTGCTCACCGCCGTCGAGGAGCGCTGCTCGGGAGACCGTCTGCGTCTGGAACGGTTCGCCGCACCCGTGGTGGAACGCACCGGCGAGGACGAGGAGTTCGAGGTCGAGTTCCGGTCCTCCGGAGTGACGCTCACCGTCGGCGCCGGCACCTCCATCCTCGACGCGGCGGAAGGCGCCGGGCTCACCGTGGAGAGCTCGTGCCGCGATGGGATCTGCGGCTCCTGCGAGACGCGGGTCCTCGACGGCACCCCCGACCACCGCGACTTCCTGCTCAGCGACGCCGAGCGCGCGGCAGGCGCCACGATGATGATCTGCGTCTCGCGGTGCGCCTCCCGCAGCCGGCTCGTCCTCGACCTGTGACCCCCTCGACCGCACTCCCAGGAGACATCACCGTGAACGACACCTGGCCCTACCTGGACGTCCACCAGTCCCGTACGCACGAGCCGACCCCGTACGCGTACAAGCTCGCCGCCACGCTCGAAGAGGTCTTCACCCACGAGGGGCACGAACTGGCCGACGTGGTACGCGGACTGAATAGCCGTCAGGTCCACGCCGCCGACGGCGCCCCGTGGACCGAGGAATCCTTCCGCGCCGAGATGAACCGACTGGGAGCCTGACCATGACGCTGTCGTCCTCCGCCACCGCCGAACACATCTACGCCACCGGGCTGCGCAATCAGTGGCACCCGGTCGTCCCCTCGCACTTCGTGGCCCCCGGCGCGATGCGCAAGGTGACCGCCCTCGGCGAGCAGTGGCTGCTCTTCCGTCGCTCCGACGGAGCCCTGTCCATGCTCGCCGACCGCTGCCCGCACCGCGGCGCGCCGCTCTCGCTCGGCAAACACCTCGGCGACCGCGTCGCCTGCTGGTACCACGGAGTCGAGGTCGAGCCCGACGGAACGGTCTCCTCCGTCCCCGGGCTGCCGGGCTGCAGCCTGGAGGGCAAGAAGCTGGTCACCTCGCTGCCGGTACGCGAGGTCGCCGGCGCGATCCTCGCGTACTTCGGGGACGAGGAGCACCCCGAGCCCGCCGAGCTGACGCTCCCCGAGCCGCTGACGGACCCCGAGGTGGAGGCGTTCCTGTGCTACGCCGAGTGGGACACACCGTGGCGCTACGCCGTGGAGAACCTCCTCGACCCGATGCACGGCGCGTTCCTCCACCACGACTCGCACACGATGTTCGACGGGGACACCACGGCGAAGTTCCGCATCCGGGAGACGGGGCGCGGCTACTTCTTCGAGAAGACCGACCAGCGCGGCGTCAACTTCGACTGGGTCGAACTCTGCCGCACCGGTGTGGACTGGGTCGACCTCTCCATCCCGTATCCGCCGTCGGCGGGCCCCGGCGGGCCGTTCGGCATCGTGGGCATGGTCTGTCCGGTGGACGAGCGGCGCAGCGGTGTCTTCTTCTGGCGCTACCGCCGCGTCCAGGACTGGCAGCGGGACACGTGGCGCTTCCTGTACAAGACCCTGATCGAGAAGCGCCACTGGGACGTCCTGGAGCAGGACCGCGTGATGCTGGAGGCCATGCCCGCCGACGCCGACCAGCGGGAGAACCTCTACCAGCACGACCTGGGCGTGGTGCGCCTGCGCCGTCTCTACCGCGCGGGCGCCGAGGCCCAGTCCTCGGCGGTCTCCTGAGACCCGCCGGGGATCAGTGGCCCGGTTGTCCCTCGGAGACACTCTCGGGGCTCTTCTCCTCCTCGCCGAGGAACTCGGCGACCGCGAGGGCGAAGAGCAGCGCCAGGGCCAGGCCCAGGACGACCCAGCCCGTCGGATGGGGCCACAGCACGTAGGCGAGCACCGCTGCCGCGACGAGGATCCAGGTGATCCAGACGCGGTGGCGGTGGACGAACGGTCCGACGGGGCCGGTCCGCAGGCCCGCGCCGTTCGCCGTGGCGCGGGCCGCGCCGATGCCCGAGTGCCAGAGCCCCCGCACCAGCGTGGCGTACCGTCCGGATCCCGAGAGCCATGCCGCGAGGGCGAGGATCACACCGAGGGTGACGACCATGCGGATCGTCGTGCGCAGGAAGTGGATCATGGCGTCGTAGACCGAGCCGGCCGCGGCCTCGGAGGCGTCGGCGGGCAGGGCGTTGAGATAGACCGCGCGGAAGACGGTGAGGAGGGTCCCGAGGATCACCGCGGCCACGGCGAAGCCCAGGGCCGCGGCGATCAGGGTGCGCCTGCGCCGGGTGGAGAGCAGGACGCCCGCCCCGGCCAGCACCACGGCGAGGATCGGAAGCCACAGACCGGCGAGCTGAAGGAGCCGGAAGCCCGTCTTCACCTTGCCGATGTTGTCGGCCCGGACGATCGTGAAATCGGTGTGCACCTCGGGGATCTTGCCTGCGGCTTCGAGCCCGGAGTCCACGAGCCGTTCCTTGACGCGTTCGACCACCGGGGCCAGATCCAGCGTCACCGAGTCGTTCTTGATCGTCACCGCTCCGTCGCCACTGCCGGTCAGGGCTTTGACGACGGAGGTGTGGATCGTCCGGTTGGCTTCGATCCAGATCCTTCGGAAGGTGTCGGAGGCGACGACTTCCTGCGTCTTGTCGTGGACGAAGCTGCGGACCGCGTCCTCCAGGGAGTTGCCGAGCCGTCCCAGCGCCTTGCGGACCAGCGGGCGTTGCTCGGGGGCCACGTCCGCCAGCAGGGTGTCGAGATCGATGTGTTCCATGACCGCGTCACTGACACGCTTGGCGACGGCGGCCTGGACATGGCCGTCCGAGGCGAGCGGGGTGACCGTGGCGACGTAACGGTCGGTGTCGCCGATCTGGTCTGCGGTCCAGGCCGCGACGATGCCGAGCGGGGCGAGCACGCAGCCGACGAAGACCAGCAGCGCGGCGAAGAACGAGCGCGTACGGTGCCGGGGTGGTTGCCGCTTCGCGGCTGCCGCGTCCGTCTCCAGGGCGGCGACCCTGGCGCGCAGCGCGGAAAGCTCGGCCGGTTCCTCGCCATCGGGCATGTGCGGGCCTCCTTGGGCGCAGGCCCTCAGCCAAGGCCGCCGCGCGGTCTCCGGCAAGGAGAGCGAGGCCGAACGGGTGAGGGCGACCGCGCAGCGGGCCAGGGCTCAGGACGAGGCGCCCGGCCCCATCCGCTTGTCCCGGCGGACGAGCTGCCCGAGCACGTCCAGCTCCTCGGGCGGGCAGGCGGCGGCGAGTTGGGGGAACACCTCGGCCTCCTCCTCGCGCATGTGGGCGGCGGCCTCGAATTTGAGCTTCGCGACGAGGTCGTTGAAATCCGGGTCGTCGGTGGTCCGCCCCTCCAGGTCCTTGAGCATGCGCGCGATCCTGCCGTGGGTGGCGATCTCCTTGTCCGCGAGCGCGTCGCCGTCCGGGACGTGGGTGCGTACGGACGGGTAGAGGTGCATCTCCTCGGCCGCCGCATGCCGTAGGAGCTCCGAGGTCAGCCGGTCGACCAGGTGCCGCCGTTCCGGATGCCCCACCGGCTGTGCGTCGATGCGGGCGAAGATGTCCTCCGCCGCCCGATGATCGGCGGTGAGCTCCGCGATCACGTTTCCGCCCTGTCCCATGGCCGTTCCTTCCTCGGGTTCCGTCGCCCCGTGCCGGGGGTGCGGACCCCAAGCCAACAGGCCGGCGGAGCGAAGCCGGGCTCCGTGGCCGGCGACAGACCCGGCTCTCACCTCTCCGGCCCAGCAGAACCCGGCCGGGTGGTCCCGCGACGGACCGGAGGCCGCCGCGGGACCACCCTCGCGGACTGCCCCGCGCAGGGGCGTTCACCGTGGATCCGGTTACTGGATACCCGGGATCTCGCGTCCCGCGAAGCCGGCACGGACCGCGTCCGCCGCGCTCTTTCCGTACATCCGCTGCGCCGTCGCGATCGTCGTCAGCGCCGCGTCCTGGAAGCTGGTGTCGGGCGCGAAGCCGAACTGGGCGTTGATGATGATGCGGTCGGCCACCCGGGCACCGAGTGCCTTCCGGATGTCGAGCAGCGCCCGGGACCAGATCTCGCCGTCCGCGTGCACGGCGCCCACCCGGTCCCCGTACACCTTGTCCTTGTCGATGCGGCGCAGGCAGTGCGGCGCGCTGCTGTAGCTGACCGAGTCCCAGTCCGCCACGCACGCCGCGTCGGCCTTCAGCGGCCAGCCGTAGCGGGAGGCCGCGTGGGTGCCGACCTCGACGGCGAGGTAGTCCCCGAACGCCTCGCCGATCGCCCCGGCCTCCACCGAGGTCCCGAATCCGGGCACCTGGGCGTTGTGCACCGCGTGCCCGTACTCGTGGACGATCACCTCGGCGTCCTCGGCGTCGTCCACCCCGCCCTTGCCGAAGCGGATCTCGGCCTTCTTGTCGGTGAAGTAGGAGTTGTCCGCACCCCACTGGTTGATACGGACGGGCTGTGCGCGGTCGTTGGCGCCGGGCAGGTCGCTGCCGAAGCCCAGACCCTGGAGGTACTCCTGTGCCTCGTTGGTCCAGAAGTAGGCCATGACCTGTTCGAACTGGTCGTCGTGCCGGGTGTACGTGCCGGCGTCGGCGGTCTTCGCGGAGGCGCCGGTGTCCGACCGGACGTAGGCCCACCGTCCGGAGAGTGTGCCGCTGCCGTCGAGGTTGCGCAGCGCGGCCGAGGCGTAGGCCGACGCGGGTACGGCGCCGGCCGAGTCCTTGGCGTCGACGAGCGACTGGTCGCCCGAGGACTGCACGGGGTTGACCATGAACACACTGGCCTGCGGTGCGGCCGGGGCGGGGGCGGCCCCGGTGGCCGAGGCGGCTCCTGCCGTGGTGAGCAGGGCCACGATGGCGGTGGCCGAGGCGATCAGCGCGCGGGGTGTGCGGCGAGCCATGTACATCCTCCCGTTGTGGTGCGGGTTACGCCGGATGCGGGGGGTGGCGCGGCGTGATCATTGCGCACACGCCCGGCTTTGGCCAGCCCCCGGAGCGTGACGCCGCCTCAGCGGCACGGCGCGTCACGCCCTCCGCCCCCGTCCGGGCCGCGCCCCCGGCGCCTCCGGCCGGTCCTCCGTCCCCGGCCTCCGCCCCTGACTGCCTCGGCCCGCCTCCGCCTCAGAAGTTGATCATGTGCCCGGCGAGACCGTGCACGGCCTCCTTCACGGCCTCACCCAGGGTCGGGTGGGCGTGCACGTTCCGCGCCACCTCGTGGACGGTGAGGTCCCACTGCTGAGCCAGCGTCAGTTCCGGCAGCAGCTCGGTGACATCGGGGCCGATCAGGTGCGCGCCGATGATCTCGCCGTACTTCGCATCGCTGATGATCTTCACGAAGCCGGTCGTGTCACCGAGGCCGTGCGCCTTGCCGTTCGCCATGAACGGGAACTTCGCGACCTTCACGTCGAAGCCCTGCTCCCGCGCCTGCGCCTCCGTCCAGCCGAAGCTGGCGATCTGCGGCTGGCAGTAGGTGGCGCGCGGGATCATCCGGTAGTCGAGCTCCATCGTCTCGGCGTCCGCGAGGGTCTCGGCGGCGATGACGCCCATCGCCTCGGCGGCGTGCGCGAGCATCAGCTTCGCCGTCACGTCACCGATGGCGTAGATGTGCGGCACGTTGGTGCGGCAGCGGCCGTCCACGTCGATCGCGCCGCGCTCGGTGACGGCGACGCCGGTCGCCTCCAGGCCGTAACCGGTGACGTTCGGTGCGAACCCGATGGCCTGGAGCACCTTGTCGGCCTCCAGGACCTTCTGCGCGCCGTCCTTGCCGGTGACGGTGACGCGGACCTGGGGTCCGGACTCGTCGATCGCCTCGACCCGGGTCGAGGTCAGCACGTCGATGCCGAGCTTGCGGTACTGCTTCGCGAGTTCCTTGGAGACGTCCTCGTCCTCCAGCGGTGCGACACGGTCCAGGAACTCGACGATCGTGACCTTCACGCCGTAGTTGCGCAGGACGTACGCGAACTCGATGCCGATGGCGCCCGCGCCCGCGATGACGATCGACTGCGGCACGCCGTCCGCGAGGATCTGCTCCTCGTACGTCACGACGCGTGCGCTGCGGGCGGTGCCGGGCAGCAGGCGCGGAGTGGCGCCGGTGGCGATGATGCAGTTGTCGAACGCGATCGTCCGCGTGGTGCCGTCGGACCCGGCCACCTGGAGGGTGTTCGCGTCGAGGAACGTGCCCCGCCCGTCCAGTTCGGTGATGCCGTTCTTCTTCATCAGGAAGTGGACGCCCTTGACGCGGCCGTCCGCGACGGTGCGGCTGCGGCGGAACGCCTCGCCGTAGTCGAAGGAGACCGTCCCGTCGACCTTGATGCCGAAGGTCTTGGCCTCGTCGTTGACGATGTGGGCGAGTTCGGCGTTGCGCAGCAGGGCCTTGGTGGGGATGCAGCCGACGTTGAGGCACACACCGCCCCAGTACTTCTCCTCGACGACCGCGACCCGCTTGCCCAGCTGGGCGGCGCGGATGGCGGCGACGTAGCCGCCGGGGCCGGCTCCGAGTACGACGACGTCGAAGCGCTCATGCATGACAGGTCCTTAGGGTCGAGGGTGTTCCGGAACCGAGGCCGACGGGACGGCCATCCTCACCCTAGGGGGTGCCCGTGAGGTCACGCCGGGCGAGCGGCGTCTCGCATCACGCGCCGTCCGGCCGTGCCCCCGCGTCGGAGGCCGGTACTCCGCCCTGGAGCCGGGCGCGCTGGATCTGGCACGCGAGGGCGCGGCGCGACGAGGCCGACCCGCCGCCGGTGACCTTCGCGGGGACGTCCAGGCCACGGCTGATCCGGTCGTACGCCTCCTGGTAGCCGCCGGGCATCGTGGCCCGGTGCGTTCTCAGGTCCTCCTCGACGAGACGCCGCAGGTCGTCGACGGTCCGTGGCGTGAAGCGCTTCCTCCCCCTGGCGACCGCGTGCACGAAGTGACCGCAGCGGGCGGTGTCCCCGAAGGTCTCCGAGATCTCCTCGGCGAGACCCCACAGACGGCCGTCGAGCCACGGGACGTCCCGCTGGTCCAGGGTGAGTTCCACCGGGGGCGGTGCATCGCCCGCCCGGTACTTCGCCACCTGTTTCGAAACGGCGGGCTGGCTCATCCCGGTGAGCCGCGCGATGCGCTCCTGGGTCCAGCCGAGGCCGGCGAACGACTGGATCATCTCGGCGCGCAGTTTCCGCATCTCCTCGCCTGCGCGGATGACCTCGTTCATGCCGACGAGCATCCGCTCGGCCTGCTCCTCGGTCAGCGTTCCGGGGTTCTGGTGCTCCTGCTCTTCGCCTGCCACGACCCGGTTATACACCCGGGCCGGGAACACTGTCATAACCAGGTTGTATAACTGGGTTATGACTGGCAGGATCCCGGGTCATGCCTACGTTCTCCGCATCCGATGGAACCCTGCTCGCCTACCGTTCGGCAGGTGAGGGACCTCCGCTCGTCTGCGTCCCCGGCGGCCCCGCCGACTCCCTGTACCTCGGTGATCTGGGCGGCCTGTCCGCACACCGGCGGCTGATCGCCCTGGACCTTCGCGGCACCGGCCGCTCCGCGGTGCCCGAGGACCCCTCCTCGTACCGCTGCGACCGGCTGGTCGACGACATCGAGGCGCTGCGCGTGCACCTCGGCCTGTCCCGGATCGATCTGCTCGGGCACTCCGCCGGCGCGAACCCGGCGACGCAGTACGCGGCCCGGTATCCGGACCGCGTCGGCAGGCTCGCCCTGATCGCTCCCGGCGCCCGTGCCGTCGGCATCGAGATCACCGGCGAGACGCGGCGCGCGCTCGCGCGGTCGCGGCGGGACGAGCCGTGGTTCCCCGCGGCGTTCCCGGCACTGGAGGCGATCACCCAGGGAACCGGCAGCGACTGGGAGGCCATCGCACCCTTCCTCTACGGCCGTTGGGACGACGCGGCGCGGGAGCACCAGAGGGCGAGCGGTCCGGACAACATGGAGGCCGTACGACTCTTCGGGGCCGACGGGGCCTTCGACCCGGCGGCCACCCGCGCCGCGCTCGGTGCCTTCACGGCCCCCGTGCTGGTGCTCGCCGGAGAGTTCGACCTGAACAGCCCGCCGCGGTCGGCGACCGAACTCGCGGACGTGTTCCCCGATGCCTCGCTCGTCGTGCAGCGGGGGGCGGGCCACTACCCCTGGCTCGACGACCCCGACGGATTCGTGGCGGCCACCGCGGCGTTCCTGGGCCGCTGACCGCACGTACCCGGCTGCCACACGCGAGCCGGGCGCTCCCCTCTCACGGTCCTTCGCCGTACAGGCCGGCGAGCAGCGCGACGGCTGCCTGGGCGGCGGGGTGGGGGTCGGGGCGGCGCCAGATGAAATGGACGGGGACCGGGTCCGCGTCGCGCAGGGGGCGGTAGGTGATGCCGTCGCGGCGGTACTGGGCGGCCGTGGACCGGGGGGTGACGCCGACGCAGCGGCCGGTCGCGATGGCGGCGAGCCAGTCGTCGATGTCGAGGGTGTACTCGACGGCCGGGCGGACGCCCTCGGGCCACAGGTCCATCGTGGTGGTGCCGGTGCGGCGGTCCACGACCAGGGTGCGTGTACGGAGTTCGTCCAGGCGGACGCTGCGCCGCCCGGCCCACGGGTCGTCGGAGGCGAGCGCGACGCACCGCTGCTCGCTGCCGACGAGGGCGTGGGCGTAGCGGCGGGTGTCGACCGGGGTGCGCAGGACCGCGAGATCGCACAGGCCCTCGGCCAGACCCGCGGTGGGTGTGTTGTGCCGGATCAGGTGGAGCTCGACGTCGGGGTGGCGGGCGTGCCAGCGGCGTTGGAACTCGGCGGTGTGCCGGCCCATCGCCGACCAGGCGTGGCCGATGCGCAGCCGGGTGTGGCCGGTCGTGGCCTGACGGACCAGCTCGTCGGCCTCCCCGAGCAGGTGGCGGGCGCGGGACAGGACCTGCACCCCGGCGGTGGTGGGGGCGACGGTGCGGCTGGTGCGGTGCAGCAGTCGTACGCCCAGAATCCGCTCCAGGGCGAGCAGGGTGCGAGAGACCGAAGCCTGGGAGAGTCCCAGCTCGATGGCGGCGTCGGTGAAGCTGCCCGTGTCGACGATGGCGACCAGGCAGCGCAGGTGCCGCAGCTCCAGTTCCGTACGCGTATCCATACGCTCAGCGTATAGGTGCGCCGTCCGATGCATTTTGCGTCGGGACGGGCCCGGCGGATGGTCGTGCGATGACAGACGACATGTACGCGGGGACGACGGCCACCGCGGCCCGGACACCTGCCCGGACACCGGCCCGGTGGTCCGGGACGGCACTGATGGTGGGCAGCGGCCTGTCCAACCAGGTCGGGGCGTCCGTGGGCGCGCTCGCCTTCCCGGTCCTCGGGCCGGTCGGGGTGGTGGCGGTACGTCAGTGGGTGGCCGCCGCGGTCCTGCTGGGCGCGGGACGTCCCAGGCCGCGCGCGTTCACCGCCGCCCAGTGGCGCCCGGTGCTGGGCCTTGCCGCGGTCTTCGCGGTCATGAACCTCTCGCTCTACACGGCGATCGACCGGATCGGCCTCGGCCTCGCGGTCACCCTGGAGTTCCTCGGCCCGCTCACCGTGGCGCTGGCGGGCTCCCGCCGCCGCGTCGATCTCGTCTGCGCCCTCGCGGCGGCGGGGGCCGTGGTGGTGCTGGCCCGGCCGAGGCCCAGCACCGACTACGTGGGCATCGGCCTGGCCCTCCTGGCCGCCGTCTGCTGGGGCTGCTACATCCTGCTCAACCGCACCGTGGGCGAACGCCTGCCGGGGCTCCAGGGGTCGGCCGCCGCCGCGGGCGTCTCCGGCCTGCTCTACCTGCCGGTCGGCGCCGTCGCGCTGTGGTTCCACCGGCCCACGGCGGGCGCGCTGCTCTGCGCCCTGGCGGCGGGTGTGCTCTCGTCCGCCGTGCCGTTCCTCGCCGACCTGCTCGCGCTGCGCCGGATACCCGCGGGCTTCTTCGGGATCTTCATGAGCGTCAATCCGGTGTTCGCCGCACTGGTCGGGGTGCTCGTCCTCGGCGAGCACCTCGCTCCGTCCTCCTGGCTGGCCGTCGCCGTCGTCGTCACGGCCAACGCCGTCGCCGTGGGCACCGCCGCGCTGTCCGGCGCCGGCCGGCCGGAGGCATCCCCCGATCTCCTTGACCTCAAGTCGAGTTGAGCTTCTAGGGTCGTCGGCGACGAAAGGGAGACGGCTGTGACGACATTGGTGACGGGTGCCACCGGGAACACCGGCAGGCATGTGGTGGCAGAGCTGGTCCGCCGAGGAGAGCCGGTCCGCGCACTGACGAGAGATCCGGTCGCCGCCGCGGGAACGTTCGCGGCCGAGGTGGAGTTGGTGGCCGGCACGCATACGGCACCGGAGCGTCTGGACGCCGCTCTGGACGGCGTGGACCGCTTGCACATCACCGTGACGGCGGGGCTCGCCGATGCCGGGCCCGAGCTGGTGCGGCGGGCCGTCGGCGCCGGGGTGCGGCGCATCACCGTGCTGTGGGGCGGTGGCGTAGGGCCGGTCGAGCAGGCCGTGGCGGACTCCGGTGTGGAATGGACGCGCCTGGAGCCGCAGGAGTTCATGTCCAACACACTGACCTGGATCGAATCGATCCGTGCCGAGGGAGTCGTGCGCGAGCCGTACGACCTTCCCAGTGCCCTCGTCCACGAGGCCGACATCGGGGCGGTGGCGGGGGCCGCGCTGCTCGACGAGGGACACGCGGGGCGTGCCTACAACCTCACCGGGCCCGAATCGCTGACCCCGCGCGAACGCATCGCCGTCCTGGCCCGGGCCACTCGCCGCGACATCGCCTTCCTCCCGATCACGCACGAACAGGCCGTCGCCAGACTGATGGCCGCCGGTGTGCCACGGGAGGACGCCGATTACGTCATCGGCTGGTACGCGGCAGCCTCCGAGGACTCCAAGACCGTCGTCGACACCGTCGAGCGGCTGACCGGCCGCCCGGCGCGTACGTTCGCCCAGTGGGCTGCCGAGCACGCGCAGCGCTTCTAGGGTCCTTCGTTTCGGATCAGGGAGTGGGGTCGGATGCGCGTGCCGGACCCCGCGAGCCCGGCATGATCCGGACGAGAGGCCCCAGGTGACCGGAACCGCGACCACCCCGAAGCCGGGGTGGTCGCGCCCATTCCCTCACACGTCACGGCGGTGCACGAAAGCCACGGCGACGACCACCGCGACGAGCGACCACGCCCCGAAGACGATCCATGCCTCGGCGATCGGCACCGGGTACTTCTCGACGGGGTAGTCCCGCGCCGGATTCCGGACGAGGGCCTCCCACGAGGTGAGCGGCATCGCGTTGCCGATCTCCGTGACCCACCGGTACGTCTCGCCCCTGAAGAGCATCGGCAGGAGCAGGAGTACGCCGACGACCGCGACGACGGTGCCCGCGGCGTGCCGGACGAGGGAGCCGAAGGCCATGCCGACGAGGGCGCAGACCGGGGCGAGCAGCGCGGACGCGGCGACGGCCCGCAGCGCACCCGGTGAGCCGATGGACATGCCGTGATGGTCCTGGAGGATCGCCTGCGTCACGCCGAACGAGGCGCCCGCGACGACCGTGCCGAGGACGAGCATGACCGCGGAGAGGAGGGTCGCCTTGGCCGCCGTCACCGCACGCCGCGCGGGGACGGCGGCGAACGTGGTCCGGATCAGCCCGGTCGTGTACTCGCCGAGCACCACGAGCGCGCCGACGGTCCCCGCGATGACCATGAGGAGCTGCCAGGCCGGGTCGACGAAGGCGCTCGACAGGGGATCGAAGAGCATCGCGGGCTTGGCGGGGAATCCGGGCGGCGGGGCGGGCGGCAGCTCGGGCTGGTGCGCCAGCCGGTCCGCGTTGGACAGGGCGGCGTTCACGTTGATCCCGATGACGGCCAGCGCCCCGGCCCCGAGGACCCAGTACGTGGAGCGCAGCGACCACAGTTTGATCCACTCGGCGGTGAGGAGGTCGCGGAACCGGGCGGGGGCGTGGCGGGCCGGCGTGTACGTCTTCGGTTCGGACACCGTTCGCGTGGTCATCGGGTTCCTCCCGCGCCGTACTCGACACGGTCGGCGGTCAGCCCCATGAACGCCTCTTCCAGGGAGGCGGCCCGTGGGGCGAGTTCGTGCAGCAGGACGCGGTGGTGGAAGGCGAGTTCGCCGATCCGGTCCGCTCCCAGGCCCGTCACCGTGCACGAGCCGTCGTCCTCGCGCCGGACGGCGGCTCCCTCCCCGGTGAGGACGGACGCCAGCCGGTCGACGGCGGGCGTACGGACGCTCACACTCAGCCGGGTGCCGCGGGCGGCGAACTCCGCAAGGCTCTCCGCAGCGATCAGTTCGCCCCGGCCGATGACGATCAGTTCCTGGGCGGTGTGCTCCATCTCGCCCATCAGATGGCTGGAGACCAGCACCGTGCGGCCCTCGGCGGCCAGCCGGCGGAAGAGACCGCGCACCCACAGCACACCCTCCGGGTCCAGCCCGTTGAGTGGTTCGTCGAACAGCAGTACGGGCGGATCGCCGAGCAGGGCCCCGGCGATCCCGAGCCGCTGCTTCATCCCCAGCGAGAACCCGGCGATGCGGCGCCGGGCGGCGGTGGCCAGCCCCACTTCCTCCAGGAGCTCGTCCACCCGGCGCCGCGCCAGTCCGTTGCTGCGCGCCAGCGCGGAGAGATGCGCTGCCGCGCTGCGCCCGCCGTGCACGTCCTGGGCGTCGAGCAGCGCTCCGACGTACCGCAGCCCACGCGCACGTCCCCGGAACGGCTGCCCGTCCACGGTGACGGTGCCGCTGCTCGGCTCGTTCAGGCCGAGGATCATCCGCAGCGTGGTCGACTTGCCCGCGCCGTTCGGACCGAGGAATCCGGTGACACGGCCGGGGCGGACGGTGAAGGTCAGGCCGTCGACGGCGGTGGTGGCCCCGTAACGCTTCGTCAGTTCATTGGCTTCGATCACCCGACCACGGTGCCGCGAGAGGCGCCCGCACGGCATCGGCACACGGGCCACACCTGGGGCGTGGCCCGTGGCCCGTGGTCCTACGCCCGCAGGCCGACGGGACATCACGAGGCGGTCGGGCCGCGCGCGGGGACGGACGAACGGGCACACCGCGGCCGGCCGGCCGCGGTGTGCCCGTTCCTGACTAAGAGTTTCGGGGTTCCGGCGGCAGACGGCGGATGTCCTGTTTGATGCGTCTTGGGTATCGGCCTACCGTCGAGAGCATCGCCGCACCGACGGCCGTGTTCGCAGGCGCACCCCAGGCGCCGGCGACCGCGGACCGCGGGGCGTGCGGACCGGAACCACCCTCCGGGCCCGGCCGGGCCCATCCCTCGGAGAAGAGCGATATGTCGAAGATTCTGTTCGTAGTGACGGGCGCGGACCACTGGACCCTGGCGGACGGCACGAAGCACCCGACGGGTTTCTGGGCCGAGGAGGCCGTGGCCCCGTACGAGGCGTTCAAGGCGGAGGGCCACGAGATCGTCGTCGCCACCCCCGGCGGCACCGTGCCGACCGTGGACCGGGGGAGCCTGGCCCCGGAGTTCAACGGCGGCCAGGAGGGTGCTGACCGGGTCGCCGGTGTGCTCGCGTCCTTCACCGAACTCCAGCACCCGATCGCCCTGGCGGACGTGAACCTGGACGACTACGCCGCGGTCTTCTACCCCGGCGGCCACGGCCCCATGGAGGACCTCGCCGTCGACGCGGTCTCCGGCGGCCTGCTGACCCGGGCGCTCGACTCCGGCAAGCCCCTCGGCGTCGTCTGTCACGCCCCGGCCGCCCTGCTCGCGGCGCGGAAGGAGGACGGCACCAACACGTTCGCCGGCTATCGGCTGACCGGCTTCACGAACGAGGAGGAGACCCAGGGCGGTCTCGCGGACCGCGCCAAGTGGCTGCTCGAGGACCGCCTCGTCGAGTCCGGCGCGGACTTCCGGAAGGGCGAGCCGTGGGCCCCGTACGTCGTCGTCGACCGCAACCTCGTCACCGGCCAGAACCCGGCCTCGTCGGCCCCGCTCGCCGCCGAGCTGCTCAAGAAGCTGGGCTGAGCCCCCAGGGTCTTTCGCCCTGCCGCGCCGGGCGCCCGCACACCCCGGGCGCCCGGCCCGCTTCCTTCCGTAGGAGACCGCGTGACCTGACGGTCAACGCTCTTTACGCGCCCCGGCATTGACCGGATTTAGCCTCCGTTTCCGGCAGCCCTGCCGCGCTCCTCCGACTACCGTCGAGCGCAGCCGGATGGGCCGGCGGCCGGCTCGCGCGACGCCGGTACCGACCGCTCCCACCGGCCGTCCCGTGGTCACCGCCTCCTGTCCGGAAGGACCTCTCGCATGAACGCTCCGCACCCGTCCCGTCCCGCCGAAGCCTCGGGCACCTTCGCCCTCGGCGGGGACCTGCCCGTCAACCGCCTCGGATACGGCGCGATGCAGCTCACGGGCCCCGGAATCTGGGGCGAGCCCAAGGATCCCGCCGAGGCCGTGCGCGTCCTGCGCCGCGCGGTCGAGCTGGGGGTCACCTTCATAGACACCGCCGACTCCTACGGCCCCTTCGTCAGCGAGCGGCTGATCCGCGAGGCCCTGCATCCGTACGCCGACGACCTGGTCATCGCGACCAAGGGCGGCTACACCCGCTGCGGACCCGGCGACTGGCGCCCCGTCGGCCGGCCCGAATACCTGCGCCAGCAGGCCGAGCTGAGCCTGCGCCACCTCGGACTGGAGCGCATCGACCTCTACCAGCTGCACCGCATCGACGCGCAGGTGCCGCTCGCCGACCAGCTGGGCGAGCTCGTCCTGCTCCAGCAAGAGGGCAAGATCCGCCACATCGGCGTATCCGAGGTCACCGTGCAGCAGCTCAAGGAGGCGCGGAAGATCGCGGACATCGTCTCCGTGCAGAACCTGTACAACCTCGCCAACCGCCGTGCCGAGGACGTCCTGGAGTACGCCGAGCGCGAGAACATCGCGTTCATCCCGTGGTTCCCGATCGCCACCGGCGAACTCGCCCGCCCCGGCGGCCCGCTCGACGCCGCCGCGAAGGAGCACGGCGCGAGCCCCTCGCAGCTCGCCCTGGCCTGGCTGCTGCGCCGCTCGCCGGTCATGCTGCCGATCCCCGGCACCTCCCGCGTCGCCCACGTCGAGGAGAACACCGCCGCCGCTGCCGTCACCCTCACCGACGAGGAGTTCGCGGCGCTCGCGAAGGCCGTCTGAGCCCATCCGGACGCCACCGCCACCCGCCACCGCGGGCGGTGGCGTCCGGCCCGGCGGCTCAGCTCCGCCGCGTCCCGTCCAGGGCCGACGTGAGGCGCCCGAGAACCTCCTGCAGGGCGAGGATCTCCCGGACCGAGAGTCCGGTGGCGTCGAGAATGCCGCGCGGAACCGGCAGTGCCCGCTCACGCAGCACGGCGCCGGCCTCGGTGAGGGCCACGGTCACGGACCGTTCGTCCTCCGGGCTTCGCCCGCGGGTGACCAGCCCGGCCGACTCCAGCCGCTTGAGCAGCGGGGACAGGGTCCCGGAGTCGAGGTGGAGGCGCTCGCCGATCGATTTCACCTGCTGCGGCCCGTGCTCCCACAGCACCAGCATGGCCAGGTACTGGGGATAGGTCAGGCCCAGATCCCTCAGTGCCTCCCGGTACACCCCGCCGAAGGCGCGGGAGGCGGCGTGCAGCGAGAAGCAGACCTGATGATCCAGGCGCAGCAGCTCCGCGTCCGGCAGCTCGGGCGACTCGGGCGACTCGGGCGGAAACGGCGGAGAGGGCGGGCCGGACAGGTCCGGGGTGGCGGGGGTCGGCGAGGGCGTCATGGAACCAGGGTATCTCGTTGTGCCCGATTCAGTTGTGCACAATTGAATTGTGTGCAACTCTTTGGTGCAAGGGGTGACCGGGCCGGTCGCCGCGACAGGAAAGAAGGTCATTTCATGAACGCGCTCTACACCGCTGCCGCCACCGCCAACGGCCGGGAGGGCCGGGCCGTGAGCTCGGACGGCCAGATCGACCTCGCCCTGGCGCTGCCGCCGGCGCTCGGTGGCAACGGCCAGGGCACCAACCCCGAGCAGCTGTTCGCCGCCGGATACGCCGCCTGTTTCGCCAGCGCGATGGCCGCGGTCGGCCGGGAGATGAAGCTGGACACCAAGGACGTCGCCGTGACCGCCGAGGTCTCGATCGGAAAGGACGACACGGGATTCGGTCTCGCGGTCGTCATGCGGGTCGAGCTGCCGGAAGCGCTCGAAGGTGAGACCGGACGCAAGCTGGTCGACGCCACCCACGCCTACTGCCCCTACTCCAAGGCGACGCGCGGCAACATAGAGGTCGAACTCGTCATTGAATAGCAGTCATTGACGGTCCGTCACGTCGTCCGGGCGATGCCCGAGCTCATGATCCACCGGTCCATGCCAGCAACCAGTCGGCGCTCCACGACGTGACGACGCGCTCCACCGGCACCCCGCACTCCTCCGCACGCGCACAGCCGTAGATCTGCCAGTCGAGCTGGCCCGGGGCGTGCGCGTCGGTGTCGATCGAGAACAGCACACCCGCCTCGACGGCCTGTCTCAGCAGGCGCCGGGGCGGGTCGAGCCGTTCGGGGCGGCTGTTGATCTCCACCGCCGTCCCGGCCTCCGCGCACGCGGCGAAGACCTGGTCCGCGTCGAACTCGGACTCGGGCCGGTGGCGGCCGGAGAGCAGACGCCCCGTGCAGTGTCCGAGGATGTCCGTATGCGGGTTGCGGACGGCCGCGACCATGCGCCGGGTCATCTCGCCGGCGCGCATCCGCAGCTTGGAGTGGACGGACGCGACGACCACGTCCACCTGCTCCAGCAGTTCCGGCTCCTGGTCGAGCGAGCCGTCCGGCAGGATGTCGCACTCGATGCCGGTGAGCAGCCGGAACGGTGCCCATCGCTCATTGAGGTCCGCGACCTCGGCGAGCTGGCGGCGCAGTCGCTCCGGCGACAGCCCGTTGGCCACGGTCAGCCGGGGGGAGTGGTCGGTCAGCACCGCCCAGTCGTGACCCAGTTCCCGCGCCGCACGGCCCATCTCCTCGATCGGACTTCCCCCGTCCGACCAGTCCGAGTGCAGGTGGCAGTCGCCCCGCAGAAGGGCGCGGAGCTCCTCGCCGCCCTCTGTGAGCGGGCCCGCGGTCTCCGTCTCCAGCCGTTCGAGGTACTGGGGAACGACTCCGCCCTGAGCCTCCCGGATCACCTGGGCCGTCTTCGGCCCGATCCCCTCCACCGACTCCAGTGCGCCACGGTCCACGAGGAGGGCCACGTCGTCCGCGGGGAGCGCCGCGAACGCCCCGGCGGCCCTGCGGAACGCCTTCACCCGGTACGTCTCGGCCTGCGAACGCTCCAGCAGGAACGCGATCCGACGCAGTGCGCTCACCGGATCCATCAGCACCTCCGAGGACGGCCCAGGGTCTGCCCCCAGCTTCGCCGAGTCCCGCCCGGTCCGCACCGTGAAGGCGCGGACCGGGCGGGACGGGGGCGGCACCGCTCAGTGGACGGGCTGCGCCTCCTCCTCCGTTTCGGGGCGCTCGAACTGCGTGCGGTACAGCTCCTCGTACCTGCCCCCGACGGCCAGCAGTTCGGTGTGCGTTCCCCGTTCCACGATCCGGCCCTCCTCGACGACCAGGATCAGGTCGGCGGCCCGCACGGTCGAGAGCCGGTGGGCGATGACGACGGCGGTCCGGCCCTCCAGCGCCTCGCCCAGGGCTTCCTGCACGGCCGCTTCGGACGTGGAGTCGAGATGGGCGGTCGCCTCGTCGAGGATGACCACCCGCTGGCGGGCCAGCAGCAGCCGGGCGATGGTCAGCCGCTGCCGTTCGCCGCCGGAGAGCCGGTAACCGCGTTCACCCACCACGGTGTCGAGCCCGTCGGGCAGCGAGGCGACCAGGCCGTCGAGACGGGAGCGGCGCAGGGCGTCCCAGATGTCGTCCTCGGTGGCTTCCGGGCGGGCGAGCAGCAGGTTCGCGCGGACGGACTCGTGGAAGAGATGGCCGTCCTGGGTGACCATGCCGAGGGTCTCGCGGATCGAGTCGCCGGTGAGGTCGCGTACGTCGACGCCGTTCAGCCGTACGGAACCGGCATCGGCGTCGTACAGCCGGGGCAGCAACTGCGCGATCGTGGACTTGCCCGCTCCGGAGGAACCGACCAGCGCGACCATGCGGCCCGGCTCGGCGCGGAAGGAGACGTCGTGCAGGACCTCCGTACCGCCACGGGAGTCGAGCGTCGCGACGTCCTCGAGCGAGGCGATGGAGACCTTGTCGGCGGACGGGTAGCCGAACGAGACCCCGTCGAACTCCACGGACACCGGGCCGTCCGGCACCCGGCGGGCGTCGGGCTTCTCGGCGATCAGCGGCTTCAGGTCCAGGATCTCGAAGACCCGCTCGAAGCTGACCAGGGCGCTCATCACCTCGACACGCGCCCCGGCCAGCGCGGTCAGGGGTGCGTAGAGGCGGGTGAGCAGCAGGGCGAGGGCGACGATCGCGCCGGGGTCCAGACTCCCGCGCAGGGCGTAGTAGCCGCCGAGTCCGTAGACCAGGGCGAGCGCCAGGGCGGAGACCAGGGTCAGGGCCGTGATGAAGGTGGACTGGGCCATGGCCGTACGGACCCCGATGTCGCGCACGCGGCCGGCCCGGGCGGCGAATTCCGTCGACTCGTCGGCAGGGCGCCCGAAGAGCTTCACCAGGGTCGCGCCGGGTGCGGAGAAGCGCTCGGTCATCTGCGTGCCCATGGCCGCGTTGTGGTGGGCGGCCTCGCGCTGGAGCGCCGCCATCCGGGAGCCCATCCTGCGGGCCGGGACGACGAACACCGGCAGCAGGACGAGCGCGAGCAGGGTGATCTGCCAGGAGATGCTGAGCATGACGGCGAGCGTCAGCAGCAGGGTGACGAGGTTGGAGACGACGCCGGACAGCGTGTTGCTGAAGGCCCGCTGCGCGCCGATGACGTCGTTGTTGAGCCGGCTGACGAGTGCGCCGGTCCGGGTCCGGGTGAAGAAGGCGACCGGCATCCTCTGTACGTGGTCGAAGACCGCCGTCCGCAGATCGAGGATCAGGCCCTCGCCGAGTCCGGCCGAAAGCCACCGGGTGAGCAGTCCGAGGGCCGCCTCGGCCACGGCGATGACCGCGATGAGGACCGCGAGCCGGGTGACCACGCCGGTGTCCCGGCCCTCGACGATCGCGTCGACGACCTTCCCCGCCAGTACGGGTGTGGCGACCGCCAGGAGGGCGGTGATCACGCTGAGCGCCAGGAAGCGGTAGATCCGGCGCCGGTGCGGGCCGGCGAAGGAGGCGATGCGGCGCAGCGTCTCCCGTGAGAAGGGCCGTCTGTCCTTCTGCGCGTTCATCGCGCTGTGCAGCGACGACCACGCGGTCATTTCCATGCTCATGAGGGTCTCTCCGGAAGATTCGGGCGACGTGGTACCCGTCGGCCGGTGCGGCCCCCGGGGTGTGCGGAATGAACGCTAGGACCTGAATCATGCTTGAGGTCAACAGCTCCGGGAGCCGGCGGACGGCCCGCCCCGCGACGCACCGGCCCGGGTGCGGCCACCGGCGCCGCCCTGACCGGCTCTGTTCGGGCTACGAGGGACCCGAAGAGGGGGGTGCCGTGCATCCGGAGGTGCTGGGGAGTGTCAGGATGGCTTCATGACAATCAAGACCTACTTCGACATCACCATTGACGGAAAGCCCGCCGGGCGGATCGTCTTCAACCTCTTCGACGACGTTGCGCCCAAGACGGTTGAGAACTTCCGTGCGCTGTCCACCGGTGAGCACGGGTACGGCTACGCCGGCTCGCCGTTCCACCGTGTCATCCCGGACTTCATGCTCCAGGGCGGCGACTTCACCCGCCAGAACGGCACCGGCGGCAAGAGCATCTACGGCGAGAAGTTCGCCGACGAGAACTTCACCCTCAAGCACACCAAGCCGGGCCTGCTGTCGATGGCCAACGCGGGCCCGAACACCAACGGTTCGCAGTTCTTCATCACCACCGTGGTGACGCCGTGGCTCGACGGCAAGCACGTCGTCTTCGGCGAGGTCGCCGACGACGCCAGCATGGAGCTCGTCCGCACGATCGAGTCGTACGGCTCCCGCAGCGGCCAGACCAAGGCCGAGATCGCCGTCTCCGCCTCCGGTCAGCTCTGATCCGACCCCCGCGTCACCCCGAGCGCCCCGGCCGGTGAATCCACCCGCCGGGGCGCTCCGGTTCGTACGGGCGGGGCGACCGGCGCCCACGGGCTCCCCGGATACGCGACGCCCTGTCACGGGGGCGGAATCGCACCCCTGCGGGACTGGCATGATCAGGGGTATGGACGAGTGCATCATCGCCGCGTGTGACGGGGCGTCGAAGGGAAATCCGGGGCCTGCCGCGTGGGCCTGGGTCGTGGCCGACGCGCAGGGGCGGCCGGAGCGTTGGGAGGCCGGTCCGCTCGGCACCGCCACCAACAACGTTGCCGAACTCACCGCCCTGGCGGAGCTGCTGGAGTCCACCGATCCGGCCGTGCCCGCCGAGGTGCGCATGGATTCGCAGTACGCGATGAACGCGGTGACGAAGTGGCTGCCGGGCTGGAAGCGCAACGGCTGGAAGACCTCGGGCGGCAAGCCCGTCGCCAACCAGGACCTGGTGACCCGTATCGACGCCCTGCTCAGCGGCCGGAGCGTGACCTTCCGCTATGTCCCGGCCCATCAGGTGGACGGTGACCCGCTCAACGCGCTCGCCGACCAGGCCGCGAGCGAGGCGGCGGTGAGTCAGCAGGCCGCGGGGACGGTGCACGGCAGCGCCGATCCGCCGGTGCCCGCGCCCGCCAGGTCGACGAAGGTCCGCGCCGGCAGCGGGGCGGCGGCGGCACCGAAGAGCGCCGCACGCACCGGACGCACGGGAACGATCCGCGCGAAGTTCGCGGGGCGGTGCCACTGCGGGAAGCCGTACGCGGCGAAGGACATGATCGCGAAGAACCCGAACGGCTGGGGACACCCGGAGTGCCGGACCGCGCCCGCGTAGGGCGCCGCCGTTCCGTGGTGCGTGACGTGGAGCCCCGGGCCGTGAAGCCCGGCTCCGTCAGATATCGGCCCAGACCAGACGGCTCGCGAGGCCGGCGCTCGTGCCCCAGCGGGCGGCGAGCGCGTCCACGAGCAGGAGCCCCCTGCCGTCCTCCGGCAGCGTCTCCGGCTCGGGCCCGCCCGAGGTGATCGTCAGGTCCCCCGGTGGGGTGGGGGAGGGGATGCGGCCCCTGCCGCGGTTCCATACACAGATACGGACCCCGCTGTGCGACCGCATCAGCCGGCAGCGGATGCGACGGCTGTTGGTGTGCTGGACAGCGTTGGCGACCAGTTCGGTCACGACCAGGGCCGCGGCCTCGATCCGGTCGCTGGGTTCACCCCAGTCCCGCATCGCCTCCTGCACCCGGCGCCGTGACTCCGGCACACCTTGGGGGACGCGGGGTATCCACCAGCTCTGTGCACGCCTGCCACCCGCGTCCTCGGGGGCTCGCGGCGTACACGTGTCTATTTCCGACATGTATGTACTCTCGGCGCAAAGGGCATACTTTGCAAGCGACAGAATGTGCCACGCTCCGAATCGGGGCCGTCGAGGAAGGTACGAGCATGAGACCCCGATCCGGCCCCACCGTGGAACATCGCGTCCTCGCGGCCCGTCTCCGGCTGCTCCGGGAGCGGGCCGGCGTCAGCCTCAACGCCGCGGCGCAGGCACTGGACGCTCACCCGGCGACCGTACGACGCATCGAGCGGGCCGAGACCGGTCTGGACGCCCGCCAGGTCCGCCTCCTCCTCGACACCTACGGGGCCCCGGCCGCCGAGGCCGAGCAGATCATCGCGGGCCTCGGCGCCGCGAGCCTTCCCGGCTGGTGGCACCAGTGGCGCGACGCGATGGAGCCCTGGCAGCAGGACGTCATCGGCATGGAGTCCTCCGCCAGCCTCGTGCGGACCTGGCACCCCGCGCTCGTACCGGAGCTGCTCCGCACCCCCGCCTACGCCGAGGCCCTGGAGCATGCGCTGCAGCCGATGGACGACTCCGTCCGGCGCCGGCGCCGCGTCGAGCTGCTCCAGGAGCGGCAGCGCCGCCTGAGCTACCGCGGTGCCGCGCTGTGGGCCCTGCTCCCCGCCGCCGCGCTCCACACCCGGGTCGGCGACGAGCGCGTGATGGAGGAGCAGCGCGAGGCGCTGGCCGAGGCCGCGCACCGCCCGCACGTCACCGTGCAGGTGGTCCCCCTCGATCACCCTCCCCACCCGCTGACCGGGGTCCCGCCCCTGCATCTGCTGCGCGTCTCCGCCCCCGAGATCGGCGACCAGGCGGTCCTGGAGACCCCGGGTGTCCGCGTCGACATCGTCGACGATCCGGACGCCGTCATGAACCACCGCATCCGGATCGACGCGGCCTGCGCCGCCGCGCCCCGCCCGGGCACGCCGCTCCCGGTCGGCTGAGCGCTCCGGTACGGCCGGGCCGGGATGCGGCGCGCGCCGAGGGCGGCCAGCGTGGGGGAGTGGTGCAGCAGAGCAAGGTCCAGTGGATTCCCGCCGGTGTGATCGTGCTGGCCGTGGTGATCGACCTGGTGACCCCGACCGCGGTGACGTCCGCCCCGCTCATCATGGCGGCGCCCGTCGCCGCCGCACCCCTCCTGTCGCTGCGCGGCATCATCCTCACCGGCATCGCCTCGATGGCCGTTCACGCCTGCCTGGCCTGGGTGGACGGCACCTTCGGCTGGCACCGCGGTCTCGCCAACCAGCTCACCCTTCTGGCCGTAACCCTGCTGGCCGTTTTCATCAAGCGCACGCTCGACAGCCAGGCCGGCCGCACCCGGCGCGCCCTGCGCGTCGCGGCCGTCGCCCAGGGCGCCGTCCTGCCCAGGCCACCGGCACGGCTGGGAGACCTGCACATCGCCGCCCGGTACGTACCGGCCGAGGACGAGGCCATGATCGGCGGCGATCTCTACGTCGTCCAGGACACCCCGTACGGCACCCGCGTCTTCGTCGGCGACGTGCGGGGCAAGGGCATGGGAGCCGTCCGCGCCGTCTGCGTCGACCTCGGCGCGTTCCGGTACGTCGCCGACCATGCCGAGGATCTGGAGGAGCTGGTGCGCTCGCTGGAGCAGGCGCTGCTGCGCGAGGGCGGCCGGCGGGGCGGCGTCGAACAGGAAGAGGGCTTCACGACCGCCCTGATCGCGGAGTTCGCCTCCGACCTCAGCGCCGTCCGCATCATCAACCGCGGCCACCCGCCGCCCCTGCTCATCGACGCGCAGGGCACGGCCACGCTCCTCGAACCGTCGCAGGAAGCGCCTCCGCTGGCGATCGGCGCCCTGGACCACTGGCCCGCACCGGTCGACACCTTCCCGTTCCCGCCCGGCGCGACCCTGCTCTGCTACACCGACGGCGTCACCGAGTCCAGGGACACCGCAGGCGTCTTCTACGACGCCTCCGTACGCCTGCCCCTCCTGCTCCGCCACCGCAGGCGGTCCGGCGAGGACCCCACGCCGGCGCAGGTGCTGGAGATGCTGATCCGCGACGTACGGCGTCACTCCGGAGGCCGTCCCCAGGACGACCAGGCGCTGCTCGCCCTGCGGCGCGCGGCGGGCTGACGGGCCGGGGGAGACCGCGGGCGGTGGTTCTCGCGCCGGGTGGGTACAAGATGGGGCATGGACACCGAAGCCTGGCTCATCCTCGTGGCGGCCCTCGTGCTGCTCACCATGGGCGTCGCCGCCGTTCTCCTGGTGCGGGTGTTCCGGGCCAGGAAGCTGCTGGTCGCCGCCGGTATCCCGCTGCGCAGCAAGGCGCTGTTCTGGGCCGCCGTGATCTACACGGTGTCACCGGTCGACCTGCTCCCGGACCCCGTCTACCTCGACGACATCGGATTCCTGATGGTGGCCCTGCACTCGCTGCATCTCGCCGCGCGGACGGCCGGCACGGCGGTGACGGGGGCGCGGGCCGCGCACAAGGAGGCCAGGGGCGGCAACCTTTCGGTGCCGGGCGGCCACTGACGGGAGGAACCCGCCCCCGTAAGGAAGGCCCCCACCGTGGAACCCATGGCTCACCGCGCCCGCCACCGGCGCCGCGTCCCCCGTACCCGCGCGCTGCTCGGCTCGCTCATGGCAGGACTGCTCGCCGCCGCCGGGCTGGTCGCAGCAGGGCAGACCTCGCACGCGGCCACCGCCCGCCAGGCCGAGGCACTGGACCGCGGCGTCGTCAGCGTGCACACCGACAGCGGCAACCTCGTCAGCTGGCGCTGGCTCGGCACCGATCCGGACAGCGTGTCCTTCAACGTCTACCGGGCGGGCACCAAGGTCAACGCGTCCCCCGTCACCGGCTCGACGAACTACTTCCACACCGGCGCCCCCGCCACGGCCGACTACACGGTGCGGGCGGTCGTCGACGGCACCGAGCAGGGCGACTCCGTGCACGCCGTCCAGTTCCGTGCGGGCTACAAGGACGTGCCGATCACCCCGCCCGCGGGCGGCACCACGCCCGACGGAGTCGCCTACACCTACGAGGCCAACGACGCGTCCGTCGGCGACCTCGACGGCGACGGCGCCCTCGACTTCGTACTGAAGTGGCAGCCCACCAACGCCAAGGACAACTCCCAGTCCGGCTACACGGGCAACACGTTCGTCGACGGCATCCGGCTCGACGGCACCCGGCTCTTCCGTATCGACCTGGGGCGCAACATCCGCTCCGGTGCGCACTACACGCAGTTCCAGGTGTACGACTACGACGGCGACGGCCGGGCCGAGGTCGCCATGAAGACGGCCGACGGCACCGTCGACGGAACGGGCAAGGTGATCGGCAGCGCGAGCGCGGACCATCGCAACTCGGCCGGCTACATCCTCACCGGACCGGAGTACCTGACCATGTTCGAGGGCCGGACGGGCGCCGCGATGGGGACCGTCGACTACGTCCCGGCCCGCGGCACCGTGTCCTCATGGGGCGACTCGTACGGCAACCGGGTGGACCGCTTCCTGGCGGGCACCGCGTATCTGGACGGCTCCAGGCCGTCCCTGATCATGGCGCGCGGCTACTACACGCGCAGCGTCGTCGCCGCCTGGGACTGGCGCGGCGGCGCCTTCACCAGGCGCTGGACGTTCGACACGAACAGCTCGACCAACACCGGCAAGGGGTACGACGGCCAGGGCAACCACCAGCTGTCGGTCGCCGACGTCGACGCCGACGGCAGGGACGAGATCGTGTACGGCGCCATGGCGGTGGACGACAACGGCAGCGGCCTGTGGACCACGAAGAACGGCCACGGCGACGCCATGCACGTCGGCGACCTCGACCCCTCCCGGCCCGGTCTGGAGGAGTTCAAGGTCGACGAGGACAGTTCGAAGCCCAGCTCGTGGATGGCGGACGCCAGGAGCGGCCAGATCCTCTGGTCCACTCCGGCGAGCGGGGACAACGGCCGCGGTGTCTCCGGAGACATCTGGTCGGGCAGCCCGGGCGCCGAGTCCTGGTCGTCCGCGGTGGCCGGAGTGCGCGACCCGAAGGGTTCCGTCGTGTCGAGCCGCAAGCCGTCCAGCACCAACTTCCTGTCCTGGTGGGACGGCGACACCACCCGCGAACTCCTCGACGGCACCCACATCGACAAGTACGGCACCGCGGGGGACACCCGGCTCCTGACCGGGGACTCGGTGCACTCCGGGAACGGCACCAAGGCCACACCGGCGCTCTCCGGCGACCTCTTCGGCGACTGGCGCGAGGAAGTCGTCTGGCCGACCACCTCGAACACCGCACTGCGGATCTACTCCACACCGCACGAGACCGGCACCAGAATTACCACGCTGCTCCACGACACCACCTACCGCACGGCGCTGGCCTGGCAGAACACCGCGTACAACCAGCCGCCGCACCCGAGCTTCGCCATCGGAAGCGGGATGGCGACCGCGCCGCGGCCGGTCATCACCACGCCGTAGGGGGAGGCCCGGCCCCTTCCCTCACGCGAGTGGTGAGGGAAGGGCGCCGGCCGCCGGTGACTCGGGTGACGCGGGCGACACCGGCGACGCGGGCTGGGGCGCCGACTCCGAGGTGGGCGGGGCGGGGGGTTCGGAGGACGGCGGAGGCTCGGACGTGGGCTCCTCGGTCGTCGGCTCGGTGGAGGGTGCGTCCGTCGGGGAGTCGGAGGACGGAGCGTCCGAGGACGGCCTGTCCGACGGTGAATCGGAAGGCGAATCGGAGTCCGAGGGGCAGGGACTCGCGGAATCCCCGGAGCGCGAGGGGCACGGCGACGGCGAGGTGGTGGCCGGCGGCTCGGTCTTCTTGTCCTTCTTGCCGGTGTCGCCCGGCTTGCGGGCGAACCAGTCCCCGGACTCGGGGTCGAACACGATGAACACGTTCACCACCGTGACGGAGGGTGCCACCGCGACGACGTTCGACGCCCTGTAGCCCGGCCAGGGGGTGCCCTTCACCTGCGGAGCGCTCTCCTGGGCGACGGGCGGAAGCAGCGGATTGCCGCAGGCGCACCGCACCCGGGGCACCCCGCGGTCATCGACCAGGACGGCCGTTCCGGCCTGCAGCACCGCCTGGTACGGGGTGGCCGAGCCGTCCTTGTAACCGTGGTTGGTGACCCGGGTGTCCATGCGCAGCTGCACGGGGGTGAGCGAGCGGAGATATCCCGGAACCCCGGAGGGCTCGATGCTCAGGGCCGAGGCGAACGCCCGGTTCTTGTCCGGTGCGGCGGAGAGCGTGGACACCTGCTTCTCCACGTCGCAGCTCGCCGTCTTGCGCGTGCCGCCGTACAGCCCGGGGGCCGAACCCTTCACCACACGGGTGGCCTGCGCGGACGCCGAGGAACTCGGCACAGCGGTCGGTGTCGAGGGAGGTTGCTCCTCCTTCTCGGCCGTGGACTCCGTGAACGGGTCCTGACCGGAGGAGCCGGCCGACTGGAGGAACACCTCGCCGCCCGCCTTCGTACCCCCGTCGGGACGGGTCAGCACGACGGTGAGCACGACGGCCGCGACGATCGCCGTGGCGATGATGGCGACACGGGGGGCCGACCGCCACCAGGCCCGCTCGCCACCGGAACCGCCGGGCGGGCGGTCGTCGCCACCGCCGGAATCGCCCGGACCACCGCCGCCGCCACCGGAGCCGCCGCCCCCCGACGCTCCTCCGCCGCCGTGACCGCCGGAGGAGCCGGGAGCCCCCAGCTCACCGCCGCTGGGCGGGCCGGGCGGCGGACCGGTCGGGGTATCCGGCGGCGGGGTCGGACCGGGTTGCGAGGGTTCCGACAGCGGGCCGGAGGGGGGTCCCGTCGGACGGCCGGACGATTGCGGTTGCTCACTCACGGGCTCTTCTTCCCAAGGTCAGAAACCAGTCCCACTTACATACGCATAGTCCTCATTGTGTGCCTTGTACCCCGGCTGCCCGCAAGCGGACGCGGTCGGCCCACACCAGGGGGCGGAGCGCCCGAGCCCATGCTTAGCGTGTCACCGTGAGCAGCCCGCGAAGCACCGACAGGAACGACGCGCCACGCCCCGCGCACGGCTGGACCGACGCCCTCGTGGCCGTGCTCGCCGGGATGGTCGCCATGATCGTCGCGGCGGCCCTCGGACTGTGGGCCGCCGGCGCGGGTGACCTCCCCGGCGGCGCCTTCCCCCGCGTCGTCGCGGCCGTCGTCGTGATGGCCGCAGGCGGCTCCGTGGCGGTCTCCGGCGACGCCGGGGCCCTCGCCGAGACGAACGCGGACCTCTCGGTGCTGCCGCTGTCGGTGACACTCGTCGGCGCCCTCGGCGTCGGTGCGGGATTCCTCAGGCCGCTGCGCCACCGGGCCGTCGCCGGCACCCGGGAGCTGGGCGGCTGGGCCGCCCGGGTCGCGGCGCTCTGGCTCCTCGCCCTCCTCGCGCTCTCGCTCCTGGCCAGGCAGACCTTCACCCTCCCGGTCGAGGACCCGACGGGCGGCCTCATCGACGCACTCGACGCCACGCCCCGGGTCGGGTTCCGGGCCGACATCTTCCTCACCCTGGTCGTCGGTCTGGTGTGGCTGGCGGGTGTCCTCCTGCTGGCCCTGCTGGTGTCGCGAGGCGCCCCGCTCCCCGCCCGGCTGGTGCGCTTCCAGGAGCCGGTGCGGCCCGCGGCCCATGCCATGGTGGTGCTGCTGCTCGGGTACGTGGTGGTGGGCGTGGTCGCCGGACTCGTCGTCGCGGTGACGCGAGGACACCCCGCCGAGACGTTCGCGGTGATCCTCCTGGGGCTGCCGAACCTGGTGTGGCTCGCGTTCACCCTGGGACTCGGCGTGTCCTGGGAGGGCAAGGTCGACGGCCCGTTCGGACTGCCGATGCCCCAGATGCTCGATTCGGTGCTCCGTACACCGGACATCTCGACGCTCGACGTCCGGACGCTCGCCGAACAGGACGGCCGCGCGTGGTGGCTGGTCGTCGTCGCCGCGGCGGCCGTCCTCGCAGCCGCCTTCCTCATGGCCATCCGCTCACCGGCCCGTACGCGCGCCTGGCAGCACGCCGCGCACATGGCGGTGGCGCTCACCGTCACGGTGCTGTTCATCTGCCTGGTCGCCCGGGTCTCCGCGCACCTGGGCCTCTCGCTGCTGGGCCTCGGAGACGTGGGCGGGGGGCTCGGCGGAGACGTGCTCCTGCGTCCGCGGCTGTGGTCGGCGCTCGGCATCGCCCTCCTCTGGGGCGCGGTCACCGGCTTCCTCGGCGGCCTGCTCGCCTCCCGATTCCACCGCCGGGGCGAGACGGACACCCTCCAGGACGGCGCGCGCTAGGGTCCCTAGGTCGTGTCCGCAAAGTCTCGTCTGGCCGGCGATACTTTGCGGACACTCCCTAGAACCTCTCGTGGAAGACCGGCAGGGCCCAGCGCGGCGGCGGGGGAGGGGGTTCGACGGAGCCGAGCCGGGGGGCCGGGCCGACGTCCACCCGGGTCGGCGGATGCGTGTCCGGGCCGACTCCCGCAGCCGCGGCACGCAGCGCGGCGACGAACCGCACGCAGGAGTCGTAGCGGTCGTCCGGGCTCTTGGCGAGTGCCTTCGCCAGTACGGCGTCGAGCGCGGGCGGAAGCCCGGGACGCTCCTCGCTCAGTGGCGGCGGGGGGTCGTACTGGTGCGCCCAGAGCAGCGCCATGTCGTCGTCCCGCCGGAAGGGCGGGGCGCCGGTCAGTGTCTCCTGGACGACGCAGGCGAGGCTGTAGACGTCGCACCGGCCGTCCACCGGGCGCCCCGAAATCTGTTCAGGGGCCACGTAGTCGAGCGTGCCGACGAACTGGCCCACGGTCGTGAACCCGGTCAGCGACAGCGACTTCTTCGTCAGCCCGAAGTCCGTGAGGTACACGTGCTCCGGGTGGTCGCTGTCCGTGCCGGCCGCGACCAGGATGTTGCCGGGCTTGACGTCGCGGTGGACCAGGTCGTGGTCATGGGCCGCGTCGAGTGCCGAGGCCACCTGTGCGGCGATCCGGAGCGCGGTGGTGAGCGGCAGGGGGCCCCGGCGGTCGATCAGGACCCGCAGATCCTGTCCGGCGACGAAGCGCATGGCGATGTAGAGCAGCCCCTCCGTCTCGCCCGCCTCGAAGACCGGCACGATGTGCGGGTGGTCGATCGCGGCGGCCACCCGTGACTCGTGCGTGAAGCGCTGCCGGAACGTGTCGTTGCGCGCCAGCTCCGGTGCGAGCAGCTTCAGGGCGACCGTGCGGTCCAGCCGCAGATCCTTGGCGCGGTACACGACGGCCATGCCACCCCGGCCGATCTCGCTCTCCACCCGGTAGTCCGCGATCTGCTTCCCCAGCAGGTCCTGCGGCTTGCCGGCCGGAAGGTCGGCCTCGTGCGAAGGAGGCGGCGGAGGAGTCATCGCAGGTCACCGTGCCGACTGCGTCGGGGGTCCTGCGGAAGGGCCCGTGGCCGGACCCGCGTCGGAGACGACCCGGGTGGGCTCCGGCCCCGCGTCCCGTGCCCGTCCCGTACCGGAGTCGCCGGCCGACGTTCCCGGTCCGGGGCCCGAGGACGCCGCGTACGTACTGAGCTGCTTGCCGTCGCAGTACACCCAGCGCTCGTGCTCCGCGTCGTACAGCCACACCGCCTCGCCGTCGACGATCACGCCGACCCGCAGCCCCTGGGTGCGGACCCGGAAGTTCTCGCCGTCGAGGCGACCGTCCGCCAGCTCCTGCGCCGCGCGCCGGTACTGGTGGAGCGCCTCGTCGATCCTGGCGAGCAGGGGCCCGGGGTCCGCCGTGCGCGCCAGCTGCTGGTGGGCGGCCGGCGGCTCCTGCGGTACGGCGACGAGCAGTCTGCCGTCGATCCACGCGGACCACCCGTTGGCGCATGCGATGAGCCCCCAGTCGCCCCGCCGGTCGAGGAGCTGCACGGGCAGCAGTGGGTCGAGCGGCGCGGTCGGCCGGGACACGTCGGGAGCCTCCCAGGCGGGCATTCCGTCCGGGGGGACGACATGGGTCGGGCGGAACTCCGGAGTCGCCATGGGCCGCCCCTACTTCCGCATGATGGCGGGTTCGTGGCGGCGAAGGAGCTTCGCGACCACATAGCCGAAGACGAGCGAGAGGACGACCAGCATGCCCATGTTGAGCAGCCACACCCCGGCGGAGTGCTCGAACAGGGGATCGGACGTCAGCTTCCCCGGCACGATCGCGTGGAGGTCGATGGTTCCGGCCATCGCGCCGAGGGCCCACCGGGACGGCACCAGCCACGCCAGCTGCTCGACCCCGATCACCCCGTCCAGTTTGAGCAGCGCTCCGCAGAACACGACCTGGACGATGGCGAGGAGGACCAGCAACGGCATGGTCACCTCCTCCTTGCGCACCATCGCGGACACGAGGAGTCCGAGCATCATCGCGGTGAAGGAGAGCAGGGCGACGGCCAGAGTGATCTCCACCAGGGGTGGCAGCAGCACTCCCTTGCCGCCCGGTGCGTTGAGATCGACGCCGACCAGACCCACCAATGTCAGCACGACGGCCTGCAGCACCGTGATGATGCCGAGCACCACGACCTTGGACATCAGGTACGCGGATCTGGAAAGCCCGACCGCGCGCTCCCGTTGATAGATCACCCGTTCCTTGACCAGCTCCCGCACCGCGTTGGCGGCGCCGGTCAGCACACCGCCCACACAGAGGATGAGGAGCGCGTTCATCGCCGTTTCCTGGGTCAGTTCACTGCCTGCCAGGGCACGGGCCATCGCTCCCATCACGAACGGCAGGGCGATCATGATGACGAGGAAGGTCCGGTCGGCGCTCAGGGCGGCTGCGTACCGGCGCACGAGCGTGCGCAGTTGGCCGCCCCAGTTCCTGGTCTTCGGCGGAGGTGCGACGGCCGCGGCGGCCGGGACCTCCGGCAGATGCGGCTGGGCCGTGGCGTTGAGGATGTACTGGCGGTGGAAGGTGGATTCCTGGTACTGCCCCGCCCAGTCGCGGTCGCGGTCGTTCTCGAAGGCTTCGAACGCCTCCGGCCACTGCTCGAAGCCGAAGAAGGCCAGGGCGTCGTCCGGAGGACCGTAGTAGGCGATGCGCCCGCCCGGTGCGAGGACGAGGAGCCGGTCGCAGACGTCCAGGCTGAGCACACTGTGGGTCACCACGATGACCGTACGGCCGTCGTCGGCGAGGCCGCGCAGCATGTGCATGACGGAACGGTCCATGCCGGGATCGAGGCCCGACGTCGGTTCGTCGAGGAAGAGCAGTGAGGGCTTCGTCAGCAGCTCCAGGGCCACGCTCACCCGCTTGCGCTGACCTCCCGAGAGGCTATGGATCGGCTGGTCGGCGCGCTGTTCCAGGCCCAGTTCGCCGATGACCTCGGCGACCCGTGCCTCGCGTTCGGAGGCGGCGGTGTCCTGGGGGAAGCGCAGCTCGGCGGCGTACCCGAGGGCGCGGCGCACGGTCAGCTGTGCGTGCAGGATGTCGTCCTGCGGCACGAGCCCGATGCGCTGGCGCAGCTCGGCGAAGTCGCGGTAGAGGTCACGGCCGTCGTACAGGACCCTGCCCCGGTCGGCGGGGCGCAGCCCCGTCAGCGCGTTGAGCAGGGTGGACTTCCCGGCGCCGCTGGGGCCGACCACCGCGAGCAGGCACTTCTCGCCGACGGGGAACGCCACCTCGTCGAGGAGGGTCTTGCGGCCCCGGTCCACGGTGACGGCCAGGTCCTGCACGTCGAGCGAGACCTCACCGGTGTCGACGAACTCCTGGAGTTCGTCGCCGACCAGACAGAACGCCGAGTGGCCGATACCCACGATGTCCCCGGCCGCGACGGGTGCCCGGTCCACCACCGGCGCTCCGTTGAGGAAGGTGCCGTTGTGGCTTCCGAGGTCGACGATCTCGTACGTACCGTCGGCGAGGGCGCGGAGTTCGGCGTGCCGACGCGAGACGACCAGGTCGTCGATGACCAGGTCGTTGTCGCTGCCGCGGCCGATGCGTACGGTGCGGGCGGGGAGCGGGCGCACGGTCGTCGGCTGCCGGAAGGTGCCCGTCGCGCCGGGCATCGAGACGGCGGACGGCCGTTCCGGTGCGGGGGTGACGGGGGCCGGCGGCTCGGTGCCGACGAGCAGGGCCCGCGGACCGTCGGCGGGGTTGCCGAAGCGGATCACGCTGCCGGGACCGACGCCCGACTCATGGATGCGACGACCCTCGGTGTACGTGCCGTTGGTGCTGTTCTCGTCCTCCAGCAGCCAGTGGTCCGCCTCGGGCCGCAGCACCGCGTGGTGCCAGGAGACCCGGATGTCGTCGATGACGATGTCGCTCAGTGGGTCGCGGCCGACGTGATAGTCCCGACCCGGTCTCATCACCGTGGAACCCTGATCGGTTTCCAGGACGAGCTCGGGCGCAGTCGCCGCCACAGGCCGCTGTCCCATGCTCGAAAGTCTAGTCAGGGCACCGGACATGCGCGCGCTCGGGAGACTCGTTTGCATTAGTGCATAAATGTTTTAGGGCTAGTCCGAACTGGGATAGGCTGAGATCATGTCTGCACGGATACCCGCGCCCGTCACCCTGACCGGTCGCCACATCACGCTCGTGCCGTTGGCCATGGACCACGCCGAAGACCTCTTCGCGGCCGGTGGCCGCGACGACGAGGTCTGGCGCTGGCTGGGCGACCCGACGCCGCAGTCGCAGGACGAACTCGCCGGGACGATGCGGGCTTTGCTCGACGACGCCGCGAACGGTACGTACGTGCCGTACGCCGTCATCCACCGCGCGAGCGGCCGGGCGATCGGCTGGACCTCGTTCCTCGACATCAGCCCGTCCGACGAACGGCTGGAGATCGGCTGGACCTGGTACGGACGCGCGTTCTGGCGCTCGGCAGTGAACACCGAGGCGAAGCTGCTCCTGATGACGTACGCCTTCGAGGAACTGGGCATGGGGCGCGTGCAGTTGAAGACGGATCATCTGAACCACCGGTCGCAGGAGGCCATCGCCCGCCTCGGTGCCCAGCGCGAAGGGGTGCTGCGCCGCCATCGCCGGCGCCACGACGGCACCTGGCGGGACACCGTCTACTTCTCCTTGCTCGCCGACGAGTGGCCCGAGGCCAAGAAGCGCCTCGGCGCCCGGCTCTGACGCCTGAGCGGCGGGCACCCGGTGCCCGCCGCCGGACGGTCGCGCGGCGGCGGTTCACCGCTCGTTCACCGGACGGGCCGTCTCCGGCATTCCCTCGCACGCCGCGGGGATCTACGCTCGGCGGCGAATCGATCAACGTGTGCCGGGGTCGTGGACGCCTCGTGGACAACGTTGTCAGAGCGAAGGGAAGCGAGACATGCCCCCAAGACCGTCCGCGGCGAGGCGCTTCGGCGCGCGAGCAGCCGCCATGATCCTCACCGGAGCGCTCGCCGCTGCCGTCACACCACCGGCGGCCGGGGCCACCGGGCTCCTCACGCGTCCGACCTCCTATGTCGACCCGCTGATCGGCACCGCGAACGGAGGCAACACCTACCCCGGTGCCACGCTTCCGTACGGCATGATCGCGTGGTCCCCGACCAGCACCAGGGGCGACCAGACGAGCACCGGGGCGGCCAACGGCTACGAGTACGGCGCGACCCGTATGCGCGGCCTGAGCCTCACTCATGTCAACGGAGCCGGGTGCAACCCCGGCGCCGCAGGCGATGTTCCGATCATGCCGTTCGTCGGTGACGTCACCTCCTCGCCGTCCGCCGACACCAAGGACGCCGTCTACGCCGCCGACTTCTCGCACGACAACGAGACGGCGGTGCCCGGCCGTTACTCCGTGGGGCTGGCCTCCGGCGCCACCGCGGACCTGGCGGTGAGCCGCCGGGCAGGTGTGGCCGACTTCGGATTCCCCGCGGGCAAGCCCGCCAACCTGCTCTTCCGGGTGTCCAATTCCCTCAACGGCAGCGAGGACGCCGAGGTCGAGATCGACACCGCGCACCGCAAGGTGACCGGCTCGGTCCTCACCGGCGCGTTCTGTGGCCGGCGCGCGAACGGCGGCACCAACAACCGCAAGAGCTACTACCGTCTGTACTTCAGCGCCTCCTTCGACCGGGACTTCGCCTCCACCGGCACCTGGAAGGACGGCACGCTCGCACCGGGCGCCACCACGGGCCGCGGGGGCGAGGGGTACGCGACCGGGGCGGACCGGGCCGGCCGGGGCTCCGGCGGCTGGGTGGGCTTCGACACGAGCGCCGACACCGACGTCCGGATGCGGATCGGGATCTCCTACGTCAGTCAGGCGGGCGCCGAGGCCAACCTCCGCCAGGAGATCGCGCCCGCGGCGAGCGTCGACGACGTCGCGGAGGCCGGAGCCCGCACCTGGGACCGGGAACTGGGCTCCGTGCGCATCGGCGGCGGCAGCACCGCCCAGCGCACCACCTTCTACACCGCGCTCTACCACTCGCTCATGCAGCCCAACCTGATCAGCGACACCGACGGCCGCTACCCCGGCATGGACGGCGTGCCGCACCGGGTGGGCGGAGGTCAACGGGCGCAGTACAGCAACTTCTCCGGGTGGGACCAGTACCGGGCCCAGATCCAGCTGCTCGCCCTGCTGAAGCCCGAGATCGCCGGTGACTTCGCGCAGTCGCTCTACAACTTCGCCCGGCAGAACAACGGGGTGTGGGACCGCTGGGTGCACGTCAACGGGGCCACGCACGTCATGACCGGTGATCCCTCGGCGGCGACCCTGGCCACCTTCTACGCCATGGGCGTGCGGAACTTCGACTACGAGGGCGCCTTCGAGTCCCTGGCCCGCCAGGCGACCGTGCCGGTCGCCGACGGCCTCTCGGACGCGGGGTGTCCCGGTCAGTGCACCGGCCAGCGTCCCAACCTGGCCCAGTACCTGGAGTCGCACTACGCGCCGCAGGACGCCTGTCACTGCTGGGGAGGTGCGGCGGAGACCCTGGAGGACGCGGTCGCCGACGCCGCGCTCGGCCGGTGGGCGAAGCTGCTGGGCCGGGACGAGGAGGCAGCGGCGTTCGAGGAGCGGGGGCGCTGGTGGCGCAACGTGTTCAACCCCGATGCCACCGACGGTGCGGGCACGCACGGCTACATCCAGGCACGCAACCTCGACGGCTCCTGGGTGACTCCGTTCAGCCCCGGCAGCGACCGGGGCTTCGCGCAGGGCACCAGCGCCACGTACACCTGGATGGTCCCGCAGGACGTCCAGGGCCTGGCCGCCGCGATGGGCGGCCGGGACGTCGCCGCCCAGCGGCTCGACGCCTTCTTCCACAAGGCCGACGGTTCCTGGTCAGTCAAGGGCGGCGACGCCCTGCGGTACGACCCGACCAACGAGCCGGGTATCCACGCGCCCTGGCTCTACAACGCGCTGGGGAAGCCGTGGAAGACCCAGGAGACGGTGCGCGAGATCCTCGACACCGTCTACGGGACCGGCCCCGCCGGCCTCCCCGGCAATGACGACCTGGGCACGATGTCCTCCTGGTACGTCTTCTCGGCGCTGGGTCTGTACCCGCAGACACCGGGCAGCGCCACCATGCTGCTGGGCGCTCCGCTCTTCCCGGACGCGGTGATCGACCGCCCCCGCGGGAGGGACATCCGCATCAGCGCACCCGCGGCCGGTGCCACCCACCCGTACATCGAGTCGGTCGAGGTCAACGGCCGTCCCAGCGACCGTTCCTGGACGGACGCCTCCCTGCTCACGCGTGGGGGAACGGTGAGCCACCAGCTGTCCGAGAGCCCCAACACCGCCTGGGCGAGCGGTGCGTCGGGACTGCCCGAGTAAGCGCTTCCGGGTGGGCGCGGCCCCCCGTCGAGCGGCACGCGCCGCTCGACGGGGGCCGGCCCGTCTCGGCGCGTGCCGGGCGGCCACAAATTTATATCGTTGAAAATTCTGCGTGCACGACCATTGTTAAGCGTTTGGGGCTGTGGCTCAATGTTCGACTATGTGCAGTGCCCCGCAGGTCCGGGGCACCCGGCTTCTCAGACGAGGACGACGTCTTGATGCGAGAACTACCACGCCCACGAGCCTTGTTCAGAGCCCTGGCGTGCACAGCAGCGCTGCTGCTGCCCGTCGGGGCCACCCTGGTCCCCGCCGCCGTTGCCGCGCCGGTCTCCGCAGCCGCCGCGGCAACTGCCGCCACGTTCGCCGCCGATGACCCGTCGACCGAGGTGCACGGCCTCAAGGGCGAGTACTTCAGCATGTCGGCGCCGGGCGCCCGCGACTTCGCCGAGCTCGGCGGAGTCGCGCTCGACCCGGAGATCAACTTCCCCGGCCTCACGGGGGCGTTCGAGTCCGCCACCGGCAGGACCGAGCACACGACGGCCCGCTGGACCGGACAGATCGAAGCTCCGGAAACCGGGGAGTACACGTTCGCCGCCATCGGCGACAACGGCTTCAGACTTTTCGTCGATGGCAACGTTGTCATCGACCATTGGCAGCCCGATTGGGACGTCGAGCAGACCAGCCGGCCCGTCGCGCTGGCCGCGGGCGAGCCGCACGAGTTCCGGCTGGAGATGTTCCAGGACACCGGTGGCGCCAACATGTTCCTGCGCTGGTCGAGCGCGAAGCTCGCCAAGCAGATCGTGCCCGAGTCCGCGTTCACCCCGCCGTCCGACTTCGAGGTCTACCCGGTGGGGCTCGACGTCGCCGAGGACGGCCTGAAGCTCCAGGCGACCTTCGAGGGCGAGGTCGGCGCCGTGGACGGCGTGAAGGACCACCTCAAGATCGAGGCGGACACCTCGCCGATGCCGGTGAAGGAGGTGGTCAAGGTGTCCGACAACCCCAGGGCCCTGATCGTCACCCTGGCCGCACCCGTCCAGAAGGGGCAGCAGGTCCGTTTCGCGTACGACGGTGAGGGCGGCCTTCGGGTGGGCGGCGAAACCGTACCGGAGATCAGCCGCACGGCCAGGAACGCTTCCACCCACCGGCTGACCACCCGCTGGGGCGACACGATCGACCGTGCCCACCCGCTGCCCGAGTACCCCCGGCCGCAGCAGGTGCGTGACCGGTGGAAGAACCTCAACGGGCCCTGGGAGTTCGCCGGGGCGAAGGAGGGCGAGCAGCCCGTCTTCGGCAAGACCCTCGGTGAGCGCATCACGGTGCCGTTCCCCGTGGAGTCCCAGCTCTCGGGCCTGGAGCGGCACGAGGACCACATGTTCTACCGCAAGCTCGTCACCGTTCCGGAGAACTGGTCCGTCGGCACCGGCAGCACGTCCAAGCGGCTGAAGCTCAACTTCGACGCCGTCGACTACAAGGCGGCGGTCTGGGTCAACGGCACCAAGGTCGCCGAACACACCGGCGGATACACGGGATTCAGCGCCGACATCACGGACGCGGTCAAGCGGGGCGGTCCTCAGGAGATCATCGTCGCCGTCACCGACGTCACCGGTCCGAACCAGCCCAAGGGCAAGCAGTCCACGCGCCCCGGCGGCATCGTGTACACCCCGTCCTCCGGTATCTGGCAGACCGTCTGGATGGAGCCGGTCGCTCCGGCGGCGGTGGACTCGCTGACGACGACCCCCGACATCGACACGGGCCGTCTCGCCCTGACGGTGAACTCCGAGGACGCCTCGGCCGGAGCCAGGATCAAGGCCGTCGCACGTGACGCCAAGGGCAAGGTCGTCGGTACGGTCACCGGACCGGCCAACCGCGAACTCAGCCTGCCCGTGGCCGGCAAGCACCTGTGGACCCCGGATGACCCGTACCTCTACGACCTCGACGTGACCCTGACCGACGGCCGGTCGACGGACACCGTCGACAGCTACTTCGGTATGCGCTCGCTGAAGGTCGCCAAGGTCGGCGGCTACCAGAAGCTTGTGCTCAACGGGAAGCCGTTCTTCTCCCTCGCCATGCTGGACCAGGGCTTCTGGCCGGACGGTCTCCACACCCAGCCCAGCGACGCGGCGCTCACCTTCGACCTGAAGGCGCAGAAGGACCTCGGATTCAACGCCGTGCGCAAGCACATCAAGGTGGAGTCGCCCCGCTGGTACTACCACGCCGACCGCCTCGGCCTGCTCGTGTGGCAGGACTTCGTCTCCAGCGACATCAGCAACGACCAGGGCAAGGACGCCTTCCTCTCCCAGGGCGAGGAGATGATGAAGCAGCTGCACAACCACCCCTCGATCGGCGGCTGGATCGTCTTCAACGAGGGCTGGGGCGAGTGGGACCGCACCGAGACCGGAAAGATCGCCGAGGCGGTCAAGGCCGATGACCCGTCCCGCGTCGTCAACGCGCACAGCGGCGTCAACTGCTGCTCGTCCAAGGGTGACTCGGGCAAGGGCGAGATCATCGACCACCACGACTACCTCAACCGTGAGGCGCCGTTCCCCGACCACCGGGCCGCCATGGACGGCGAGCACGGCGGCTTCACGCTCCGTACCCCCGGGCACATGTGGCCGGGCGCTCCCGCGGCCATCTACAGCGGGGTCGCGGACAAGGACGCCCTGACGGCCAAGTACGTCGACAACACCCGTACGTACTACTTGGCGGCGGCCAACGCCGAACTGTCGGGCTCGGTCTACACCCAGGTCAGCGACCTGGAGAACGAGCTCAACGGGATGTGGACCTACGACCGCCGTGAGATCAAGGTCGACGCCGCCAAGGTGCGCCGGATCAACCAGGAGGTCATCGCCGCCGGTGCGGCGGCCGGTGACCGCGATGCCCTGAAGGGCGGAGCGAGCTGGTCGCTGGACGAGAACGGGGGCACCACCGCGGCCGACAGCGGTCCGAACCGTGTCCCGCTCGCCCTCACGCCGGGCACGTCGTGGACCCAGGGCGTGAAGGGTTCCGGGCTGAGGTTCGACGGCCAGGGACAGTACGCCGAGACCGCGGGCCCGGTCGTCGACACCACCGGCTCCTACTCCGTGTCCGCCTGGGCGTCGGCCGACACGCTCCCCGGCAACTACGCGACCGTCGTCAGCCAGGACGGCCGGCGCACGGAGAATCCCTTCTATCTCCAGTACGGGCAGGGCGCGTTCGCGTTCAGCACGCCGGGCGGCCACCGGGCCCGGGTGGAGATGCAGCCCGACACGGGGAGGTGGTACCACCTCGTGGGCGTGCGCGACGGCGACGAGATCAAGCTGTACGTCGACGGTGAGCTCGCGGCCACCGCCGCCGCCGGGCCTGCCGACGTCAGCACCGGCCCGCTCTCCGTGGGCCGTGCCAAGTACGCCGGTCAGAACGGTGACTTCTGGAACGGCTCCGTCGACCAGGTCCGGGTGTACGACAAGGCGCTCACCGCGCAGGAGGTGAGCGCGCTCCACGACGGCGAGAAGCCGTAGGGCTCCGGGCCCGGACACGAGGAGAGGCCCGGCGGCGGTCAAGCCCCGCCGCCGGGCCGTCGTGCCGCGGACGGGCCGTACGCCGGCGTGCCGCAACGCCCCTCGGCTGCCCGGAAGTTGGGGTCGAGCCGCCCGTCCCACGACGGCCCGACACATTTTGGAAACGCGCGGCCACGCTCTTGCCGCCTGTGCCACACCGCATATATAACGTTGTAAACCGAGTCGCCGACAGGCTACGCAGGCCCCCGTGGCCGCAGTTGTCGCAGCTCGGAGCGGGTTCCTGAGAATTTCACCGGCACCGGCCGCCGAGCGGCCGATGCATCGTCCGGCCCCACCCCGACCCCACGCCGAACGGCGTGCCGTCATCCCGCCAAGGAGCGTTCCGCGCATGATCATCAAGCGCCGATCCCGTACCCTCGCCGTGGCCTGCCTGCTCGCCGCCACCGCCACGCTGGCCGCCTCCGGCTGCTCCAAGTCGGAGACCTCCGACAACGCGGGCGGTGACAGCAGCCAGGGCGCCCAGGCGGCCAAGACCCCCGAAGGCACCTCCGGAGCCGGCTGCTCGCTCCAGTCCTACGGCGGGCCGAAGCTGGACCTGAAGAACGCCGTGGTCGGCTTCTCCCAGTCGGAGAAGGAGGCCAACCCCTTCCGTATCGCCGAGACGCAGTCCATCAAGGACGAGGCCAAGAAGATCGGCGTCAAGAAGCTGCTCACCACCAACGCGCAGTCGCAGCTCTCCAAGCAGATCAGCGACATCCAGGACATGCTGTCGCAGGGTGCCCAGTTCCTCATCGTGGCGCCGCTCAACTCCGACGGGCTGGAGCCCGCGCTCAAGGCCGCGGCGGCCAAGAAGGTGCCCGTCCTCACCATCGACCGCAAGGTCAACTCCACCGCCTGCAAGGACTATGTCGCGTTCCTCGGCTCCGACTTCGTCGAGCAGGGCAAGCGCGCCGCCGACGCGATGATCGAGGCGACCGGCGGCAAGGCCAAGGTCGCCATCCTCCTCGGCGCCTCCGGCAACAACGTCACCACCGACCGCACCAAGGGCTTCGTCGACCAGATCGCGGCGAAGGCACCGGGCATCGAGATCGTGGCCCAGCAGACCGGCGAGTTCGCCCGCGACAAGGGCCAGCAGGTCATGGAGCAGCTCATCCAGTCCAAGCCCGACATCACCGCCGTCTACGCGGAGAACGACGAGATGGGCCTGGGCGCCGTCACCGCGCTCAAGGCCGCGGGCAAGAAGCCCGGCAACGACGTCAAGATCGTCTCCGTCGACGGCACCCGCAACGCCGTACAGGCCCTCGTCAACGGCGAGTACAACGCCGTCATCGAGTCGAACCCGCGGTTCGGCCCGCTCGCCTTCGCCACCGCCCAGAAGTTCTACGCGGGCGAGGAGATCCCCGAGAACGTCATCATCTCCGACCGGGCGTACGACGCGACGAACGCCGAGGCATCGCTCGGCGGAGCGTACTGACCCGCACCGCATCCCCGGCCCACCGCCGCCGTGACCCCTCACCGGTCACGGCGGCCGTGGGCCCGCGTCCACCCTCGGAACGGAACAGCGGAAGGCCAGGACCCATGGCACCACCCGAAGCAGAATCGCGGATACCGGAGGCACCCGATCCGCCCGCGGCCCCCGCCGTGCTCGAAGCGCGCTCGGTGAGCAAGCGTTTCCCAGGCGTCGTCGCCCTCGACCAGGTCTCCTTCTCGCTGCGGGCAGGGGAGACCCACGCGCTGGTGGGTGAGAACGGCGCCGGCAAGTCCACCCTCATCAAGGTACTGACCGGGGTGTACCGGCCCGACGAGGGCGAACTGCGGCTGGCGGGCGACCCGGTACGGTTCGCCCGGCCCTTCGAGGCCCAGCACGCGGGCATCTCGACGATCTACCAGGAGGTGAACCTCGTCCCGCTGATGAGCGTGGCGCGCAACATCTTCCTCGGCCGCGAGCCCAAGAACCGCCTGGGACTCATCGACTTCGGCCGGATGCACCGCGAGGCCGCCGAACTGCTCGACGGCTTCGGCGTCCGAGCCGACCCGCGAAAGCCCCTGCACACCCTGGGAGTCGGCACCCAGCAGATGGTGGCCCTGGCCCGCGCCGTCTCCGTCAACGCCCAGGTCGTCATCATGGACGAGCCCACCTCCTCGCTCGAACCGCGCGAGGTCGAGACCCTCTTCCGGGTCATCGGGAACCTGCGCGACCAGGGCATCGCCGTCCTCTACGTCAGCCACCGCATGGACGAGCTCTACCGGATCTGCGACCGCGTCACCGTCCTGCGCGACGGCCGCCACATCCACACCGGTGACCTGGCGGAACTCGACCGCATGCGGCTCGTCTCGATGATGCTCGGCCGCGACCTGGCCGAGGTGCGCCGCTCCGGCCTCACCAGCTTCGCGGCGGGCGGACACGACGCCGCCCGTACGCCCGTGCTCACCGCGACCGGCCTCTCCAGTCGGCACCGACTCGACGACGTGTCGGTGTCGTTGTACGCGGGCGAGGTGCTCGGCCTCGGCGGACTCCTCGGCTCCGGCCGCAGCGAGACGGCCAAGGCGCTGTCCGGCGCCCTGCATCTGGACGCGGGAGAAGTGAGTGTCGACGGCCGCGTCCTGCGCCGTCCGACCCCGGCCGCGGCCATTCGCGCCGGCATCAGCCTGCTGCCCGAGGACCGCAAGGCCGAGGGAATCGTCCCCGGCCTCTCCGTGCGCGAGAACATCGTGCTGGCCGCCATGCCCAGGCTCTCCCGCGCCGGGGTCGTCTCCCGCGCCAAGCAGGACCGCATCGTCGACCTCTTCATGAAGCGCCTGCGGATCAAGGCGTCGAGCCCCGAGCAGAAGGTCGGCGAACTCTCCGGCGGCAACCAGCAGAAGGTGCTCCTCGCCCGCTGGCTGTGCCTGGAACCCAAGGTCCTGCTCCTCGACGAACCCACCCGCGGCATCGACGTCGGCGCCAAGGCCGAAGTGCAGAGCCTCATCGACGAACTCGCCCGCGAGGGACTGGCCGTCCTGCTCATCTCCTCCGACATCGAGGAGCTCATCGAGGGCGCCGACCGCATCGTCGTCCTGCGCGGCGGAACCGTCGCGGGCGAACTGGCGGGCGACGAGGTGGCCGAGAGCCGGCTGCTCGAAGTCCTCGCCGACCACACACCGGCGCCCGAGGAGAAGGCCCCGGCCGCT